>NZ_JAMYBY010000027.1:0-58468 GCF_024126555.1 Pseudomonas sp. VE 267-6A
CCAATGGCGAGGCGATCTACAAGGCCGACCCCAACTCGGTAGCGCCAACCGGCGCCAAGGACGTGTTCACCTACACCATCCGCGATGCGGACGGCGATGAAAGCACCACGACCATCACCATCAATGTCACCGACAGCAAGCTGGTGGCCTGCGCCGATACCGAGGTGAAAGTCTACGAAAAAGCGCTGGACCTGACCCAGGACCCGCAGGACCTGGCCCCGGGCACGGTGGTGGGCAGCAACCCTACCTCGCCTGGCGAGACGGGTATCGGCACCCTGGTCGGCTCGGTCACGGGCGGTTCCGGCGCGCTCACCTACACGCTGGTGGGCAGCACTACAGGTGCCTATGGGCAGATTCAGCTCAATGCCGACGGCAGCTACAAGTACACCCTGACCTCGGCGCCGCACATCGGCAACGGCGACGACGGGGCGAATATCGTCACGTCCGAGACCTTTACCTACAAGGCGACCGACCAACTGGGCAACAGCGTCACCAGCACCATCGTGATCAAGATCGTGGATGACGTGCCAAGGGCGGAGTCCGACAGCACCACGGTGGTGGAGGGCGGTACGGTCACCGGCAATGTGCTGGATAACGACACATTGGGGGCAGACGGCCCGGCCCAGGGCGGGGCGGTGGTGGGTGTGCGGTTCGGCGCCGACACCTCGACCTCGGCCATCGGCTCGCTGGGCGTGGGCATCGCCGGCACCTATGGCACCCTCATCCTGCATGCCAACGGCGAGGCCGAGTACAAGGCCAACCCCAATGCGGTGACGCAGGACGGTGCCCAGGACACCTTCACCTACACCATTCGTGACGCGGACGGAGACGAAAGCACCACCACCATCACCATCAATGTCACCGACAGCAAGATCGTCGCCTGCCCCAACAACGATGTCACGGTGTACGAGAAGGCCCTGGACCTTAGCCAGGACCCGAACGACCTCGCCCCCGGCACCGTGACCGGCAGCGACCCCGGCTCAGCGGGTGAAACCGCGACCGGCAGCCTGGTGGGCTCGGTCAGCGGAGCCAGCGGCGCGATCACCTATACGCTGGTGGGCAGCAGCACGGGCGCCTATGGGCAGATTCAGCTCAACGCCGACGGCAGCTTCAAGTACACCCTCACGTCCGCACCCAAAACCGCAGGCGGGCTCAACGACGGCCCCAACGTGGTCACCAGCGAGACCTTCGTCTACAAGGCTACCGATGCGGCCGGCAATTCGACCACCAGCAACATCGTGATCAATATCGTCGATGACGTGCCCACAACGGCTGACGCCGTGCGCTCGACCACACCGGGGCAGGTGGACACCAACGTCATGCTGATCATCGATGTGTCCGGCAGCATGGCCGACAATTCCGGGGTGCGCGGCCTGTCGCGCCTGGAGCTGGCCAAGGAGGCCATCGGCGCACTGCTGGACAAGTACGACGACATGGGCGATGTGAAGGTGCAGGTCGTCACGTTCTCCACCGGTGCCAGTGATCGCACCGACGTGTGGGTGACGGTGGCCGAGGCCAAGGCCCTGATCAAGGACCTGACCCCGGGTGGCTCGACCTATTACGACTCGGCAGTCAACGTGGCGCAGACGGCCTACCAGACGCCGGGCAAGCTGGAGGGGGCGCAGAGCGTCAGCTACTTCTTCTCGGACGGTGCGCCGACCTCGGGGCATGCCCTGACGGAAACGCGCACCGGCAACTGGGAGAACTTCCTGGGCGACAACGGCATCAAGTCGTATGCGATCGGGCTGGGCAGCGGCGTCAACACCGGCAATCTCAACCCGGCTGCCTATGACGGCAGTACCCACACCAATACCAACTCGGTGGTGGTCACCGACCTGGCGCAACTGGACAACGTGCTGTCGGGCACCGTGCAGGGCGCGCCGATCACCGGCAGCCTGATGAGCGGTGGCGACTTCGGTGCCGATGGTGGCTTCATCAAGTCGCTGTTGATCGACGGCACCACCTACACCTTCGACCCCAAAGGCAACGCCAACCAGCCCAGCTATGCAGCCAGTGGCGGCGCAGACCGCGGCACCTTCGACGCGAACACCCACAGCATCACGGTCAAGACCGCGCTGGGCGGGACGCTGGTGGTGGACATGGACAACGGCCAGTTCACCTATACGCCGCCCAAGGACAGCGGCAGCAATCAGGTGGAGACCATCCGCTTCGTGGCCAGCGACAACGACGGCGACCTGAGCGGTGCCAACCTGGTGATCAACGTCAACACCAATGCTGCGCCGGTGGCCGGTGCCGATCATGTCATCACCAATATCCTTGCGCCGAGCATCAGCGTGCCGGCCGCCGCCTTGCTGGCCAACGACAGCGACGCCAACCACGATCGCCTGAGTGCGGCGCCGATCACCTTCAACACCGGCTGGACCAAGGGGGCGGATTTCACGGCCGGCAACGGCAAGACGGTCATCACCTTCACCGGCCAGGACGACACGCTGGCCAATCAGGAGCGGGTTCTGGCGCGCAGTGCCTTTACCGGCGCAGCCGGGTCGATGACCGCGGCGCTGGTGGTCAGTGGCTACCTGGGGGCGGTGAGTGCTGCCAATGGCAATGACGAAGACGTGATCAAGGTAAGCCTGCGCGAGGGCGAAACCCTGACCCTGGACCACAACCGCACCGCTGATCGCAACTTGCTGATGCAGTGGAAGGATGAGGGCGGCACCTACCATACCATCGCCGATGGCGGCAGTTTCACCGCCAGCCATGATGGGGTGTACAGCATCCATCTGGTCAACCAGGTCAATGACGACGGCGGCAAGGGCGCAGAAAGCTACCAACTGAACATGTCGATCAACTACGCCGGGGCGCATGACTACACGCCCACCTACAACGGCACCTATACCGTCAGCGACGGCCATGGCGGCAGCGCCACGGGGGCGGTGGACATCACCTACCAGGCCGGCAGTACCCTGGAAGGCACCAGCCACGACGACGTGCTGCTGGCCGGGAGCGGTGATGACGTTCTCAATGGCGGTGCAGGCAACGACGTGCTGATTGGCGGCGATGGCAACGACAAGCTCTACGGGGGGGATGGCAACGACCTGTTGATCGGCGGCAACGGCAACGATCTGCTCGACGGTGGCGCTGGCAACGACACCGCCAGCTACGCCGGGGCGAGCGCTGGGGTGACGGTGAGCCTGGCGCTGACCGGTGAGCAGAACACGATCGGCGCCGGGCTCGACAAGCTGGTGTCGATCGAGAACCTGATCGGCTCCGACCACGACGACAAGCTGACCGGCGACGACAACGCCAACACGCTGATCGGCGGCCTTGGCAACGACATCCTGATCGGGGGCGGTGGTGACGATCTGCTGATCGGCGGGCCGGGCAACAATACCCTGACCGGTGGCGCGGGCAGCGATACCTTCCTGTGGCAACAGGGCAATACTGGCCACGACAAGGTGACCGACTTTACCCCGGGTACCGATCGGCTGGACCTCTCGCAATTGCTGCAGGGCGAGAACGCGACGTCGGCGTCGCTGGACGATTACCTGCACTTCACGGTGACGGGCACGGGCAACGGCGTGATATCGACCATCCAGGTGAGTGCGGTGGCCGGCGCGGCGCCGACCCAGACCATCGAACTGGCCGGCGTGGACCTTGCCCATCACTATGGGGTGACGGCGGGCGCGGGTGGGGTCATCTCGGCGGGCGCGGATACAGCCACGGTGATCAACGGGATGCTCAATGATCATTCGTTGAAGGTGGATACGGTGTGACATGAGGCGTAGATGGCGCAGCTGACCTGCCGCTGCCATCACGGGCCAAGCCCGCTCCCACAGGAGCAATGAAGTAGCTGTGGGAGCGGGCTTGGCCCGCGATGGGGTGGGCGCGTGGTTGCGCCTAGGTACGCTTGCGCAAGGTCTTCTGCCGCGCGATGTACACGGTCACCAGTACCGCACTGGTGAGCATGAACCCGCGTGCCCACGGCAAGGGCACCAGGTAGCACGAAAAACCTATGCTCAACCACATCAGCCCGATGGCGTATGCCTTGGCCTTGAGCGGAATGCCCTCACCGCCCAGGTAGTCGCGAATCCACGGCCCAAGCCGCGGGTGATTGACCAGCCATGCGTGAAAGCGGGGCGAGCTGCGCGCAAAGCAGGCTGCCGCCAATAACAGAAAAGGGGTGGTCGGCAGCACCGGGAGGAAGATGCCGATCACCCCCAACGCGACGCTGAGCCAGCCGATGGCCAGCAGCAGGTAGCGCATGGATGCAGACTCAGTGGTGGCGAGGCTTGAGCAGCGCAGGTTTCTCGTCCGGGGCATGGCACAGCAGGTACAAGGCCGTCAGCGCCTCGGGGATCTGCACGATCATGTCGTCCATAAGGTTGGCGTCGCTGGCGATGTCGGCGAACTCGGCCTCTTCGTCGAACAGGCCGGAACCGACCATGATCGGCAGCAGCATTTCGCTGACTTCTTCCTCGGCGCTTTCGAACCAGGCCGCTTCACGCAGGAACACTCCTTCCATGAAGCCGATGCACCAGCCGCGCAGCTCGGAGTCGTCCGGCTCGTCGCCAAGGTCCAGGTCGCACGGCAGCTCGAATTCCTCATCGCTGGCCAGTTGGCGGGCGATGTGATCCTTGAGCTTGATCAGTGTGCTTTCGATTTCTTCGCGCTGGGCCTCGTCCTTGTAGTGCGGCGGCTCGGCGAACAGGGCGTCGATCCATTCACGCTCGGGAACGGCTTCGGAGCAGATCGACAGCGCGGTCAGGTAGCCGTGTGCGGCAACGTAGTCCAGCGCTTCTTCGTGCAGCTCGTCAGCGTCGAGGAAGGCTTGCAGGCGGGTTAATTGCTCAGCGAAGGACATTACAGGGCTACCTTGGGAATAAACGATGCTGGAATTCTAGCATCTTGCGGCGCCTGCGAGGCAAAGGATGACGCCTATCGCAGAGCCCCCTGCACGGGCGCCGTGTCCGGTATAATGCCCGGCTTTTGCGCCCGGTCACGCCAGCATGCGGCCCCGGCAAAAGCCGCTTACGCAATTTCAGGTGTGGCGGGGAAGCTTTTCATCCAGCCTGTGGCCAGGATGGTTCTGCGATTTATGGAGTTTTTATGCTCGAACAGGCTCAGCGCGTCCTCAAGGACATCTTCGGCTACGACAGCTTTCGCGGGCGCCAGGGGGCGATCATCGAATGCGTGGCCAAAGGCGGCGATGCGCTGGTACTGATGCCCACCGGCGGCGGCAAGTCGCTGTGCTTCCAGGTTCCGGGGCTGCTGCGCGAAGGCCTGGCAGTGGTGGTGTCGCCGCTGATCGCGCTGATGGACGACCAGGTGGCGACCCTCGACGAGCTGGGTGTCGCCGCGGCTTCGCTGAACTCCACGATGAGCGCCGACCAGCAGCGCGAACTGGCCATGCGCATTCGTCGCGGCGAGCTCAAGATGCTGTACCTGGCCCCGGAACGCCTGGTGCAGCCACGCATGCTGGATTTTCTGCGCAGCCTGGACATCGCGCTGTTCGCCATCGACGAGGCGCACTGCGTGTCGCAATGGGGCCATGACTTCCGCCCTGAATACCTGCAACTGGGGCAACTGGCCGAACTCTTCCCCAACGTGCCGCGCATTGCCCTGACCGCCACCGCGGACATGCGTACCCGCGAAGAGATCGTCACCCGCCTGCACCTGCAGAACGCCGAGCGCTTTCTGTCGAGTTTCGACCGGCCGAACATCTTCTATCGCATTGTGCCCAAGGAACAGCCGCGCAAGCAGTTGCTGGCGTTCCTCAACGAGCGGCGCGGCAACGCCGGCATCGTCTATTGCCTGTCGCGCAAGAAGGTCGACGATGTGGCCGCGTTTTTGTGCGAGCAGGGGTTCCCGGCGCTGCCCTATCACGCCGGCCTGCCTGCCGAGACCCGCGCCAGCAATCAGCGCCGCTTCCTCAACGAGGAAGGCCTGATCATGGTCGCGACCATCGCCTTCGGCATGGGCATCGACAAGCCCAACGTGCGTTTCGTGGCCCACCTGGACCTGCCCAAGTCGCTGGAAGCCTACTACCAGGAAACCGGTCGCGCCGGCCGTGACGGCCTGCCCGCCGATGCCTGGATGGCCTACGGCCTGCAGGACATGGTGATGCTCAAGCAGATGCTGCAGAACTCCGAAGGTGACGAGCGTCACAAACGGGTCGAGCAGCACAAGCTCGATGCCATGCTGGCACTGTGCGAAGAGACCCGCTGCCGTCGCCAGACCCTGCTCAACTATTTCGATGAAGAACTGCCCCAGCCCTGCGGGCACTGCGACAACTGCGTCGACGGCGTGCAGACCTGGGACGCCACCGAGCCTGCGCGCCAGGCGCTGTCGGCCATCTACCGTACTGGCCAGCGCTACGGCGTGGGGCATCTGGTGGACGTGCTGCTGGGCAAGGACAACGAGAAGATCCGCAGCTTCGGGCACGAGAAGCTTGCCGTGTATGGCGTGGGCAAGGCTCGCGCAGAAGGCGAGTGGCGTTCGCTGTTCCGCCAGCTGGTGGCGCGTGGCCTGGCCGATATCGACCTGGAAGGCTATGGCGGGCTGCGCCTGTCCGATACGTGCCGGCCCTTGCTGCGTGGCGAAGTCACCCTTGAGCTGCGCCGCGACCTCAAGCCGCAGACCAGCAGCAAGAGCAGCAGCTCGGGCAGCCCGGCCAGCCAGCTGGTGCGCGGTGAGGAACGCGAACAGTGGGACGCCTTGCGCGCCCTGCGGCGCAAGCTGGCCGAGGAGCATGGCGTGCCGCCGTATGTCATCTTCCCCGACTCGACCCTGCTGGAGATGCTGCGCAGTCAGCCCGGCAGCCTCAGCGAGATGGCCCAGGTCAGTGGCGTGGGGGCACGCAAGCTGGAGCGCTACGGCCAGGCCTTCCTCGAGGTGCTGGGCGGCGCTGCAGAGGCCCCGGCCCCGGTCGCCGACCTGCGCCACGAGCTGATCAGCCTGGCCCGCGCGGGCATGACTCCGCTGCAGATCGCCGGCCAGCTGCAATGCAGTGAAAAGAACGTTTACAGCCTGCTGGCCGAGGCCATCGGTCGCCAACAGCTGTCACTGGAACAGGCGCTGGACCTGCCCGAGGACCTGATGGGCGAGATCCAGGACGCGTTCCTCGACGGCGAAGGCGAGTTGCCGCCGGTGTCGGCGATCATCGAGCAGTTTGGCGGACGCGTGCCTGAGGGCGTGCTGTATTGCGTGCGCGCCGCACTGGCGGCCGAGTTCGAGATGTAGAAAGGTTGTTTGTCATCATTTATGACGATTATGCAGCGCCTGCCGACGGCATGAGCCTTGCCTAAGGCCCAAGGGCATGATTAGCTGCCTATTAATTAGTTCTGATGATGAGTTTCCTATGCCGTTGACCGATCACCACCGTTTCGGGATGCAGTTGGCCCATATGTCCCGGGGTTGGCGCGCCGAGCTGGACCGCCGCCTGGCCGGGCTCAACCTGTCGCAGGCGCGCTGGCTGGTGCTGCTGCACCTGGCGCGCTTCGACGAGGCCCCCACCCAGCGTGAACTGGCGCAGAGCGTGGGGGTTGAAGGGCCGACCCTGGCCCGTCTGCTCGACAGCCTCGAGGCCCAGGGCCTGGTCAAGCGCCAGGCCGTGCTGGAGGACCGGCGCGCCAAGAAGATCGTGTTGTGCCCGCCCGCCAAGCCGTTGATCGACCAGATCGAGACCATTGCCAACGCCTTGCGCGTCGAGCTGTTCGAAGGCATCGACGAAGAAGAGCTGCGCGTGTGCATGCGGGTGCACGCGCGCATCCTGGGCAACCTGGAGAAGTCCTAGAAGGTCTGCCCCAGGTTGAGGTAGAACGCCTTCTGGTTCTCGGTGTTCATGCCGTAGCTGAAGTTCAGCGGCCCCAGCGGCGTTTCGAAGCCCAGGAAGATGCTCGCGGCGTTGATGTAGCCGCTGTCGAACTCGTTGTCGTTGTTCCAGGCGCGGCCGCGTTCCAGCGAGCCGCCCAGATACAGCGGGAAGTCCAGCGGCAGGTAGGAGCGCGGGGTCAGGCGCCGGTAGTAGACCATGCGCATCAGGCTCAGGTTCTGGCCTGACACCGAGTCCTGGCGAAAGCCCGACAGCTGCCGGGCGCCGCCCATCACGAAGCTCGAGGTGACCACCTCGGCATCATCCAGAGTCCGCGCATAGCGACCGCCGAATACCCAGGTGTTCGGCCCGCTGCTCAGGGCCTTGTCCAGTTTCATGTCCCATTGGCGATAGCGCTGGTCGGAGCCCAGGCCCGGCTCGAACTGGCGCAGGGTCAGGCTGACGTCTTCGCCGCTGTGGGGGAAGTAGACGTTGTCCAGGGTGTCGAACGAATACTTGAGGTCATAGAAGCCTTCGTTGAAGTTCACCTTGGGCAGGCCCTGTTCGCCGATGCGTACCTCGGCCTGCCCCCAGGCCTGGCCCACCCCCAGGCGCACTTCGCCGTTGTTGCCGATCTGGCGGCCAAGGTTGAGCCCGAAGCCATAGCGTTCCAGGCGGTACTCGGCGATGGGGTCGTTGTCCAGGGTGGCCTCGATGTTCTGCGAGCCGATGTCCAGGTAGGGCGCCACGAAGTAGCGCGACCCGGTATCCAGCGGCTGGTAGAACTCGCTGTAGAGCTCCTGCTTGTCGCCGATCTGGGCCCGGGTGAGCCACTCGGCGCCCAGGCGGTTGATGCCGTTGACGCGGTAGCTGGCGCCCAGGTTGAAGGCGCTGTCGCCGCGCAGGTCATCGGACAGGTTCAGCCCCAGCCGCAGATAGTCGGTGCCGCCACGTCGGCCCCGAGCGTTGATCACCAGGGTGTTCTCGTCGCCCTTGTGCACCACGCGGTACTGCACCCGGTCGAAGTAGTCCAGGCCGTACAGGGTGCCCATGTCGGTGCGCAGGCGGTCGAGCTCCAGCGGTTCGCCGATGGGCTGGCGAATGTAGTAGCGGATCACGTCGTCACTGACCTTGGAGTCGTTCTCGACCTTGATGGCGGTGATCACCGGGGTGCGTTGCCCGGCCGAGCGCGCCTCGGCCAGTTGCACCGCCGTGTCGTTGACCCGGCGCAGGCTGGCCAGGCGCGGGTCGAGCAGGCGGGTGGCGCGGTAGCCGGCGTCGATCATGTCCTGGGCCCGGCCGAAGTCGGTGACGCCAAAGCTCGACAGCGGCGGCTGTACCAGGATGTCGTCGCGGTGCAGCGAGGCCAGTTGCTCTTCGGAGTTGCGCCGGGTCATCAGGGTGATCGACTGGTTGAGCACATCGACCACCGTGGCCAACTGCTTGCGATTGCGCAGCGGCGTGCCGATATCTACGACGATCGCCATGTCCACACCCATCTCACGCACGATATCCAGCGGGATGTTGTCGACCATGCCGCCGTCGACCAGCAGGCGGCCGTCCAGCTCGACCGGGGCGAACACCGCCGGGATCGACATGCTGGCGCGGATCACCTGGGGCAGGTGGCCCTTGCGAAACACCACTTTCTCGCCGCTGGCGATATCGGTGGCCACTGCGCGGAACGGGATCGGCAGCTTGTCGAAGTCACGGGTGTCACTGGCGTGGGCCAGCAGGCTTTCGAGCAGCAGCGCCAGGTTCTGCCCCTGGATCACCCCCAACGGCAGGCCCAGGCTGCCGTCGTCGCGAAAGCTCAGGCGCTGTTTGACCAGGAAGTCGCGGTCGTCCTGCTTGCGCCTGAAGGGGATGTCCTTGCGCGGCGGTGCATCGGACAACGCCTGCTGCCAGTCGATGGCCAGGGCCAGCTTCTCCAGCTCGTCGATCTTGTAGCCCGAGGCGTACAACCCGCCGATCACCGCGCCCATGCTGGTGCCGGCGATGGCGTCGATCTTCACCCCCTGTTCTTCCAGCGCCTTGAGCACACCGATGTGGGCCAGGCCGCGCGCCGCGCCGCCGGACAGCACCAGGCCGACCTTGGGCCGGGCGGCCTCGGCGGCGCAGAGGGCAAGGGAGGTAAGGGACAGCAACAGGCACAACAGCAGACGACGCATCGCGGCTCTCGGAGCAAAGGCTAAAGGTGGCTAGTATAAGCGCGACCACCTATCAGGAGACCGTTACCCCATGTCCGTATCCAAACCCGAAATTGTCATTACCTATTGCACGCAGTGCCAATGGCTGCTGCGCGCCGCCTGGCTGGCCCAGGAACTGCTGAGCACCTTCAGTGACGACCTGGCCCGGGTGGCCCTGGAACCGACCACGGGCGGCAACTTTCGCATCACCTGCGATGGCGTGCAGATCTGGGAACGCAAGGCCGATGGCGGTTTCCCCGAGGCCAAGGTGCTCAAGCAGCGGGTCCGCGACCAGATCGACCCGCAGCGCGACCTGGGCCACAACGACCGCGCCTGACTCAGCCGCCGGAGGTGGCGGGTGCGGTGTGTGGTGCGCCGGCGGCCAGACGGCTTGAAATCACGATGGCCAGAATGATCAGCACCCCGCCCATCAGCATGCGCAAGGTGGGCTGCTCGGCGAAGATCACCCAGGCCATGGCGATGCCGTAGACCGGCTCCATGGCAAACACCACGGCGGCGGTACGGGCCTTGATCACCGCCAGGCTGGCCACGAACAGGCTGTGTGCCACGCCGGTGCAGAACACCCCCAGCAGCCCCAGCCACAGCCAGTCCAGCGCGCTCACCGAAGGCAGCAGCGGGCCCGCCACCGGCAGCAGACACAGTGCCACCACGGCGTTCTGGCACAGCGCCGCCTGTACCGCCGGAATGTGCCGCGAGCCTGCACGGTTGAGCAGTGACAGCAGGGCGAACAGCAACCCCGAGAACAACGCCCACAGCAGCCCGCTGGTGGCCTGGCTGGCGAGGTCGAAATCGGGCGTCACCAACACCAGGCCGATGCTCACCAGCAGTACCAGCAAGGCTTCGTTGCGACGGATGCGCTCACGGAACAACAGCCCTTCCAGAATGCCCGTGAACGCCGGGAAGCTGGCAAAGCCCAGGGTCGCGATGGCCACGCCGGCCACCTTGACCGCGACGAAGAAGCTGACCCAATGGCCGGCCAGCAACATCCCGGCCAATGTCAGCCCGCGCCAGTCCCGCGCCTTCAGGGGTTGCCAGTGTTGTCGGGCAACGCCGACGAAGATGGCCAGGGCCAGCACGGCGAAGGCCGCACGGCCGAACACGATGACCGACGGGCCGGCACTGGCCAGCTTGCCGAACACGCCGGTCAGGCCGAACAACAGTGCGCCTGCATGCAGGGCGCCCAGGGCGGTACGAGGGGTCATGGCGGGCGGTTGCCTTGGATCGGGAGTACAGGCCACGCAGTGTACATGCGCCGACGGCCTGTCACAGGACTGCCGCACTACGGTCATGGTCGATTCACTGCCCACAGGCAAGCTCGCACAAACTCTCCCGGAGCCTGCCCATGACCCATGCCGAGCTTTGCAAACCTTCGCGCAAGCAGCGCGTGCGCACGCTGTGGATCTCGGACGTGCACCTTGGCACCCGCGACTGCCAGGCCGAGCATCTGTCGCAGTTTCTCAAGGGCTACCAGACCGATCGCATCTACCTGGTGGGCGACATCATCGACGGCTGGAAGCTGCGGGGTGGCATGTACTGGCCCCAGGCCCATACCAACGTGATCCGGCGCCTGCTGACCATGAGCAAGCGCGGCACCGAGGTGATCTATGTGACCGGCAACCACGACGAGTTCCTGCGTCGCTACTCCAAGCTGGTGCTGGGCAATATCCAGCTGGTGGACCAGGCCGAGCACCTCACCGTCGACGGCAGGCGGCTACTGGTGATCCATGGCGACCAGTTCGACGTGATTACCCGCTATCACCGCTGGCTGGCCTTCCTGGGTGACTGGGCCTATGAACTGACCCTTACCCTCAACCGCTGGCTCAACCACTGGCGCGCGCGGTATGGCTATGGCTACTGGTCGCTGTCGGCCTACCTCAAGCACAAGGTCAAGACGGCGGTGAGCTTTATCAGCGACTTCGAGGAGGCGATTGCACGCGAATGCGTCAAGCGAGGGTTTCACGGGGTGGTGTGCGGGCACATCCACCACGCCGAAATCCGCAAGGTGGGGGAGGTGGACTACCTCAATTGCGGCGACTGGGTGGAGTCGTGCACTGCCTTGATCGAGCACTGGGACGGCACGATCGAGCTGTACCGCCTGGCCGACGCCCAGGCCCGTGAGGCCCTGCGCCAGGCCCGGGCGGTGGGTGAGCCCAGCCTCTAGGCCACGCGCAGGGGGCGGGCGATGGTCAGAACTGCACCTTGCCGCGCAGCATGTCGCGGTACAGGACAAAATCGCCCAGCAGGCTGTAGAAGGGGTAGGTGAAGGTGGCGGGGCGGTTCTTCTCGAAAAAGAAGTGGCCTGCCCAGGCAAAGCCGTAGCCGGCCACCGGGACCGCCAGCAGCAGCCAGCCGTTGGCACTGGCCAGGGCGTAGGCCAGCAGGGCGATCACCAGGCTGGTGCCGACGAAGTGCAGGCGGCGGCAGACAGGATTGCTATGCTCACCCAGATAATACGGATAGAACTCGGCAAAGCTGTTGAAGCGTGGGGGGCTGTTCACTGCGTCGCTCCCGTATCGGTCGAAGGTGGCGAAACATGCACGGCGTGGAGCCTGAACCGAGTCTAGAATTGTGTCGCAGTATCAGTCAGTGACAATAAGCGCCACTTTAGTATCCTTTGCGTTCACCGCAGGAGCGGTCTTACCCAAAAGAAGCCAGCCATGAGCGAAAGAACCACGTCAGCAAGCTGGGCCTCGGGGATCGTCAAGGCACTTGAATTCGAAGGGCTCGATTGCCCTGCGCTGTTCAAGCAGCTCGGCCTGGACTTCGCCGCGCTGGACGACCCCGACGCACGTTTCACCCAGGACTCCATGACCCGCTTGTGGCAACTGGCCGAAGAGTTGTCGGGCAACCGTGCCATCGGCCTGAACATGGCGCGGGTGGTGCGCCCGGCATCGTTTCACGTGGTCGGCTATGCCTTGATGTCCAGCCGCACCCTGGCCGAGGGGTTCGAGCGCCTGGTGCGTTACCAGCGCATTATCGCGGAGAGTTCCGACCTGAGCTTTCGCCTGGGGCCGGAAGGCTACTCGCTGGTGCTGACCGTGCATGGCGATCACCTGCCGCCCACCCGGCACAGCGCCGAGGCCTCGCTGGCCTGCGCCCTGGCGCTGTGCTGCTGGTTGAGCGGGCGCACCATCCAGCTGCGCCGCGTGCTGGTACAAGGCCCGCAGCCTCAGGATATAGAACCCTACAAGCAAGCGTTTCGTGCCCCGCTGGTGTTTGGCGCGCCCCACGATGCGCTGGTGTTCGAGCGCGCCGACATGGAGGCGCCGTTGCCCACGGCCAACGAGGCCATGGCGATTCTGCACGACCGTTTTGCCGGCGAGTACCTGGCGCGTTTTTCCGAAAGCCGGGTGACCCACCGTGCACGTCAGGTGCTGTGCCGCATGCTGCCCCAGGGCGAACCCAAGCGCGAAATGGTCGCCCAGGCCCTGCACCTGTCGCAGCGCACGCTGCAGCGGCGCCTGCAGGAGGAGGGCACCAGCTTTCAGACCCTGCTCGACGATACCCGTCGCGAACTTGCCGAGCAGTACCTTGCGCAGCCGAACATGACATTGCTGGAGGCTGCCTACCTGCTGGGTTTTGCCGACCCGAGCAACTTCTTCCGGGCTTTCCGGCGCTGGTTCGACCTCACCCCCGGGGAATACCGCACACGCATGGAGCTGGCGCGCAGTGCCGGCCCCGAGGCGTCGGCCCAGGGCGTCAGTGCCGCCAGAACGCCGGCATGCACAGAACCAGCACCGTAATGATCTCCAGGCGGCCCAGCAGCATGCCGCCGGCCAGGATCCACTTGGCGGCGTCGGGCAGGGTGGCGAAGTTGCCCGCCGGGCCGATGGTTTCGCCCAGGCCCGGGCCTACGCCGGATACGGTGCTGGCCGCGCCGGTCAGGGCAGTCATCCAGTCCACGCCCAGCAGCGAAAGCAGCAGCGCGATGATGCAGATGGTGATGGCGAAGAAGAACGAGAAGGTCAGGATCGACCGCACGATCTCTTCGTCGAGGCGGTGACCGTTGTATTTCTGCTTGATCACCGCACGCGGGTGAATCAGCTGATTTAGGCTGGCCTTGAGCAGAATGTAGGCTACCTGGAAGCGGAAGATCTTGATCCCGCCCGCGGTCGAGCCCGAACAGCCGCCGATGAAACCCAGGTAGAAGAACAGCATCAGCGAAAAGTTGCCCCACAGGCTGTAGTCGCCCAGGGCGAAGCCGGTGGTGGTGACCACCGAGGTCACGTTCAGCGCCACGTGGCGCAAGGCATCGAACCACGGCAGGCTGGTGGTGGCCCAGTACCAGGTACCCAGCACCACCCAGGTGGCCACCAGAAGGCCGAGCAGGCCCTGTACCTGCTGGTCCTTGATCAGTGCCTTGCGGTTGCCACGCATCGTGGCCACGTAGAGGGTGAACGGCACACTGCCCAGGATCATCACCACCACCGCCACCCAGTGCACGGCCGGCTGGTCCCACTTGGCCAGCGACTGGTCGGAGGTGGAGAAACCGCCGGTGGAAATCGCCGACATGGCGTGGTTGATGGCATCGAACGGGCTCATGCCGGCCAGCCAGAACCCCAGCCCGCCGATGGTGGTGATGCCCACGTACACCGCCACGATCGACTTGGCGACCATGTGCGAGCGGGGCATGACCTTTTCGGAGCGGTCCGAGGACTCGGTCTGGAACAGGCGCATGCCGCCGATGCGCAGCAGCGGCAGGATCGCAACCGCCATGCCGATGAAGCCGATGCCGCCCAGCCAGTGCAGCAGCGAGCGCCATATCAGGATGCCCGGCGACATGCTGTCCAGGCCACTGAGCACGGTGGCGCCGGTGGCGGTGATGCCCGACATGCTCTCGAAGAAGGCATCGGTGTAGCTGATGTGCTGGGTCAGCAGGAACGGCAGGGCGGCGAAGATGCACACCACCAGCCAGCTGCTCACGGTGAGCAGGTACATGTCGCGCGGGCGCAGGTGCACGTGCTCGGGGCGCCCGGGTATGACCAGGGCCAAGCCGGCAATGAAGGTGATCAGGCTGGCCCACAGAAACGACGGCAGGTCGCCGGTGCGCTCGTAGATGACCAGGGTGGCCATGGGCACGGTCATGCTGATCGCCAGGGTAATCAGGAAGATGCCGATAATGAAACCGATGATCCTTAAGGTCGGCAACGCCATGTGATCTGCTCTGGGTTGAAACGGAGGGGCGCCATTCTACCTATGGGCCTCTTTAAGTAAACGGTAGAATAGCCGCACATTTCTCGACAGGGGGTAGCCGATGGAGGCTCTCGACGCATTGCTCAACCGTGTTTCCGTTCCTCGCCTGGTAGAGCCGGCACCTGATGCTGCGCAGCGCGAGTTGCTGTTTCGGGCGGCCTCGCGTGCGCCGGACCATGGCCAATTGCGGCCCTGGCGGTTCCTGACCATCGAAGGCGCGGCCCGCGAACAATTGGGGGCGCTGCTGGCCGAGGCGGTGCAGGCGCAGGGCGAAGCCACCGAGGCAGCGCTGGAAAAGGCCCATGCCATGCCGCTGCGGGCGCCGTTGCTGATTGTGGTGATCGCGAACGTGCAGGATCACGTCAAGGTGCCCAAGTCCGAGCAGCGGCTGGCGGCCGCGTGTGCGGCGCATGCCATTCTGCTGGCGGCATATGCCCAGGGGATCGGCGCGGTGTGGCGTACCGGCGAGCTGTCCTACAGCCCGCAGGTGGCCAAGGGCCTCGGGTTGGCGGATACCGAAGAGCTGATCGGCTTCCTGTATGTGGGCACGCCGCTTAACCCGCCGCGTACGGCGCCGGTGGTGTCTGTCGAGGCGTTTGTCAGCGCCTGGGAGCAGCCCCGCTAAGCTATACAGGCATCAGATGGCCCTTTCGCTGGCAAAGCCAGCTCCCACAGGTGCGCACTTGCCCTGGAGGACGGTGACATGCCTGTGGGGGCCGGCTTGCCAGCGAAGAAGCCAACACCCGTCTTTATTCAGGCGCTAGCCGGCCCCGCCACCGGCAACTCCAGCGTCGCCACGAACCCGCCCTGCGCATGGTTGCCCAGCACCAGGCTGCCACCATGACGTTCCGCCGCCTTGCGCGCGATCGCAAGGCCCAGGCCATGCCCGGCCGTGGTCTGCCCCGCGGCGCGGAAAAACGGCTCGCCCAACTGCGCCAGGTGCTCGTCGGCCACCCCCGGCCCGTGATCGCGCACCGTCAGCACGATACGCTCGCCTTCACGCTGTGCACTCATCTCGATCGGTTGCCCCGGCGGATTGAAGCGCACGGCATTGCGCAGCAGGTTGTCCAGCGCACGTTCGATCAGTGTCGGCCAGCCCTGCAGGCTCAGCCCTGGCGTGTCGTGCAGCTGGATGTCCTGTTCCGGCGCTGCGAGCTGAGCATCCTTGCGCACGCTGGCCAGCAGCGCATTGAGGTCGACTGGTTCTGCGCTGGCGCTTTCGGCATCCACCCGCGCCAACACCAGGATTTCGCTGATCAACGCCTCGAGGCGGTCGCACTCGCGGGTCAGGCGCGGCCAGTAGGCCTGCTGCTGTGCAGGCTCTGCCCGCTCGGCCAGGGCCAGGGCGATCCGCAGGCGTGCCAGGGGTGAGCGCAGTTCATGGGACACGTCACGCAGCAGTTGGCGCTGGCTGGCAATCAGGCTCTGCAGGCGCGCGCCCATGCGGTTGAAGTCATTGGCCAGCACACCGAATTCGTCGCGCCGGTTGGCCAGGCGTGCCAGGCTGTTCTGCTGGTAGGTGGTCTGCCCCAGGTCATGTACCGCGCCACGCAGGCGACTGAGGGGGCGGGTGATCGACAGGGTTACCAGCAGGCTGAACAGGGTCAGTACCACCAGGGCAATGCCCAATGCACTCAGCGGCCACAGCAGGCTGTCGCGGTGCCAGGCGTCGAGTTCGGGGTGAGGGATGCGGTAGATCAGCAGGTAGGTGTCGCCCGTGCCGGGGCTGGTGTACTCCTCGGTGAGGCGTCGCCAGGGCAGCGGCTCGCCGTTGTGCCGGCGCGCCTCGAAGGCTGCTGCGCGGCGCGGGAACGTGCCTGGCACCACGGCCTCGCCGCTTTCGTTGAGCACCTGCACGTCGATGTTGTAGCGTCGCTTGCGCAGCTCCAGATAACGCTGCGCGGCCTCGGGCCCTTGTTGTTCGTAGCGCGCCGACCAGTTCATGGCCAGGGTATTGAGCCCCGGGTGGCGGCTGAGGATCCAGGCGTCCTGATTGAGCATGTGGCCGAGCAGGATCGACAGCCCGGCAACCAGGGTGATGGCCAGCCAGAAACTGGCCAGGATGCGCCAGAACAGTGAACGCAAGGGCATTACCTCAAACGAAAGAAGCCCGACCTGCGGGGGCAGGTCGGGCGGGGTGTGGACAGCTTACTGGGCCTTGCTGGCTTTTTCAGCTTTCCAGGCTTTGAACTCGGCCCACTCGGCCTTGCGCTCTGCCTGCTTCTTCTTCATTTCATCGAACTGCTTCTGCTGCTCTGGCTTGAGCATGCCGCGGATCTGGGTGTCGACCTTGTCGTGGCTTGCCTTGAGTTCGTCCTTGAGTGCCTTCTGGTCGGCTGCCGGCAGCTTGGCCAGGTAGCGCTGGGTGATTTCGTGGCGGCTCTTCATCTGCTCGCCCATCAGTTGACGGATCTGCTGGCGCTGCTCGCGGGTCAGGTCCAGCTGGGCGAAAGGCGCTCCACCGCGTTGGTGCTCGGCGCCGTGACGGGGGCCGCCATCGGGCATGGCCATGGCTACGGTTGGCAGGGCGGCAGCGAACATCAGGGCGATAAGGGTCTTGCGCATGGTGACTCTCCTTGTTGAGGCCGGTCGTTACCGGATGTGCCCAGTCTAGGGAGATCAAGGTCAGCGGCGGTCAGGCAAGGGTAAAGCTTGGGTAAAGACGGTGGGCGAGGGTGTTTACACGGTGGGGCGTTGGCGTGCGCCCCATTGCCAGCAAGGCTGGCGCCTACAGGCTGTAGTAATAGCCGCGGCTGCGCAGGGCGACGATGCGCGGCCTGCCATCGGGATGCGGGCCGATCTTCTTGCGCAGGTTGCTGACGTGCATGTCCAGGCTACGGTCGTACAGGGTCAGCTTGCGGCCCAGGGCGAGCTGCGCCAGTTCCTGTTTGTCCAGCGGCTCACCCGGCTGGCCCAGCAGGGCTTCGAGAATGCGGCTTTCGGAAAGGGTCAGGGTCAGCTCGCGTTCGTCGATGTCGACCACGCCACGGGCGGGGCTGAAGCGCAGGTCGCCCACTTCCATCTGGGTGGGTGTGGCGGCCGGGTGGCTGCGGCGCAGCACGGCGCGCAGCCGCGCGGTGAGCTCGCGGGGGTCGCAGGGCTTGGCCAGGTAGTCGTCGGCGCCCAGTTCCAGGCCCAGGATACGGTCCAGCGGCTCGCCGCGAGCAGACAGCATCAGCACTGGCAGTTCGGCGTGGTCGCTGCGCAATTGCTTGAGCAGTTCCAGGCCGCTGCCGTCGGGCAGCATCACATCCAGCACCACCGCTGCCGGGGCGTGCTCGGCCAGG
The DNA here is from genome assembly GCF_024126555.1 of Pseudomonas sp. VE 267-6A. Classification (NCBI taxonomy): domain Bacteria; kingdom Pseudomonadati; phylum Pseudomonadota; class Gammaproteobacteria; order Pseudomonadales; family Pseudomonadaceae; genus Pseudomonas; species Pseudomonas sp. VE 267-6A. The sequence continues at coordinate 18,459 of NZ_JAMYBY010000027.1, forward strand.
GCCTTGCGGGCGCTCTGGCCATCATGGCAGGCACGCACCTGAAAGCCTTCCTGGGTCAGCCAGCTGCTCAGCAGCTCGCACAGTTCCTGGTCATCATCAATCAGTAGCAGCTCGCTCATGTCTCACTCAATTCAACCATTGCCGGCGCCGTCTGTGGCTGCCACTGGCAAAGATACCGCAGAGCACGGCCAACAGGGCAACTCCGGCGCCAATCACGAACCATTGCTGCTGATCGGTGAGCAGCTTGGGCAGCGGGTTGGCCTGGTGTTGCTCGAGCTGCTGCTTCAGGCGTTGGTTCTCCTGGCGCAGGCGGGTCAGCTGGGCACTTTCGCGTTCGTTCTCGGCATTTTTCAGCTGCTGCTTGAGCGCTTCGTGCTGGCGCTCACTTTCCTTGAGACGTTGCTGCAGCTCGGAGATCTGGCTACCCGCACTCAACGACAAAGGGGTGCTGGCGGAGGCTTCGGCGGCCTTGGCGAGCGGGGTCAGCAGCAACAGGCACAGCAGCATGGACAACGGACCTTGACGCATCGGAACTCCTTGATTCCAATCGGGTGTTGCGTAGGTTGTCGGCAGGTGGACGAGAATGATGAACATTCGAGTGGATTTTAAGGCGTAGCACTACAGGCCCGCTGTAGTGGGCAAAGCCAGGAAGGGGAGCAGGGAGTGTGTGCGAAGGTGCGCAGAAGGTGAGGCGAACCGGCGCGACGAAGGGGTCGTCGCGCCGATCAGGTTACGGCAGGACCTGCTTGAACGGCTTCACCAGCACTTCGGCATATACACCCGCCGCAATGTAAGGATCCGCATCTGCCCAGGCCTTGGCAGCCTCGAGCGAGTCGAACTCGGCGACGATCAGGCTGCCACTGAACCCGGCCGCGCCAGGGTCGTTGCTGTCGATCGCCGGGTGCGGGCCGGCCAGTACGATGCGGCCTTCGGCCTTGAGCTGCTGCAGGCGCTCAAGGTGCGCCGGGCGTGCAGCCAGGCGGGCTTGCAGCGAATCGGCAACGTCTGTGGCGATGATGGCGTAGAGCATGTCAGTCCTCGGTCTTGGGGGTAGTAGGGTCGCTGTCGTGCAGGTGACGGGACAGGTAGACACCCTGGCCCACCAGGAACAGTACGGTCATGCCCAGGCTGCCGAATACCTTGAAGTCCACCCAGATGTCCTGGAAGGTGAAGGCAACGAACAGGTTGGCCGCGCCGCAGAACAGGAAGAACGCGATCCACGCCAGGTTCAGGCGCGTCCACACCGGCTCGGGCAAGGTCAGCGCATGGCCCATGATGCGCTTGATCAATACACGGTCACCAATGAAGTGACTGCCCGCAAAAGCGGTGGCGAACAGCCAGTTCACCGCCGGGGCCTTCCACTTGAGGAAGGTCTCGCTGTGGAAGGCCAGGGTCAGGCCGCCAAATACCAGGCATGCCACCAGGGTCAGCCACTGGCCCTTCTCCAGCTTGCGCTGGCGGATCAGCAATGCGCCATACACCACCAGCGAACTGATGATCAGCACCGCCGTGGCGCTGTAGATGCCGCCCAGCTCGAACGACTGGCCGGCAACGTCGACCGTGCGCGGGTCGAGCTTGTAGACGATGAAAAACAGGAACAACGGGATGAAATCGATGAATTGTTTCACAGTGGCAGCCAGAAGCAGGATGTGACGGCATAATAACAAACATCAATGAGAGCGTATGCGCCACCTATGAATGTTGATCTGCACTGCCACAGCACCGCTTCCGATGGCGCCCTGTCGCCCACGGCGCTGGTCGCTCGCGCCCACGAACACGGCGTGCGGATGCTTTCGCTGACCGACCACGACACCCTCGAAGGCCAGCTCGAAGCCCAGGCTGCCACCCAGGCGCTGGACATGCAGTGGGTCAGCGGGGTCGAGCTGTCCTGCACCTGGGGCGGGGCGACGATTCACATCCTGGGCTACAACTTCCCGCTCGATGCCGAACCGCTGCAGCGCGCCGTCGAGTCGCTGCACCGTGGACGCTGGCTGCGCTCCGAGGAAATCGACCGGCGGCTGGCGCTCAAGGGCATGCCCGGCGCGCTGGACGGCGCCCGTGCCATCCAGCAGGAGCTGGGCGACAGCGGCAATGCGCCGGCCCGTCCGCACTTTGCCGAGTACCTGGTGCGTGCCGGCCACGTCAAGGACCGCGGCGAAGCCTTTCGCAAGTGGCTGGGCGCCGGCAAGCTGGGGGATGTGAAGCTGCACTGGCCAAGCCTGGAAGACACCGTGCAGACCCTGCGCCAGTCCCACGCATGGGTCAGCCTTGCCCACCCGATGCACTACGAATTAACCCGCAGCAAGCGTCGACGCCTGATTGCCGACTATATTCAAGCAGGTGGCCAGGCGCTGGAAGTGGTGAACGGGATGATGCCCGCCGAACAGGTGGGCACGATGTCGATCCTGGCCCGTGAGTTCGGTCTGCTGGCCAGCGCCGGCAGCGATTTCCATGGCCCGGGCGCCTGGTCTGAGATCGGTGTCTACCGGCCGTTGCCGGAGGACCTGCCACCTCTGTGGCGTCGATTCAAACATGAGCAGCCCACTGCACCCGTCTGAACAGGTAGAAAACGTGAGTCAATTTTTCCAGATTCATGCGGAAAACCCGCAACCGCGCCTGATCAAGCAGGCCGTCGAGATCATCCGCAAGGGTGGGGTGGTGGTCTACCCTACCGATTCGTCCTACGCCATGGGTTGCCAGATAGGCGACAAGTCTGCCGTGGAGCGCGTGCGCCGCTTGCGCGGGCTGGACAAGAGCCACAACTTCACGCTGATCTGCTGCGACCTGTCGCAGATGGGCCTGTTCGCCAAGATCGACACCGCCACGTTCCGCCTGCTCAAGGCGCATGTGCCGGGGCCCTATACCTTCATCCTCAATGGCACCCGCGAAGTACCGCGCCTGCTGTTGCACGAGAAGCGCCGCACCATCGGCCTGCGCGTGCCGCAAAACCCCATTCTTCTGGCCTTGCTCGAAGAGCTGGGCGAGCCGTTGATGAGCGTCAGCCTGATCCTGCCAGGCGACGACGAACCCATGACCGACCCGTACGAGATCCGTCAGCGCCTGGAAAAACAGGTCGACCTGATCATCGACGGCGGTTACGGCGACCTCAAGGCCTCCACCATCATCGACCTGACCGGGGAGGAGGCGGTGCTGGTGCGTGAAGGCTGCGGCGACCCGGCGCCCTTCATGGCCGAAGCGTGAACCAGGTCGCTGCGGTCGAGCCGGCCCTGGACCCACAGGCCGGCGCCCAGCAGGAGCTGCCACTGGTGATGGTGTATGGCGAAGCCATGACCGAGATGCCGGTGGACCTGTACATCCCGCCCGATGCGCTGGAAGTGTTCCTCGAAGCCTTCGAGGGCCCGCTCGACCTGCTGCTGTATCTGATTCGCAAGCAGAACGTGGATATTCTCGACATCCCGGTGGCGGAGATCACGCGCCAGTACATGGGCTATGTCGAGCTGATGAAGACCGTACGCCTGGAACTGGCCGCCGAGTACCTGGTGATGGCCGCTATGCTGGCCGAGATCAAGTCGCGCATGCTGCTGCCGCGCTCTGCCGAAGTGGAGCAGGAAGAGGACGATCCGCGTGCCGAACTGATTCGCCGGCTGCAGGAGTACGAACGTTTCAAGGCCGCCGCCGAAGGCATCGACGGCCTGAGCCGGGTTGGCCGCGAGGTGATCGTACCGCGCCTGGAGGCACCCCAGGCCAAGGCGCGCAAGCTGTTGCCCGACGTTGCGCTGGAAGAGGTGCTGATGTCGATGGCCGAGGTGCTGCGCCGCGGCGACATGTTCGAGAGCCACCAGGTCAGCCGCGAGGCGCTGTCGACCCGCGAGCGCATGAGCGATGTGCTCGAGCGCCTCAAGGGCGGCGGCTTCGTGCCCTTCGTCGAGCTGTTCACGGCCGAGGAGGGCAAGCTGGGGGTGGTGGTGACCTTCATGGCCATCCTCGAACTGGTCAAGGAATCTCTCGTCGAACTGGTGCAGAATGAGCCCTTCGCTCCCATCCATGTCCGCGCCCGGGCCGAATAACCGTACACGAGCACCCCAATGAACCTGACCGACCCCCGTGACCTGGCGCCGCTGCTGGAAGCCTTCCTGCTCGCCTCTGGCAAGGCGCAATCGCTGGAGCGCCTGTACGAGCTGTTCGAAGAGGCCGAGCGCCCTGAGCCCGGCGTGTTCAAGAAGGCCCTCGAGGTGCTGCGCAAGTCCTGTGCCGGGCGCGCGTTCGAGCTCAAGGAAGTGGCCTCGGGCTACCGCCTGCAGATCCGCGAGGACTACGCGCCCTGGGTCGGGCGGCTGTGGGAAGAACGGCCGCAGCGCTATTCGCGTGCGTTGCTCGAAACCATTGCGCTGATCGCCTATCGCCAGCCGATCACCCGTGGCGAGATCGAGGATGTGCGGGGCGTGGCGGTGAACACCAATATCATCAAGACCCTGCTCGAGCGCGAGTGGGTGCGCATCGTGGGCTACCGCGAAGTGCCCGGCAAACCGGCGATGTTCGCCACCACCAAGGCCTTTCTCGACCACTTCAACCTGAAGAACCTCGACGAGCTGCCCTCGCTGGCCGAGTTGCGCGAGATGGAGCCCGAGCCATTGCTGGAAGTGGATGACGCACCGGTGCCAGCCCACCTGCAGGCCCTGGCCGACGAGAGCGCCGAGCCCGAAGCACCGGTCGAGGAGACCAGCTTTCACAGCCTGTTGCTGGAGCTGGACTCGATGGAGCAGGGGCTCAAGACCGACTTCGACGACCTGCTCGAGGAGGCCGATGAACCCGATGAGGGCCAGGCAGCGCCCGGTTCGCCGCAGGGCTGAGCGGCCTTCGAGCGGAAAACAGCGTCCTGGGGTGCAATATCGGCTAGTCTGTGGTGCGTTTGTCGTCGGTTCGGCGTATGATTCGCGACCTTTTTTGGCGCTTGTTTGGCCAATTCAATGATTTTCAGCAGCACTACACCGGGAGGTGCCCAGATGAGTGAACAGGATCTGCACGATAGCCCGCCGCGTCCAGCCGGCGAAAAACTGCAAAAGGTACTCGCGCGCATTGGCGTGGGTTCGCGCCGCGACGTCGAGGCCTGGATCAGCCAGGGTCGCATCAAGGTCAATGGCGTGGACGCCACCCTTGGCCAGCGCGTCGACATGCACGACGCGATTTCGGTCGACGGCCGCCTGATCAAGCGTGAAGAAGCCGCCGAGACCGTGCGCCGCGTCATCATGTACAACAAGCCCGACGGCGAGATCTGCACCCGTGACGACCCGGAAGGTCGCCCGACCGTGTTCGATCGCCTGCCGCGCCCGAAAGAGGGCCGCTGGATCAACGTCGGTCGCCTGGACATCAACACCACCGGCCTGCTGATGTTCACCACCGATGGTGAGCTGGCCAACCGCCTGATGCACCCGTCGTCCGAAATGGACCGTGAATACGCAGTGCGTGTACGCGGCGAAGTGGACGAAGACATGATCGCGCGCCTGAAGGCGGGCGTGGTGCTCGAAGACGGTCCGGCGCGTTTCACCGACATCCAGGAAGCCCCGGGCGGTGAAGGTTTCAACCACTGGTACCACTGCGTGGTGATGGAAGGCCGCAACCGTGAGGTGCGTCGCCTGTGGGAATCCCAGGGCCTGGTGGTCAGCCGCCTGAAGCGTGTGCGCTTTGGCCCGGTGTTCCTCAACAGCGACCTGCCGATGGGCCGCTGGCGCGAAATGAGCCAGGGCGAAGTGGACATCCTGGCTGCCGAAGTGGGGCTCAAGCCGGTGGCAATGCCGGCGATGAAGGCAAAGGTCAAGGACAAGCTCGAGCGCATGCAGCGCAAGTCGTCCAAGCCGGTGGGCCGTGGCGAGCGCGTGCGCACCCTGCGCCCGGCCAAGGAAGGTGGCGCGACCACCGAGCGCGCAGCGCGCCAGCCGCGTGACGACTCGCCACGCAAGGGCCGCAGCACCGTGGCCGAGCGTCCGAGCGACATGAACAAGCGCAAGCCGGCCGGCTCCGCACCCAAGCGGCCGGGCAGCAGCCGTGGCAAGCCGCCGCGGGCTGAGTAAGCGCTCACACAAGCCAACCTTCGGGTTGGCTTTTTTGTGCCTGTGGTGTTTTCACGTACCTTCGCCGGCAAGGCCGGTTCCTACAGGCGTTGCACTCGCAGTGTAGGAGTCGGCGTTGCCGGCGGAGGGCCGGCGCAGACACTCCAAGGCAACCAGTGGAAACTTTTTGAACCACGTCGTAAATAATTCGTTACGACTTGTGGCGTACTGATTGGGCAAGCCAGCCCATCCTTCAGGCTGTAAACAAACCTTGCCGAAAACGTCGGCGACGCTCACCTTCCGTCCACGTCAACCTCTTGCCCAACCCCCGCAACCACGGTGTGATAGCCGCCATTGCCAAGTGCAAAAGCCCCGCCGCAGAGCTGGGCAAGCCATAACAAGAAATGGAGGCGCCATGCACGCCGTACACTCCCCCAGGCTTCAGAACCCCCGCCGGACCGCTGCGTCTTGTCATCCGACAGTCACGCAACGTGTTGACCCCTGCGCCAAAGCAAGGGTATACAATGCGCCGCGTTTTAACTGTGACCCAACTGCGTACCGCGCAACCTTGCTGACTCCGGGCTGATTCGCCTCGGGCTGACGCCCGTACCGAAGGCTCTGGTCCAAGACTCCTCAAGGTATACCACCTTGTTAATTCCGCTGCGCCACGAGCGCGGTGGGTCCGATTCCGTCACAGATAAAAACAAACAGGTGACTCCGTTCATGAGTGGACAAAACTCGCATTCAGGTGAGCTCAAGCGTGGCCTGAAAAACCGCCACATCCAGCTGATCGCCCTCGGTGGCGCCATCGGCACCGGCCTGTTCCTGGGGTCGGCCGGGGTGATGCAATCGGCCGGCCCGTCGATGATCCTGGGCTATGCGATCTGCGGCTTCATTGCCTTCCTGATCATGCGCCAGCTGGGCGAGATGATCGTCGAAGAGCCGGTGGCCGGCTCCTTCGCCCACTTCGCCCACAAGTACTGGGGCGGTTTCGCCGGCTTCCTGTCGGGCTGGAACTGCTGGGTGCTGTACATCCTGGTGGGGATGTCGGAGCTGACCGCGGTCGGCAAGTATGTCCACTACTGGTGGCCGGAGATCCCCACCTGGGCCTCGGCAGCCGCATTCTTCATCCTCATCAACGCGATCAACCTGGCCAACGTGAAGGTGTTCGGCGAGGCGGAGTTCTGGTTCGCGATCATCAAGGTGCTGGCCATCGTCGGCATGATCGGCCTGGGCAGCTACCTGCTGGTCAGCGGCAGCGGCGGCCCTGAAGCCTCGGTCACCAACCTGTGGGCCCACGGCGGTTTCTTCCCGCACGGCGTCGGCGGCCTGGTGATGGCCATGGCGATCATCATGTTCTCCTTCGGCGGCCTGGAAATGCTCGGTTTCACCGCAGCCGAGGCCGACAAGCCGAAGACCGTGATCCCCAAGGCGATCAACCAGGTCATCTACCGCATCCTGATCTTCTACATCGGTGCCCTGGTGGTGCTGCTGTCGCTGACCCCGTGGGACAGCCTGGTCAGCAGCCTGACCAGCTCGGGCGATGCCTACAGCGCCAGCCCGTTCGTGCAGGTGTTCTCGCTGCTGGGCAGCAACACCGCAGCGCATATCCTCAACTTCGTGGTGCTGACCGCGGCGCTGTCGGTGTACAACAGTGGTACCTACTGCAACGCGCGCATGCTCTACGGCATGGCCGAGCAGGGTGATGCGCCGGCCAGCCTGGCCAAGATCGACAAGCGTGGCGTGCCGGTACGCTCGATTCTGGCGTCGGCAGCCGTTACCGTGGTGGCGGTGCTGCTCAACTACCTGATGCCGCACAGCGCCCTGGAGCTGCTGATGTCGCTGGTGGTGGCGACCCTGGTGATCAACTGGGCGATGATCAGCTACTCGCACCTCAAGTTCCGCCAGCACATGGACCGTACCGGTCAGAAGTCGCTGTTCCGCGCGCTGATCTACCCCTACGGCAACTACCTCTGCCTGGCGTTCGTGGTGTTCATCCTGGGCATCATGCTGCTGATGCCGGGCATCCGTGTATCGGTGTACGCGATTCCGGTATGGCTGGTGGTGATGTGGGGCTTCTACTGGCTCAAGAGCAAGCGCAGCGCCAACGGCGCCCCTGCAGTGCCGAGCGCCGCCCTCAAGTAAGCGCAGGATGCTGCAATGAAAGCCCGGCCTTGTGCCGGGCTTTTTGGTTTTGTGCACCAGGGCGGGTATCCTGAAGGCCAATTCGCGCAAAGCCAGGCCCATGCTGATCATTTCCAACGCCGTGCACATTCCCGATGACGAGATCGAATTGAACGCCATTCGCGCCCAGGGCGCCGGTGGGCAGAACGTCAACAAGGTCTCCAGCGCCGTGCACCTGCGCTTTGACATCAATGCCTCGTCACTGCCGCCGTTTCACAAGGAACGGTTGCTGGGCCTGCGTGACAGCCGGATCACCAGCGACGGGGTGATCGTGCTCAAGGCCCAGCAATACCGTACCCAGGAGCAGAACCGGGCCGACGCCCTGGAGCGCTTGCGCGAACTGATTCTGGCGGCGGTGAAGGTCGAGAAGGCGCGGCGGCCTACGCGCCCGACCCTGGGCTCCAAGACCCGTCGCCTGGAGTCAAAGAGCAAGCGCGGGGCGATCAAGGCCGGGCGCGGCAAGATCGACTACTGAAGCGTGTGGCGTACCGGGTTCAGTCGTGCCTGGCGGTACAGGTAAAGGCTGAGCAGCAGGCCGCACAAGGCGGCGATTGCCGCAAACAGAAAGATCGAGGCAAAGCCGAAACCTGCCGCCACGGCCCCCGCCAGTGGTCCAGTGATACCCAGCGACAGGTCGATGAACAGTGAGTAGGCCCCCACCGCGGCACCGCGGTTGGCCGCCGGCACCAGATTGACCGCCTCTACCCCCAGCGCCGGGAATACCAGCGAAAAGCCGAAGCCGCTCAGTGCTGCACCGGCCAGTGCCAGTTCGGCGCTGGGGGCCAGCCACAGCAGCAACAGGCCGATCGTCTCCACGCTCAGGCAGGCAATGGCGACACGGTAGCCGCCCAGACGGTTGATCAGGTTGCCGAACAGCAGGCGTGCGCTGATGAAGCTGGCGCCGAACAGGCTCAGGCACAAGGCGGCGTTGTGCCAGGACTGGCTGGCGTAGTACAGGGTAATGAAGGTGGCGATGGTGCCAAAGCCGATCGAGCCCAGCGCCAGCCCCGAGCCATGCCCGAACACCCGCCCCAGCACGTGCAGAAACGGCATGCGCACGCCACTGACGATCGGCGCCGCCTGCTTGGGCCAGGCCAGCGCCAGGCCTGCCGCGCACAGCAGCAGGATGCTCACGCCCATGCTCCACAGCCCCAGCTGCTGTACCAGCACCACCCCCAGCGGTGCGCCGATGGCCAGCGCGCCGTAGCTGGCGATGCCGTTCCAGGAGATCACCTTGGCGGTGTGCTGCGCGCCCACCCGGCCGATGCCCCAGCCGATGGCGCCCGAACCCACCAGGCTTTCGGCGCTGCCCAGCACCAGGCGCCCCACCAGCAGGCTGGTCAGGCTCATCCAGGGCGTGGCCTGCAGCCAGGCGGCCAGCAACATGAACACACCGCTCAGGCCGCAGCCGCCCAGGCCGTACATCACCGCACGCTTGCAGCCCTGATTGTCGATGAGGCGGCTGGCATAGGGGCGGCTGAGCAGGGTGGCGAGGTATTGCACGCTGATCACCAGGCCGGCGACCACGGCGCCGAACCCCAGGGTGTCGTGCACGAAGCCGGGCAGCACGGCCAGGGGAATGCCGATGTTGAGGTAGCCGATGAAGGTGAATAGCACGATGGAGACGACTTGCAGGGTGACCGCCAGGGGGCGCGGTGTGACAGGCATGGAAGGTCCGGGAGGTGACGGGCTGGAGTGCCTATCATAGACCTGTGGAGCGCGGGGAGGGTTCTTGGCGGTGTGAAAACCCGTTGCCGGGGTCGTCCCCTGTCGTAGTGGTTTTCACACGCCGGGTAGTGCGCGGTTTATTCCTGTTCGGCGCTCGGGGTTTCGTCGCCATCGGAATCTGCCACGTGGGCAGGTTCGGCGCTGAGAGGAGCAGCAGGCTGCTCGGCTTGGTTCAGGCTTGGGAAGGGAAGATTCGGGATTTCATGCATCTCGTCGTTCCTCGCAAGTTTATAAGGTGGAAAGGCTGCGCAAGGCGCGCTTGGCTTCGATAAAGCCTGGGCAGGATACAGGAGTCTGGATGACAGTATGAATTTTCCTGCTGATTGGTGGCCTTCAGCGGCTTCGCCGGCACGGCCAGCGCCTACACGGATCGACGTCGTCCCTGTAGGAGCCGGCCTTGCCGACGAAGGCTTCAGCGACAGACGTCCGCGATGGCCGCCGCCAGCACCTGCAGCCTGGCCGCATCCGCCCCGGCGATGTTCGCCCGCCCGGTACCGACCATGTACACACTGTGCTTCTCGCGCAGTTGCGTCACTTGCTGCGGTGAGAGGCCGGTGTAGGAGAACATTCCGCGTTGCGCGGCGATATGCGCGAACCGCTCGCTCAGCCCATGGGGCTGCAGCGCCTCGACCAGGCCGACCCGCAGCATGGCGATGCGCTGGCGCATGGCGTCGACTTCGTCGGCCCACAGGCGCTTGAGCGCCGGATCGCCAAGAATCGTCGCCACCACCGCCGCGCCATGGTCTGGCGGCGTCGACCACAGGTTGCGTGCAATCGATGCCAGCTGACTGCGCACATCCTGCAGCTTTTCGGCGCTGTCGGCGCATACCAGCAGCGCACCGGTGCGCTCGCGGTACAGGCCGAAGTTCTTCGAGCACGAACTGGTCACCAGCAGCTCCGGCAGGGCCTGGGCAAACAGCCTCACGGCCCAGGCATCCTGCTCCAACCCGTCACCGAAGCCCTGGTAGGCGAAGTCGATCAGCGGCAGCAGTTCGCGGCGCTTGACCACTTCCAGCACCGCCTGCCAGTCCTGCTGCGACAGGTCGAAGCCGGTGGGGTTGTGGCAGCAGGCGTGCAGCAGCACCACGTCGCCCGAGGGCACCGATTCCAGTGCCGCGAGCATGCCGGTCACGTTCAGGCGGTTGTCTGCGCCCACATAGGGGTAGTGACTGACCTTCAGGCCGGCACTGGCGAACAGCGTTTCGTGGATCGGCCAGGTCGGGTCGCTCAGCCAGATGCCACGCCCTGGCAGGCACTGGCGGATGAACTCCGCCGCCAGTCGCAGTGCGCCGGTGCCGCCCGGGGTTTGCGTGGCACCTGCGCGCCGGGCTGCGAGCAGTGGCGCGTCGTCACCAAGTACCAGTTGCGCGATCAGTTGTCCGAAGGCTGCATCCCCGTGACCGCCTACGTAGCTCTTGCTGGTCTGGCCGTCGAGCAGGCGCTGTTCGGCCAGCTTGACCGCCCTGGGCACCGGGGTAAGGCCCTGGGCGTCCTTGAACACGCCAACCCCCAGGTCGAACCTGTCGGGGTTGGTGTCCCTGGCGTACGCCTCCATCAGCCCCAGAATCGGGTCGCCCGGCACGCGCGCGATGGCGCCGAAGTGCATTACTTGCGACCTTCTGCGGTGCTGGCGACCTCATCGGTGCGCGCGGCCATGATGAAGTCGTTGCGGTGCAGGCCCTTGATCGAGTGGCTCCACCAGGTCACGGTGACCTTGCCCCACTCGGTCAGCAGGCCAGGGTGATGGCCTTCGGCTTCGGAGATCTCGCCCACTGCGTTGGTGAACGCCAGGGCATGTTTGAAATTCTTGAACAGGAACACTTTTTCCAGCTGCATGATGCCGTCGCGCACTTCGATGTTCCAATCCGGGATCTGCTTGATCAGTACCGGCAGTTCTTCGTCGCTGACCTGTGGGGCGTCGGCACGGCAGGCTTCGCAATGGGCTTGGTTCAAGGCGTTCATAGGTGATTCTTCCGCAAGTGGTTGTTATAGGTGTACAGGGTGGCTCAAGCGGCCACCTTGGGGGGGAATTTGGGGGCGTGCAGGCCCAGCTGCATGGCGCGTTGAACCATGCCCATGATGTCTTCGTGGGCCAGGTCGAACAAGCGCTTGAGCTGCGGCAGGGCGAAGTACACCGGCTGCAGGATATCGATGCGATACGGCGTGCGCATGGCCTCGAGCGGATCGAAGGCCTGGTGTTCCGGTTCGTCGGACAGGCTGTAGACGGTTTCCTTGGGCGAGGAGAGGATGCCGCCGCCGTAGATCCTGCGGCCCTGCGGGGTGTCCACCAGACCGAACTCGATGGTCATCCAGTACAGGCGGGCCAGGTAGACGCGCTGTTCCTTGGTCGCGGCCAGGCCGAGTTTGCCGTAGGTGTGGGTGAATTCGGCAAACCAGGGGTTGGTCAGCAGCGGGCAGTGGCCGAAGATCTCGTGAAAGATGTCGGGCTCTTGCAGATAGTCGAGTTCTTCTTCGGTGCGAATGAAGGTGGCCACCGGAAAGCGCTTGCTGGCCAGCAGTTCGAAGAAGGTCTGGAAGGGGATCAGGGCCGGCACGCGGGCAACTTGCCAGCCGGTGGTGGCGCCCAGTACCTGGTTGATCTCGCTCAGTTGCGGAATGCGGTCATGAGGCAGGTTCAGTTGTTCGATGCCGTCCAGGTACTCCTGGCACGCGCGCCCCTCGATCACCTTCAGCTGGCGGGTGATCAGGGTATTCCACACCGCATGTTCCTGCGGCGGGTAATCGATAAAACCCTGCGCATCGGGCTCGCGGGCCACGTAGTGCGTCTGTTTCATGCTGCTCTCCTGATGAGGGCCTTTATTGTTATAGGGTGGCTTTCGCCATGCCCTAGGAATACCCCCTCACCCTGGTGTTTGCATCCCGTTGCCTCGTGCCCGGCGGGCGGTTCAACCGTATTTTTGTAACGCAGATTTTACGGTGGTGCCGAAGTGCCGAGAAAACGCAGGTACTGGTAGCTGTGAATCCGCCTTTTTGTAACGTATTCTTTACGAGAATTCATGCCGTTGTGCAGATAGTTGGCCTCGTCTTCTTGTTTGTAGGACCTTTCATGCGTATCAAAGTGCACTGCCAGAACCGCATCGGTATCTTGCGCGACATGCTCAACCTGCTGGTCGAGTACGGGATCAACGTGGCCCGCGGCGAGGTGGGGGGCGAGCATGGCAATGCCATCTACCTGCACTGCCCGAACCTGATCAACCTGCAGTTCCAGGCGCTGCGCCCCAAGTTCGAAGCCATTACCGGTGTGTTCGGGGTCAAGCGCGTGGGCCTGATGCCCAGCGAGCGCCGGCACATGGAGCTCAATGCCTTGCTGGGTGCGCTGGATTTTCCCGTGCTGTCGATCGACATGGGGGGCTCGATCGTCGCGGCCAACCGTTCGGCGGCACAGTTGCTCGGGGTACGGGTGGACGAAGTGCCGGGCATTGCATTGTCGCGGTATGCCGAGGATTTCGACCTGCCGGAGTTGGTGCGGGCCAACAAGTCACGCATCAACGGCTTGCGGGTGAAGATCAAAGGCGATGTGTTCCTGGCCGATATCGCACCGCTGCAGTCCGAGCACGATGACAGCGAGGCGCTGGCAGGGGCCGTGCTGACCCTGCACCGGGCTGACCGCATCGGCGAACGCATCTACAACGTGCGCAAGCAGGAGCTGCGTGGGTTTGACAGCATTTTCCAGAGCTCCAGGGTGATGGCGGCGGTGGTGCGCGAGGCACGTCGCATGGCGCCGCTGGATGCGCCACTGCTGATCGAGGGCGAGACCGGTACCGGCAAGGAGCTGCTGGCCCGTGCCTGCCACCTGGCCAGTCCGCGTGGGCAGGCGCCGCTGATGGCGCTCAACTGTGCCGGGCTGCCCGAGTCGATGGCCGAGACCGAGCTGTTCGGCTACGGGCCGGGAGCGTTCGAAGGCGCCCGCGCCGAGGGCAAGCTTGGCCTGCTGGAACTGACCGCTGGCGGCACGCTGTTTCTCGACGGCGTGGGTGAGATGAGCCCGCGCCTGCAGGTGAAGCTGTTGCGCTTTCTGCAGGACGGTTGCTTTCGCCGGGTGGGCAGTGACGAGGAGGTGTACCTGGATGTGCGGGTGATCTGCGCGACCCAGGTGGACTTGTCGGAGTTGTGCGCCCGCGGCGAGTTTCGCCAGGACCTGTATCACCGCCTCAACGTGCTGTCGCTGCACATTCCACCGCTGCGCGAGTGCCTGGACGGCCTGGCGCCGCTGGTGGAGCATTTTCTCGACCAGGCCAGCCGTCAGATTGGCTGCCCGTTGCCGAGCCTGGCACCGGCGGCGATGGAGCGCCTGAGCCAATACCATTGGCCGGGCAACGTGCGGCAACTGGAGAACGTACTGTTCCAGGCGGTTTCATTGTGCGACGGCGGGGTGGTCAAGGCCGAGCACATTCGCCTGCCCGATTATGGCGCGCGCCAACCTTTGGGCGAGTTTTCCCTGGAAGGTGACTTGTCGCAAATAGTCGGTCGTTTCGAAAAAGCCGTACTTGAAAGTTTGCAGGGTGAATTCCCCAGTAGCAGAGCACTGGGTAAACGCCTGGGCGTTTCGCATACCACCATTGCCAACAAGTTGCGTGATTACGCAATCGGCAAAGTTGTGGAGTGACTTGAAAGGCGGGGAAGTTACTGTTTTCAGTGAGGGTGCGCCTCGTCGACACAAGGCCCGAGGCGCAACTACCGTCAGTGTGCTCTATCAGCCGTTGGAGCACCCGTTACCCATGACGCGGTATTCGAGAATGTGCTTCTGGCCTTGGGAGTCCTCGTAGGTCATGCGGGCCGGAACCACTTCGCAGACGTTCGGGACTTCGGTCATGGAAATGACTTTGGCGATGTCCAGATGTTGCGAGTAACTGTATTGTTCAACCGGAATCTGCTCGGCGGAAACATCTGCAACTTCAGCCGCCATGGCCGATGCGCAAAAACTACCGAGTGCCAATACCAGTAAAGCTTTCATCTTCAAGTTACCTGTCTAAGGTCGTAAGGGGTCACGCTGCGCTTGTGGCGCGGCGTGTGCAGCAAGTTGAAACTTTCAGGGTTATCGCGGGATTAACATGCCTTCGTGGGGGCTGTTACCAGTTAATTCGCGTTGCCGTTGCTGGCGAGGTGAATTCTAGGAGTGTGGCGGGCCCCGAAACAGAGCCCGTTTTGATAAACACTGTTGGCGGAAACTGTAACAATCAGTTGAAATTTCACCCCGGGATTTATTTTTCTATCTGTTGCTGCGCTGGAACGCCCGTGCCAGAGCGGTCGGCGCGCAGTGTTGGACCAAATGCAGGTCCCGTTACTACCAACGTCGAATGGCCCTTGGCGCTCTGGTACAGTTAAAACGAGGTCATACAAAAACAACTATTACACCGAGGTAACAAAGATGAGTGCGGCTCCCCTGTATCCCGTGCGTCCCGAGGTTGCGGCCAACACGCTGACCGACGAGGCGACCTACAAGGCCATGTACCAGCAGTCGGTGATCAACCCTGACGGCTTCTGGCGCGAGCAAGCTCAGCGCCTCGAGTGGATCAAGCCCTTCACCAAGGTCAAGCAGA
The DNA here is from genome assembly GCF_024126555.1 of Pseudomonas sp. VE 267-6A. Taxonomy (NCBI): domain Bacteria; kingdom Pseudomonadati; phylum Pseudomonadota; class Gammaproteobacteria; order Pseudomonadales; family Pseudomonadaceae; genus Pseudomonas; species Pseudomonas sp. VE 267-6A. The sequence goes on from NZ_JAMYBY010000027.1 coordinate 33,940, forward strand.
CCTCGTTCGACGACCACCATGTCGACATCAAGTGGTTTGCCGACGGCACTCTGAACGTTTCCTACAACTGCCTGGACCGTCACCTGGCCGAGCGTGGCGATCAGCTGGCGATCATCTGGGAAGGCGACGACCCTTCCGAGCACCGCAACATCACCTATCGCGAACTGCACGAGCAGGTCTGCAAGTTCGCCAACGCCCTGCGTGGCCAGGACGTGCACCGCGGCGACGTGGTGACCATCTACATGCCGATGATTCCCGAAGCCGTGGTCGCCATGCTGGCGTGCGCGCGTATCGGCGCGATCCACTCGGTGGTGTTCGGCGGCTTCTCGCCCGAGGCGCTGGCCGGGCGCATCATCGACTGCAAGTCCAAGGTCGTGATCACCGCCGACGAAGGGCTGCGTGGCGGGCGTCGTACCGCACTCAAGGCCAACGTCGACCTGGCGCTGACCAACCCGGAAACCGCCAGCGTGCAGAAGATCATCGTGTGCAAGCGCACCGGTGGCGACATTGCCTGGCACCAGCACCGCGACATCTGGTACGAAGACCTGATGAAAGTGGCTTCTGCCCACTGCGCGCCGAAAGAGATGGGCGCCGAAGAAGCGCTGTTCATCCTCTATACCTCCGGCTCCACCGGCAAGCCCAAGGGCGTGCTGCACACCACTGGCGGCTACCTGGTGTACGCCTCGCTGACCCATGAGCGCGTGTTCGACTATCGCCCTGGTGACGTGTACTGGTGCACCGCCGACGTGGGCTGGGTAACCGGTCACAGCTACATCGTCTATGGCCCGCTGGCCAACGGCGCCACCACCCTGCTGTTCGAAGGCGTGCCGAACTACCCGGACATCACCCGTGTGGCGAAGATCGTCGACAAGCACAAGGTCAACATCCTCTACACCGCGCCCACCGCCATTCGCGCGATGATGGCCGAAGGTCAGGCGGCCATGAAGGATGCCGACGGTTCGAGCCTGCGCCTGCTGGGCTCGGTGGGCGAGCCGATCAACCCTGAAGCCTGGAACTGGTACCACACCACCGTGGGCAAGGAGCGTTGCCCGATCGTCGACACCTGGTGGCAGACCGAGACCGGCGGCATCCTGATCAGCCCGCTGCCGGGCGCCACTGCGCTCAAGCCGGGCTCGGCCACCCGTCCGTTCTTCGGCGTGGTGCCGGCGCTGGTGGACAACCTGGGCAACCTGATCGACGGCGCCGCCGAGGGCAACCTGGTGATCCTCGATTCGTGGCCGGGCCAGTCGCGTTCGCTGTACGGCGATCACGACCGTTTCGTCGACACCTACTTCAAGACCTTCCGCGGCATGTACTTCACCGGTGACGGCGCGCGCCGCGACGAAGACGGCTACTACTGGATCACCGGCCGGGTCGACGACGTACTCAACGTCTCGGGCCACCGCATGGGGACCGCCGAGATCGAGAGCGCCATGGTTGCGCACCCGAAGGTCGCCGAGGCGGCGGTCGTCGGTGTGCCGCATGATCTGAAGGGGCAGGGCATCTATGTCTACGTCACGCTCAACGGTGGCGAGGAGCCGAGCGAAGCATTGCGTCTGGAGCTGAAGAACTGGGTGCGCAAGGAGATCGGGCCGATCGCCTCGCCAGACGTGATCCAGTGGGCGCCAGGGCTGCCTAAAACCCGCTCGGGCAAGATCATGCGCCGTATCCTGCGCAAGATCGCCACGGCCGAGTACGACGGCCTGGGCGATATCTCGACGCTGGCCGACCCGGGTGTGGTGCAGCACCTGATCGACACGCACAAGTCGATGAACCTGGCGTCGGCCTGAGTCATCGCCGGCAGGCCGGCCCGTGTAGGGGTCGGCCTGCCGGCGATAGGGCCGGTTGGCTGTCAGCACAAAGCCCCGCACTGCGGGGCTTTTTCATGCCTGTTACGCCGACTTTCATCGGTAACCTTTTCTGTCACCGGTTTCGCACACAAACGGGGCATTGGGAAACGCCGCCGCCCGATCCGGGCGCATCCACCACGCCAATTTTGCATGGGTGCCACGCTGCACTTGCCGGATTACAAGGCTTTGCCAATAATGGGCGCGGTTATTGCTTGATTGATAGGTTATTTGTCTCTCGCTTTTGCATATTCCGCGAAAGCTGTCAATATCTCCGGCCCTGACTTCCGGCGCTTCTGTAACTAGTTGTCGCATTGAAGAAATATCGGGTTCGGAGCTGTCGCTAAAATGCCAATCACTCGCTCGTGATGCCTCGACCCTGTTTCGTCGAGCCCTGCGCAGCTCGCGTTGTACCCATTCGCAACGTCGACGGCCAATCGGCCTGTCACGTATTGCCCTTTACCGATGGAGTTCCCAGATGAAGAAACTCGCACTGCTTGGCGCCCTGGCGCTGTCCGTGTTTTCCCTGGCATCGCTGGCTGATGAAAAACCACTGAAGATCGGCATCGAGGCCGCCTACCCACCGTTCGCTTCCAAGGCGCCGGACGGCAGCATCGTGGGCTTCGACTACGACATCGGCAACGCGCTGTGTGCAGAGATGAAGGTCAAGTGCGTTTGGGTCGAGCAGGAATTCGACGGCCTGATCCCGGCGCTGAAGGTGCGCAAGATCGACGCCATCCTGTCGTCCATGTCGATCACCGATGATCGCAAGAAGTCCGTGGACTTCACCAAGCGCTACTACCTCACGCCGGCCCGCCTGGTGATGAAGGACGGTACCACCGTCAGCGACAGCCTGGACGAACTCAAGGGCAAGAAGATCGGCGTTCAGCGTGGCTCGATCCACGACCGTTTCGCCAAGGAAGTGCTGGCCCCCAAAGGCGCCACCATCGTTCCCTACGGCACCCAGAACGAAATCTACCTGGACGTTGCCGCCGGTCGTCTGGATGGCACCGTGGCCGATGCGACCCTGCTCGAAGACGGTTTCCTCAAGACCGACGCCGGCAAGGGCTATGCATTCGTAGGCCCGTCCTTCACCGACGCCAAGTACTTCGGTGACGGTATCGGTATCGCCGTGCGCAAGGGCGACGCCCTGAAGGACAAGATCAACACCGCCATCGACGGCATCCGTGCCAATGGCGAGTACAAGAAGATCCAGGACAAGTATTTCAACTTCGACATCTACGGCCCTGACGCGCAGTAATCCGTCGACGTTTCACCTGTTCAATGGTGCAAGCAGCAGAAGCGCTGAGGTTTGCACCATTTTTTCATCCCTAAGGTCGAGGACCTCAACATGTTGAAAGGCTACGGGGCAGTCATCCTCGATGGAGCATGGCTGACGCTACAGCTCGCCTTGTCGTCCATGGCCCTGGCCATCGTACTGGGCCTGATCGGCGTGGCGCTGCGGCTGTCGCCGGTGCGCTGGCTGGCCTGGCTGGGCGACCTGTACGCCACGGTGATCCGCGGGATCCCCGACCTGGTGCTGATCCTGCTGATCTTCTACGGCGGTCAGGACCTGCTCAACCGCGTCGCACCCTTGCTCGGTTTCGACGATTACATCGACCTCAATCCGCTGATGGCGGGTATCGGTACCCTGGGCTTCATCTTTGGTGCATACCTGTCCGAAACCTTCCGCGGCGCTTTCATGGCCATCCCCAAGGGGCAGGCCGAAGCCGGCATGGCCTATGGCATGAGCGGCCTGCAGATCTTCTTCCGGGTGCTGGTGCCGCAGATGATTCGCCTGGCGATCCCTGGCTTCACCAACAACTGGCTGGTACTGACCAAGGCCACCGCACTGATTTCGGTGGTGGGCCTGCAAGACATGATGTTCAAGGCCAAGCAGGCGGCGGACGCGACCCGCGAGCCGTTCACGTTCTTCCTGGCGGTCGCGGCGTTGTACCTGGTGATCACCAGCGTCTCGTTGCTGGCCCTGCGTTACCTCGAGAAACGCTACTCGGTTGGCGTAAAGGCGGCTGATCTATGATTTTCGATTACAACGTCATCTGGGAAGCCATGCCGCTGTACCTGAGCGGCATGCTGACCACGCTCAAGCTGCTGGCGCTGTCGTTGCTGTTCGGCCTGCTGGTGGCAGTGCCGCTGGGCCTGATGCGGGTGTCCAAGCAGCCGCTGGTGAACATGAGCGCCTGGCTCTACACCTACGTGATTCGTGGCACGCCGATGCTGGTGCAGCTGTTTCTGATCTATTACGGGCTGGCCCAGTTCGAGGCGGTGCGCGAGAGCTTCCTGTGGCCGTGGCTGTCCAGTGCGACCTTCTGTGCGTGCCTGGCCTTTGCCATCAATACCAGTGCCTACACCGCCGAAATCATCGCCGGCAGCCTCAAGGCCACGCCCCACGGCGAGATCGAAGCGGCCAAGGCGATGGGCATGTCGCGGGTCAAGATGTACCGCCGCATCCTGCTGCCCTCGGCCCTGCGCCGGGCGCTGCCGCAGTACAGCAATGAAGTGATCATGATGCTGCAGACCACCAGCCTGGCGTCGATCGTGACCTTGATCGACATCACCGGTGCGGCGCGCACGGTCAATGCCCAGTACTACCTGCCGTTCGAGGCGTACATCACCGCCGGTGTGTTCTACCTGTGCCTGACCTTCATTCTGGTGCGCCTGTTCAAGCTGGCTGAACGCCGCTGGCTCGGCTACCTGGCGCCGCGCAAGGGCTGAGCCCGGCGGCAACTTTTTCGCCCCGGGCGCAGGCCCGGGACTGACGCTTTGTGAGAACCGACAGCATGTACAAACTCGAAGTCCAAGACCTGCACAAACGCTATGGCAGTCACGAAGTGCTCAAGGGTGTGTCCCTGGCGGCCAAGGCGGGCGATGTGATCAGCATCATCGGCTCCAGCGGCTCGGGCAAGAGCACCTTCCTGCGCTGCATCAACCTGCTCGAGCAGCCGCATGCCGGCAAGATCCTGCTCAACAACGAAGAGTTGAAGCTGGTGGCGAACAAGGACGGCGCGCTGAAGGCGGCCGACCCCAAGCAGTTGCAGCGCATGCGCTCGCGTCTGTCGATGGTGTTCCAGCACTTCAACCTGTGGTCGCACATGACTGCGCTGGAGAACATCATCGAGGCACCGGTGCACGTGCTGGGCATGAGCCGCAAGGACGCGCTGGAAAAGGCCGAGCACTACCTGGCCAAGGTCGGTGTGTCCCATCGCAAGGATGCCTACCCGGGCCATATGTCCGGTGGTGAGCAGCAGCGTGTGGCGATCGCCCGTGCACTGGCGATGGAGCCTGAAGTGATGCTGTTCGACGAGCCGACCTCGGCGCTGGACCCGGAGCTGGTGGGCGATGTGCTCAAGGTGATGCAGGCGCTGGCCCAGGAAGGCCGCACCATGGTGGTGGTGACCCACGAGATGGGCTTCGCCCGCGAGGTGTCCAACCAGCTGGTGTTCCTGCACAAAGGTGTGGTCGAAGAGAGCGGCAACCCGCGTGAAGTGCTGGTCAACCCGCAGTCCGAGCGGTTGCAGCAGTTCCTGTCCGGCAGCCTGAAGTAATCGACCGTGCTACAGTTCGAGGCTGCCGCTTTGCACCAGAATAGGGCATGCTGCGCCTCGATCGAGGCTTTTCTCCCAGACTCCTCTCAGGTTTCGGACCTTACCCAATGACCACCCAGCGAATCGGTTTTCTCCTCTGGCCCAGCACCAAGGCCTTGACCCTGGCGCTGGCCGAAGAGGTCTTGCGGGTGGCCCAGAAGGTGCACCCCGAAGTGGTCTACGAGTTGCTGTTCCTGCAGGCCGAACCTGCGCCGGAGGGCGCCTGGCGCTTGCCCGGCGAAGCCTGGGTGGGGCGGCTGGAAGGTTGCCAGAAGCTGTTTCTGCTGGCCGATGAGCCGCCGCAGGCGGTAGGCGCGGCGCTGGGCAGCGCGCTCAAGCAACTGGTGCGCTCGGGGTGCGTGGTGGGTGGTCTATCGGCAGGTGTGTATCCGCTGGCCCAGCTGGGCCTGCTGGATGGTTATCGCGCCGCAGTGCACTGGCGCTGGCAGGATGACTTCGCCGAGCGCTTCCCCAAGGTCATCGCCACCAGCCACCTGTTCGACTGGGATCGCGATCGGCTGACCGCCTGTGGTGGCATGTCGGTACTGGACCTGCTGCTGGCCGTGCTGGCCCGTGACCATGGCGCCGAGCTTGCCGGTGCGGTTTCCGAAGAGCTGGTGGTCGAGCGCATTCGCGAGGGGGGCGAGCGTCAGCGCATCCCGCTGCAGAATCGCCTGGGCTCCAGCCATCCGAAGCTGACCCAGGCGGTGCTGCTGATGGAGGCCAACATCGAGGAGCCGTTGACCACCGACGAGATTGCCCAGCATGTGTGCGTATCGCGCCGGCAGCTGGAGCGGATCTTCAAGCAGTACCTCAATCGGGTGCCCAGCCAGTATTACCTGGAGCTGCGCTTGAACAAGGCGCGCCAGATGCTGATGCAGACCAGCAAGTCGATCATCCAGATCGGCCTGTCGTGCGGGTTCTCGTCGGGGCCGCATTTTTCCAGCGCGTACCGCAACTTCTTTGGCGCAACGCCACGCGAAGACCGCAACCAGCGCCGCAGCAACAGCCCGTTCGAGTTGTCGTCGGCGCCTGCCGAGCGCGGCTGATTCGGTAGCGCAGCGCGACCTTCGGCGGCAAACCAGCGCCCGCAGCTTCGAAGGGTGCTGCACAGGCCCGAGGGCGCTGGCTTGCCAGCGAAGCAGCCCCCGCAAATCCGTGCGTGACACAATCTCCCCGCCAGCACCGCGCACCGTTTAAACTGCGCCTTTGCGACCCTATTTGTCGCATTGCCGAAAGCCTTGGCAAAACAGGGTTTGGCGCTATAAGAAGTTGTCGCTTGGCGGCAAGGCCGGGCGTTCATCAGTCCTTACAATCCCCCCATCGCTCGCCAGTTCCAGGCAGGCGTTCCTCTTCAGGAGACTCCGATGTCCGTTGAGCAAGCTCCGGTGCAACGCGCCGATTTCGACCAGGTAATGGTCCCCAACTATGCGCCGGCCGCTTTCATCCCCGTGCGTGGCCAGGGCTCCCGTGTATGGGACCAGGCGGGGCGCGAGCTGATCGATTTCGCTGGCGGCATCGCCGTAAACGTCCTGGGGCACGCCCACCCGGCACTGGTCGGTGCGCTGACCGAGCAGGCCAACAAGCTGTGGCACGTGTCCAACGTGTTCACCAACGAGCCAGCCCTGCGCCTGGCCCACAAGCTGGTCGACGCCACCTTTGCCGAGCGTGCGTTCTTCTGCAACTCCGGCGCCGAGGCCAACGAGGCCGCCTTCAAGCTGGCCCGTCGTGTCGCCCACGACCGCTTCGGCCCTGAAAAGCACGAGATCATCGCTACCGTGAACAGCTTCCACGGTCGCACCCTGTTCACCGTGAGCGTCGGTGGCCAGCCCAAGTACTCCGACGGCTTCGGCCCTAAGATCACCGGCATCAGCCATGTGCCGTACAACGACCTCGAAGCGCTCAAGGCGCAGATCAGCGACAAGACCTGCGCGGTGGTGATCGAGCCGATCCAGGGCGAGAGCGGCGTGGTGCCGGCCGACAAGGCCTATCTGCAAGGCGCGCGCGAGCTGTGCGACAAGCACAACGCACTGCTGATCTTCGACGAAGTGCAGACCGGCGTCGGCCGTACCGGCGAGCTTTTCGCCTACATGCACTACGGCGTGACCCCCGACATCCTGACCAGCGCCAAGAGCCTGGGCGGCGGCTTCCCGATTGCCGCGATGCTGACCACCGAAGCGCTGGCCAAGCACCTGGCCGTGGGCACCCACGGCACCACCTATGGCGGCAACCCGTTGGGCTGCGCCGTGGCCTCTGCGGTGCTGGATGTGGTCAACACCCCCGAAGTGCTGGCGGGCGTCAAGGCCAAGCACGAGCGCTTCAAGGCGCGCCTGGAGAAGATCGGCCAGCAGTACGGCCTGTTCACCCAGGTCCGCGGCCTGGGCCTGCTGATCGGTTGCGTGTTGTCCGATGCCTGGAAGGGCAAGGCCAAGGACGTGTTCAATGCTGCCGAGAAAGAAGGCCTGATGGTTTTGCAGGCCGGCCCGGACGTGGTGCGTTTCGCCCCCAGCCTGGTGGTGGAAGATGCCGACATCGATGAAGGCCTGGACCGCTTCGAACGCGCTGCCGCTGCACTGACCAAGGCCTGATACCGGCCTGCGGTCCTTCGCTGGCCCCGGTGGCCAGCGAACCGATTCTGGTGGCCCGTGCCCGTGGCACGTGCCGCTTCTTCTGCGCCGGCAGCTGTCGGCCCGATTTTCCCTAAAGGAGTGACACCATGCTGGTGATGCGCCCCGCGCAAATGGCTGACCTGGGTGAAGTGCAGCGTCTGGCCGCGGACAGTCCCATCGGTGTCACGTCCCTGCCGGATGATGCCGGTCGCCTGGGCGACAAGATCGCCGCGTCCGAAACCTCCTTTGCCGCCGAAGTCAGCTTCAATGGCGAGGAGAGCTACTTCTTCGTGCTCGAAGACAGCGAGACCGGCAAGCTGGTCGGCTGTTCGGCCATCGTGGCCTCGGCCGGCTATTCCGAGCCGTTCTACAGTTTTCGCAACGAGACCTTCGTGCACGCCTCGCGCGAGCTGAAGATCCACAACAAGATCCATGTGCTGTCGCAGTGTCACGACCTGACCGGCAACAGCCTGCTGACCAGCTTCTACGTGCTGCCCGAACTGGTGGGCACCGGCTGGGCCGAGCTCAATTCCCGCGGCCGGCTGCTGTTCATGGCAGCGCACCCGGAGCGGTTTGCCGATTCGGTGGTGACCGAGATCGTCGGCTACAGCGACGAGCACGGCGACTCGCCGTTCTGGGATGCCATCGGGCGCAACTTCTTCGACCTCAACTACGCTGCCGCCGAGCGCCTGTGCGGGCTCAAGAGCCGCACCTTCCTTGCCGAGCTGATGCCGCATTACCCCATCTATGTGCCCCTGCTGCCGGATGCCGCGCAGGAGGCCATGGGCCAGGTGCACCCGCGCGCGCAGATCACCTTCGACATCCTGATGCGCGAAGGCTTCGAGACCGATCACTACATCGACATCTTCGACGGTGGGCCGACCCTGCATGCGCGGGTGTCCGGCATCCGCTCCATCGCCCAGAGCCGGCTGGTGCCGGTCAAGCTGCAGGAGCAGGCCGTCAAGGGTGGGCGCCCGTACCTGGTATCCAACGGCCAGTTGCAGGATTACCGCGCCGTGATGCTGGAGCTGGACTGGGCCCCTGGCAAACCGGTGCAGCTGGACCTGGCCGCCGCCGAGGCGCTGGGAGTGGGTGAGGGCGCCAGCGTGCGCCTGGTCGCGGTCTGATTGCCTGGCTACCCCAGGTCGAGTTTCGCAGGGGCCAGCAGGCACCTGCCCGAGGAGATAGCATGATTGTTCGTCCCGTACGCAGCAGCGACCTACCGGCGCTGATCGAGCTGGCGCGCAGCACCGGCACCACCGGCCTGACCACTCTGCCGGCCAACGAAGAGCGCCTGGCCCACCGGGTGGGCTGGGCCGAGAAGACCTTCCGCGGCGAAGCCGAGCGTGGCGATGCCGACTACCTGTTCGTGCTCGAGAACGACGAAGGCGAAGTGGTGGGCATTTCGGCCATCGCCGGTGCCGTTGGGCTGCGTGAACCCTGGTACAACTACCGGGTGGGCCTGACCGTCAGCGCGTCCCAGGAACTGGACATCTACCGCGAGATCCCCACGCTGTTTCTGGCCAACGACCTGACCGGCAACTCCGAGTTGTGCTCCCTGTTTCTGCGCAGCGACTACCGCAGTGGCCTCAATGGTCGCCTGCTGGCCAAGGCTCGCCTGCTGTTCATCGCCGAATTCAGCGAACTGTTCGGCAACAAGATCATTGCCGAAATGCGCGGCATGTCCGACGAGCAGGGCCGTTCGCCCTTCTGGGAGAGCCTGGGCCGACACTTCTTCAAGATGGAGTTCAGCCAGGCCGACTACCTGACCGGGGTCGGCAACAAGGCGTTCATCGCCGAGCTGATGCCCAAGTTTCCGCTGTACACCTGCTTTCTGTCCGAGGCGGCGCGCAATGTGATCGGGCGCGTGCACACCGATACCGAACCGGCGCTGGCCATGCTGCAGAGCGAAGGCTTCAGCTATCAGGGCTACGTCGACATCTTCGACGCGGGCCCGGCGGTCGAGTGCCAGACCAGCAAGATTCGCGCGGTGCACGACAGCCAGGCCCTGGTGCTGGCGATCGGCACGCCGGGCGACGATGCCACCCCATTCATCATCCACAACCGCAAGCGCGAGGACTGCCGTATCACCGCAGCGCCCGCGCGCTTGGCTGCGGGCACCCTGGTGGTCGACCCGCTGACGGCCAAGCGCCTGCGCCTGAGCGCCGGTGACCAGGTACGTGCGGTGCCACTGTCCGCAGCACGGGAGGCCAAATAATGACCACGCACTACATTGCCGGTACATGGCAGGCCGGCCAGGGCGAGGCCCTGCAGTCGCTGAACCCGGTCAGCCAACAGGTGATCTGGCAGGGCCAGGGCGCCGACGCGGGGCAGGTCGAGGCCGCGGTACAGGCTGCGCGTCAAGCCTTTGCTGGCTGGGCTCGCCAGCCGCTGGAGGCGCGTATCAGTGTGCTCGAAGCCTTTGCCGCGAGCCTCAATGCCCACGCCGATGAACTGGCCCGCTGCATCGGCGAAGAAACCGGCAAGCCGCTGTGGGAGGCCACCACCGAAGTGACCAGCATGGTCAACAAGGTGGCCATTTCGGTGCAGAGCTACCGCGAACGTACCGGCGAGAAGAGCGGCCCGCTGGCTGACGCCACGGCGGTACTGCGGCACAAGCCCCACGGTGTGGTGGCGGTGTTCGGCCCGTACAACTTCCCGGGCCACCTGCCCAACGGGCATATCGTGCCGGCGCTGCTGGCCGGTAACAGCGTGGTGTTCAAGCCCAGCGAGCTCACGCCGAAAGTGGCCGAGCTGACGCTCAGGTGCTGGATCGAGGCCGGGCTGCCGGCTGGCGTGCTCAACCTGGTGCAGGGGGCGCGGGAAACCGGGGTGGCCCTGGCGGCCAACCCCGGCATCGACGGCCTGTTCTTCACCGGCTCCAGCCGCACCGGCAACCTGCTGCACCAGCAGTTTTCGGGGCGCCCCGACAAGATCCTGGCCCTGGAGATGGGGGGCAACAACCCCCTGGTGGTCGACCAGGTGCAGGACCTGGACGCTGCGGTATACACCATCATTCAGTCGGCCTTCATTTCCGCCGGCCAGCGCTGCACCTGTGCACGCCGCCTGCTGGTACCCCAAGGCGAATGGGGCGACACCCTGCTGGCGCGGCTGGTGGCCGTCAGCCGGAACATTTCGGTGGGCGCGTTCGATCAGCAGCCGGCGCCGTTCATGGGCTCGGTGATCTCCCTGGGGGCAGCCCGCGCGCTGCTCGATGCCCAGGCCCAGTTGCTGGCCAGCGGCGCACAGTCGCTGCTGCCGATGACCCAGCCACAGGCCGATGCGGCGTTGCTGACCCCGGGCATCATCGACGTGACCTCGGTGGCCGAGCGCCCGGACGAGGAGTTCTTCGGGCCGCTGCTGCAGGTTATCCGCTACAGCGATTTCGATGCCGCGATCCGCGAAGCCAACAACACCCAGTACGGCCTGGCCGCAGGGCTGTTGTCCGATTCCGAGGCGCGCTACCAGCAGTTCTGGCTGGAAAGCCGCGCCGGTATCGTCAACTGGAACAAGCAACTGACCGGTGCCGCCAGCAGCGCACCGTTCGGTGGTGTCGGGGCCAGTGGCAACCATCGGGCGAGCGCCTATTACGCGGCCGACTACTGCGCCTACCCGGTGGCGTCGCTGGAGGCATCCAGCCTTGTGCTGCCCGCCACGCTGACGCCCGGCGTCACCCTATAACAACAGCTTCACGGAGCCTTAGCCGATGAAATCATTTGAAGTGAATTTTGATGGCCTGGTGGGGCCGACGCACAACTACGGCGGGCTGTCCTACGGCAACGTTGCTTCGCAGAGCAACAGCCAGCAGGCATCCAACCCGCGTGAAGCGGCGCGCCAGGGCCTGGCGAAGATGAAGGCGCTGATGGAGATGGGCTTTGTGCAGGGCGTACTGGCCCCGCAGGAGCGTCCGGATGTGGCTGCGCTGCGTCGCCTGGGCTTTGGCGGCAGCGATGCGCAGGTCATCGAGCGGGCGGCCAGGGAGGCGATGCCGTTGCTGGTCGCCAGTTGCTCTGCGTCCAGCATGTGGGTGGCCAACGCCGCCACGGTCAGCCCGAGCGCCGATACGGCCGATGGACGCGTGCACTTCACGGCGGCCAACCTGAACTGCAAGTACCACCGCAGTATCGAGCACCCGACCACCAGTCGTGTGCTGGGCGCGATGTTCGCCAATGCGCAGCACTTTGCCCACCATGCCGCGTTGCCGGCGGTGGCGCAGTTCGGTGACGAAGGTGCTGCCAACCACACGCGCTTCTGCCGTGCCTATGGCGAACCGGGCGTGGAGTTCTTCGTGTTCGGGCGCAGTGCGTTCGATGCGCGCTACCCGGCGCCGCACAAATACCCGGCCCGCCAGACCCTGGAGGCTTCCCAGGCGGTTGCCCGGCTGCATGGCCTGAGTGCCGACGGCGTGGTCTATGCTCAGCAGAACCCTGCCGTGATCGACCAGGGCGTGTTTCACAACGATGTGATCGCGGTGGGCAACGGCGAGGTGCTGTTCTATCACGAGGACGCCTTCCTCGACACCGAAGCGGTGCTGGCCGAGCTGCAGGCTAAACTGGCCGGATGTGGCGGCAAGTTCAAGGCCATCTGCGTGCCGCGGGCCCAGGTGACGGTCGAGGACGCCGTGCGTTCGTATCTGTTCAACAGTCAGTTGCTGTCCCGTGAAGACGGTTCGATGCTGCTGATCGTGCCGGAGGAATGCCGCAACAACGAGCGGGTCTGGGCCTATCTGTCGGCCTTGACCGGCCAGGGCGGGCCGGTGACCGAGGTCAAGGTCTTCGACCTCAAGCAGAGCATGCAGAATGGCGGCGGCCCCGCGTGCCTGCGTTTGCGCGTGGCGCTCAACGAAACGGAACTGGCGGCCGTCAACCCAGGGGTTATCATGACCGCGCCGCTGTACGACACCCTGACCCAATGGGTCGACAGGCACTACCGCGACAGCCTGAGCGAACGCGACCTGGCTGACCCGCAGCTGTTGCTGGAATGTCGTACGGCACTGGATGAGCTGACCCAGATCCTCAAGCTGGGTTCGGTGTATCCGTTCCAACTCCAACCTTGAAAGAGAACTCGATTATGTCCGACGCCCTGCAGCTGATCCTCGAAGATGAAGATGGCACCCAGCTGGAAACTCCCTGCACCCGTTTTGCCGTGCTGTGGCAAGGCAAGGAAGTGTGGATTCAGCAGGATGGCCGCGGCCAGCTGCTGATCGGTGTCGATGTTGAAGAAGGCGACGCCGAGTATGCCAACCTGCTGCTGCGCCCGCTGGCCACCAACCTGGTGAGCCTGCAGCTGGAAATGGAGCCGGCCGATGCTGGCGAAGATGACGACCACGTCCATGGCCCCGATTGCGGGCATCACCACTAAGGAACACCGCCCATGCTCGCCCTCGGCAAACTGCTTGAACTGACCCTTGCCGGTCGTGAACCGGCAGAGAAGACCCAGCTGACTGTCGAAGGCGTGCGCATGCGCTGGCTCGACGAGGGGGCGCTTGAAGTGACCCCGCCCGAGGGGCGTGACGATGGCATGGACCTGCTGCTGTCTGCGGGTATTCATGGCAACGAGACTGCACCGATCGAGTTGCTCGACGAACTCCTGCATGGCATTGCCAGGGGGGAGATCAAGCCGCGGGCGCGTGTGCTGTTCCTGTTCGGCAACCCCGAGGCGATGCGCACGGGCGCGCGGTATATCGAGCACGACGTCAACCGTCTGTTCAACCGGCGTCATGAGCAGTCCAGTGGTGTCGAGGCATTGCGTGCCTGTGCGCTGGAGCGTCTGGCAACGGCCTTTTTTTTCTATAAAGAGGGCCGTACCCGCCTGCACTATGACCTGCACACCGCCATTCGCGGCTCCAAGATCGAGCAGTTTGCGCTGTATCCCTACAAGGAAGGCCGTCAGCACTCGCGTCGAGAACTTGCTCGCTTGCGCGCCGCTGGCATGCAGGCTGTGCTGCTGCAGAGCAAGCCTTCGATCACCTTTACCGCATTCACCTACGAAACCCTGGGGGCCGAAGCGTTCACCCTCGAGCTGGGCAAGGCGCGGCCGTTCGGCCAGAACGGCGAGATCAAGCTCGGCAAGCTCGAAGCGCGGCTCAGGGCGATCATCGAGGGTAACGAGCCGGCTGAAGATGAAGGGATCGGCGGGCTGCAACTGTTCAGCGTCGCGCGCGAGATCATCAAGCACAGCGACAGCTTCCACCTGCACCTGCCGGCGGATATCGAGAACTTTTCCGAGCTTTCCAGAGGGTATCTGCTGGCCGAGGACCTGGCCGAGACGCGCTGGGTTGTCGAGGAGGAGGGCGCGCGGATCATTTTCCCGAACCCCAAGGTGAAGAACGGGCTGCGTGCGGGGATGCTGATCGTGCCTGCGTCGGATGAGCAGTTGGTCTGAAGATGAAACACCTTCGCCGGCAAGGCCGGCTGCTACAGGTGTCGCGCATCCCGTAGCAGCCGGCTCTGCCGGCGAAAGGGGCAGTGCAATCAGCCCGCCATCTTCTGCGGTACTTCATTGCGGCGCAGCGAGCGCAGCTTGAGCAGGGTGTCGGCGCAGGTCACTGCCGCTTCGGCGCCCTTGTGCACGAAGTGATCGAAGAAGAACTTCTGGTGCTCGTCGCCGGCATGGAAGTGATGAGGGGTCAGTACCACCGAGAACACCGGCACTTCGGTTTCCAGCTGCACCTGCATCAGGCCGCTGATCACCGACTGGGCGACGAACTCATGGCGGTACAGGCCGCCGTCCACCACCAGGCCTGCAGCCACGATGCCGGCGTAACGGCCGCTGCGGGCCAGCAGCTTGGCGTGCAGCGGGATTTCGAAGGCACCGCCGACTTCATAGAAGTCGATATCGCTCAGCTGATAGCCTTGCTTGGCCATCTCTTCGACGAAACCCTTGCGGCTCTGGTCAACAATATCCTTGTGCCAGCAGGCCTGGACGAAGGCGATGCGATCGTTGTGATGGCCTTTGCTGTCGATTGGGGTAGCTTGCATTGAAACGAACTCCTGTTTGTATGAGAAACAGGGCAGTGGATCGAAGGGGATTGTCGTTGCGCAGATGTGCAGACGCAGGCACTCGCGTGCCTATCCCGCTCTCTCTTTATCCGGACTATGACCGTCGGCCCCGGAATCACACCGGGTCTGCTGACCTTGCAGGGTTGCCTGCAAGCGCTCGCGGGCTATGCGCAATGGGCGCAATTACCGCCGGTGGGGAATTGCACCCCGCCCTGAGAACGTGCCGCCAGTGGCTGGCGACGCACACGTTGTAGCATAGATGTCGGCAGAACGTATAGCCTGCTAAGCAAACCGCGCCGGATGAAGGTCATTTCATCCTCAAATGGCGGTTGGCGATGTATAAACTCACTGCACCTCGTGTTAAGGCTCGATATAATGCGGCCCTTTGCCGTCGTTTCGTCAATTTGACGCAGGCCGCCGTTTCCGTGGAAGAACCTATGAAAAGCGCAGAAATCCGTGAAGCCTTCCTTCGCTTCTTCGAAGAGCAGGGCCATACCCGAGTTGCCTCCAGCTCCTTGATCCCGGGCAACGACCCGACCCTGCTGTTCACCAACGCGGGGATGAACCAGTTCAAGGACTGCTTCCTTGGCCAGGAAAAGCGCGCGTACACCCGCGCCACCAGCAGCCAGAAGTGCGTGCGCGCCGGCGGCAAGAACAGCGACCTGGAAAACGTCGGGTATACCGCGCGTCACCATACGTTCTTCGAAATGCTGGGCAACTTCAGTTTCGGCGACTATTTCAAGCGTGATGCCATCACCTACGCCTGGACCTTCCTCACCGGCGTGCTGCAACTGCCCAAGGAAAAGCTCTGGGTCACCGTGTATGCCACCGATGACGAGGCCTACGACATCTGGACCCAGCACATCGGTGTGCCGGCCGAGCGCATGGTGCGCATTGGCGACAACAAGGGCGCGCCCTACGCCTCGGACAACTTCTGGACCATGGGCGATACCGGCCCGTGCGGCCCCTGCACCGAGATCTTCTATGACCACGGCGCCGACATCTGGGGTGGCCCGCCAGGCTCGCCGGAAGAAGACGGTGACCGTTACATCGAGATCTGGAACAACGTCTTCATGCAGTTCAACCGCACTGCCGACGGCGTGCTGCACCCGCTGCCTGCACCGTCGGTGGACACCGGCATGGGCCTGGAGCGCATCAGTGCGGTGATGCAGCATGTGCATTCGAACTATGAAATCGACCTGTTCAAGAACCTGCTGAGCGCGTCGGCTGCCGCCATCGGCTGCAGCAACGAAGACCAGTCGTCGCTCAAGGTAGTGTCGGACCACATTCGTTCGTGCAGCTTCCTGATTGCTGATGGCGTGCTGCCTTCCAACGAAGGCCGTGGCTACGTGCTGCGTCGCATCATTCGTCGCGCCTGCCGTCACGGCAACAAGCTCGGTGCCACCGGCAGCTTCTTCTACAAGATCGTTGCGGCGCTGGTTGCCGAGATGGGCGAGGCGTTCCCGGAACTCAAGCAGCAGCAGGCCAACATCGAGCGCGTGCTCAAGGCCGAGGAAGAGCAGTTTGCCAAGACCCTGGAACAGGGCCTGAAGATCCTCGAGCAGGACCTGGCCGAACTCAAGGGCAGCGTGGTGCCCGGTGACGTGGTGTTCAAACTGTATGACACCTACGGTTTCCCGATGGACCTGACGGCCGACATCGCCCGTGAGCGCAGCCTGACCATCGACGAAGTCGGTTTCGAGCGCGAGATGGAGGCGCAGCGTGAGCGCGCGCGTTCGGCCAGCGCCTTCGGCCTGGACTACAACACCCTGGTCAAGGTCGATGTGGCCACCGAATTCACCGGTTATGCCACCACCGAAGGCGCTGCCAGCGTCGTTGCACTGTACAAGGACGGCAAGGCCGTCGAGCAGCTGGGTGAAGGCGAGGAGGGTGTGGTGATCCTCGACCGCACGCCGTTCTACGCCGAGTCCGGCGGCCAGGTGGGTGACTGCGGGTACCTGCAGGCCGGTGCCGTCCGCTTCGATGTCCGTGACACCACCAAGACCGGCGGTGCCTTCCTGCACCACGGTGTGGTTGCCAGCGGCAAGCTGAGCGTCGGTGCCCAGGTTGAAACCCGGGTCGATGCGCAGGTTCGTCATGCCACCTCGCTCAATCACTCGGCCACCCACCTGCTGCACGCGGCATTGCGTCAGGTGCTGGGCGAGCACGTACAACAGAAAGGCTCGCTGGTCGACAGCCAGCGCCTGCGTTTTGACTTCAGCCATTTCGAGGCGGTCAAGCCAGAGCAGCTCAAGGCGCTGGAAGACATCGTCAACCGCGAAGTGCGCAACAACACCGAGGTCATGACCGAAGAGACCGACATCGAGACTGCCAAGCAGAAGGGCGCCATGGCGCTGTTCGGCGAGAAGTATGGCGACAGCGTGCGCGTGCTGAGCATGGGCGGTGATTTCTCCGTCGAGCTGTGCGGCGGCATCCATGCCAAGCGCACCGGCGATATCGGTCTGCTCAAGATCATCAGCGAAGGCGGTGTGGCCTCCGGGGTGCGTCGTATCGAAGCGGTCACTGGCGCCGCCGCACTGGCCTACCTGAACGCTGCCGAAGAGCAGCTCAAGGAAGCTGCCCAGCTGGTCAAGGGCAGCCGCGAGAACCTGGTCGACAAGCTGTCGGCGGTGCTCGAGCGCAACCGTCAGCTGGAAAAGCAACTGGAGCAACTGCAGGCCAAGGCCGCCAGTGCTGCCGGCGATGACCTGTCTGCCAGCGCAGTCGACGTCAAGGGCGTCAAGGTGCTGGCCGCGCGTCTGGACGGACAGGACGGCAAAGCCTTGCTGGCCCTGGTCGACCAGTTGAAGAACAAACTCGGCCGCGCAGTGATCCTGCTCGGCAGTGTCCACGAAGAAAAGGTCGTACTGGTCGCAGGCGTGACCAAGGACCTGACCGGCCAACTCAAAGCCGGTGATCTGATGAAGCAAGCCGCTGCAGCGGTGGGCGGCAAAGGCGGTGGTCGTCCGGACATGGCGCAAGGCGGTGGCGTGGATGCCGCAGCGTTGGACGGTGCACTGGCTCTGACCGTGCCATTCGTAGAACAGGGTGTCTGAAGCGCCCGGTGGCCCGCCATCCGATGGCGGGCCCTGGCGTTGGGTAATTGTGTTTATTGGGTGCCCTTCACGGGCTGAGGCGGCTTTGAAATGGCGTTGATCGTACAGAAATTTGGCGGCACCTCGGTGGGCACGGTCGAGCGCATCGAACAGGTTGCCGACAAGGTGAAGAAGTTCCGCGAGGCTGGCGACGACCTGGTGGTCGTGCTGTCGGCAATGAGCGGGGAAACCAATCGTCTGATCGAGCTGGCGAGGCAAATCAGCGATCAGCCGGTTCCGCGCGAGCTGGACGTGATCGTGTCCACCGGCGAGCAGGTGACCATCGCGTTGCTGGCCATGGCGCTGATCAAGCGGGGTGTGCCTGCGGTGTCCTACACCGGCAACCAGGTGCGTATTCTCACCGACAGTGCGCACAACAAGGCGCGCATCCTGCAGATCGATGATCAGAAGATTCGTGCCGACCTCAAGGCAGGTCGCGTGGTCGTGGTAGCCGGTTTCCAGGGCGTTGACGAGCACGGCAGCATCACCACGCTGGGGCGTGGCGGTTCCGATACCACCGGCGTGGCCTTGGCGGCTGCATTGAAGGCTGACGAGTGCCAGATCTACACCGACGTCGATGGTGTCTATACCACCGACCCGCGCGTGGTGTCCCAGGCGCAGCGGCTGGACAAGATCACTTTCGAAGAGATGCTGGAAATGGCCAGCCTCGGGTCCAAGGTGCTGCAGATTCGGGCCGTGGAGTTTGCCGGCAAGTACAACGTACCGCTGCGTGTACTGCACAGTTTTCAGGAGGGTCCGGGTACCCTCATTACTATTGATGAAGAGGAATCCATGGAACAGCCGATCATTTCCGGCATCGCCTTCAATCGCGATGAAGCCAAGCTGACCATTCGCGGTGTGCCGGATACCCCGGGTGTGGCATTCGGGATTCTGGGCCCCATCAGTGCAGCCAATATCGAAGTCGACATGATCGTGCAGAACGTTTCGCACGATAACACCACCGACTTCACCTTCACCGTACACCGCAACGATTACGAAAAGGCGCAGAAGGTACTGGGTGAAACCGCCCTGAAGCTCAATGCCCGCGAAGTGGTGGGTGATACCAAGATCGCCAAGGTATCGATCGTGGGTGTGGGCATGCGCTCGCATGCGGGCGTTGCCAGCCGCATGTTCGAATCGCTGGCCAAGGAGAGCATCAACATCCAGATGATCTCCACTTCGGAAATCAAGGTGTCGGTGGTTATCGAAGAGAAGTACCTGGAACTGGCTGTGCGTGCCTTGCACACCGCTTTCGAACTCGACGCGCCTTCCCGTCAGGGCGAGTAAGCGTTGTGCTCACTGGGGCGCGGCCTGGCCGCGCCCTTCGTGTTTTTGAACGGCACAAGAAACCTGTGGGTTGTCGGGTGTCGGTCAACGTTCAGGCGTAGGTCCGCCGCTGTTCTGGCGGCGGGTTGAAGCCCTTTTTTTGCAGACTGTTATCCCTGAACTGAATTGCGTGAGGAGAAAGGTATGTTGATTCTGACTCGTCGGTGCGCAGAGAGCCTGATAATTGGCGACGGCGAAATCACCGTGACCGTGCTCGGCGTCAAAGGAAACCAGGTACGGATTGGGGTGAACGCGCCCAAGGAAGTGGCCGTGCACCGTGAGGAAATCTACCTGCGGATCAAGAAAGAGAAGGACGAAGAACCAACCCATTAATTTTTATCGATATTTTTTCAAAAAAGGGTTTGCAAACGGGGAAGGCTCTGGTTATTATACGCCCCGTGTTGCGGAGAGGTGGCCGAGTGGCCGAAGGCGCTCCCCTGCTAAGGGAGTATACCTCACAAGGGTATCGGGGGTTCGAATCCCCCCTTCTCCGCCATTATTCATGTAGGGCGCTGTAATCTTGCTTGAATCGCTAAGTAGTTGAAATTAAACGAAAAAGTGGTTGGCAAATCGATTAAGCGGTCTATAATGCGCGGCAACAAATGCACTCGTAGCTCAGCTGGATAGAGTACTCGGCTACGAACCGAGCGGTCACAGGTTCGAATCCTGTCGAGTGCACCATACGACGAAGTAGTTTCCAGTCTGGAAGTTGCCTCAGTTTCAACCAGAGGTGATCTGGTCCATCAAGTACCAACCCTGCACTCGTAGCTCAGCTGGATAGAGTACTCGGCTACGAACCGAGCGGTCACAGGTTCGAATCCTGTCGAGTGCACCATACAACAGAAGGCCCGCTTTTTGAGCGGGCCTTCTGCTTTTCGGCTTTTCACTTTTCCGTAAGGCGCGATGAATAAACTGTCATCGATGCGTTTACCGGCCTCTGCTAACTTTTGCGTCTTCAATGTGTTCTTTGGGGTGTGCCAGCCGTCGCACTGTCAGAGCTGTACGTTGTCACAGCTTTATCTCGCAAGCGATTGTTCTGGCCAATATTTTCAGCCCGAGCAGCCCAAGCCGTGTATGATTGCGCCCGTCAGCTCCGCCGGGGCTTGTGGAATACCACCATGGACTTACCCAGTAGTTACTCAATAGCTTGTTTTGCCAATCACGATCTGACTGATTGATTCTCCTGGCGTGCTCCGCTGCTGGGAGTGGAGTACGCGTATGACCGAAAGTGAAGTAAAAAAATCGCAAGAAAGCCTGCAGGATCGCCTGGCCCAGGTGGTCGAATTGCTGCAGCGCCAACGAGTGGTCGAAGACCTGACACATCGTCAGGAAGGGCACCATAACGATCGGGTCGAAAATCTCGTACACCGCCAGAATCTGGTCGAGCTGCAACGCAAGCTCGATGATCTGCACTCCGCTGACGTTGCCTACATTCTCGAAGCCCTGCCGCTGGATGATCGTCTGACGGTCTGGCAACTGGTCAAGGCCGAGCGTGATGGTGACATCCTGCTCGAGGTATCCGATTCGGTTCGGGAAACCCTGATCGCCGACATGGACGATCACGAGCTGCTTGCCGCTGCCAAGGAGATGGACGCCGACGAGCTGGCCGACCTTGCGCCGGAGCTGCCGCGCGACGTCGTGCATGAGCTGATGGAAACCCTCGATGCCCAGCAGCGTGAGCGCGTACGCTCCGCGTTGAGCTATGACGAGGACCAGGTCGGTGCCTTGATGGACTTCGAGATGGTGACCATCCGCGAGGACGTCAGCCTTGAGGTGGTGTTGCGTTACCTGCGCCGGCTCAAGGAGCTGCCAAGCCATACCGACAAACTGTTCGTGGTCGATTACGACGGCAAGCTCAAGGGTGTGTTGCCCATCAAGCGGCTGCTGGTGAACGACCCCGACAAGCAGGTTGCCGAGGTGATGGCCAGTGACCCGGTGAGTTTTCATCCCGATGAAGACGCC
The DNA here is from genome assembly GCF_024126555.1 of Pseudomonas sp. VE 267-6A. NCBI lineage: Bacteria > Pseudomonadati > Pseudomonadota > Gammaproteobacteria > Pseudomonadales > Pseudomonadaceae > Pseudomonas > Pseudomonas sp. VE 267-6A. The sequence continues at coordinate 55,385 of NZ_JAMYBY010000027.1, forward strand.
TACGATGCGGCACAGGCCTTTGAGCGCTATGACCTGATTTCGGCACCGGTGGTGGACAAGAGCGATCGCCTGATCGGCCGTTTGACCATCGACGAAATGGTCGACCTGATCCGTGAGGAAAGCGAGAACGAAGTCCTCAACATGGCGGGTCTGCGTGAGGAGGAAGACATCTTCGCCTCGGTCTGGCGTTCGCTTCGCAACCGTTGGGCATGGCTGGCAATCAACCTGATCACGGCCTTTGTCGCTTCGCGAGTGATCGGCCTGTTCGAGGGGTCGATCGAGAAGCTGGTGGCGTTGGCTGCACTGATGCCCATCGTGGCCGGTATCGGGGGCAACTCCGGCAACCAGACCATTACCATGATCGTACGTGCCATGGCGCTCGATCAGGTCAGCCCGGGCAATACTGCGCGATTGATGCGCAAGGAGCTTGCGGTGGCCTTGATCAATGGCCTGGTGTGGGGGGGCGTGATCGGCGTTGTGGCCTACCTGCTCTATGGCAGCTGGTCGCTGGGGGTAGTGATGACTGCGGCGATGACCCTGAACCTGCTGTTGGCGGCCCTGATGGGCGTTCTTATCCCGATGACGCTTGCTCGAATGGGTCGCGATCCTGCGATGGGCGCAAGTGTGATGATCACTGCCATGACCGACAGTGGCGGGTTCTTCATCTTCCTGGGCCTTGCTACGATCTTCTTGCTGTAAAAAGGCAAGGCATAAAAAAAGCCAGCGAAAGCTGGCTTTTTTGTGCGTGGGTGGAATCAGGAAGCGTCTGCGGCCATCTCGACGTCATGGGCGATCAGTGCGACCAGAGCATTTTGCTGGCGATGGGACAGCTGGCGGAAGCGTTGCAGCAGTTCACGTTCGTGCAGTGACAGCTCTGGGCTGTCCAGGCGCATGCTCAGCTCGTCGCCCAGTGCACCTTCCTGAATAAGGCTCTGCTCCAGGCGTGCAATGATCTCGGAGTTCATGCTGCGGTGGTGGTTACGCGCAACCTCGGCAATGCGCTCACGCATTCCGTCTGGCAGGCGGACGACAAATTTGTCAGCGGTGCGGCTTGAGTAGATAGCCTGTTTCATTGGGCGCATATAATTGACCGGTTTAGTTCAGGGGGAAGCGGTTCTCGAAATCGGCCGCACGATGAGTGTTACGACCATCGTTAAGACAAAATGTTCAACCTGGAGTACGAATGAGGTCTTCATCATGCCTCAGTGTCGCCAGTTCCTTGGCGTCAATTCTGTGACAAATATTGAACTGGGTAAAGGCGTTATGCCAGTACCAATTATCAGAAATGCGCACTGGTTTGAAAAGTTTTCATTTGGCGCTCGGCCTGGCCACCTCGGCGGCTCGACTTTTCATCACCGGCAAAGGCGCAAAGACCGTGCAATGCGCCTAAAATGCGCGAGCTTTCCTTTCTCTGAGCATAGTGGCTATGCAGTATGACGCAAGCGACGTTCCCTTGGCGGGGGCGGGCAGGGTGATCTATTTGATGGGGCCGTCCGGTGCCGGCAAGGACAGTCTTCTGGATGCGGCGCGTGAGCTTTTGCTGGCAAGCCAGGTGCGCATTCCTAAGCGTGTCATCACTCGCTCCGCCGAGGCGGTGGGGGAGGACGCAGTCGCCGTATCGGTCCAGCAGTTCGAGCAGATGGCTGACCGTGGCGAATTTGCCCTGCAGTGGCGCGCCAATGGGTTGGCTTATGGGGTTCCTGCTTATATAGATGTGTGGCTTGCCGAAGGCTGGCACGTGATGGTCAACGGGTCGCGCGCGCACCTGCCGGTGGCGCAGGCGAAGTACCCGGACCTGTTGCCCATATTGCTTTGTGTGAATCCGCAGGTATTGCGCGGGCGATTGCTTCAACGGGGCAGGGAGGGGCAGCACGAGATCGAGCAGCGAATGGCGCGCAACCAGCAGTCTATGACACAGGTTGATGATCGGGTCCGGCGGGTGGACAACTCGACCAGTCTTGACGATGCAGTGCGCCGCCTGCTGATGGTTTTGCAGGAGGCAGGCGTACGTGCCTGAGGCTGGAAACCACCTACTGGTAAAAAGCGCAGAGACGACATGACAAATCCTGGCTCGCTGGGTAACATGCTCGCCGTTCCGTATGGCGGGCCATGTACGCCAGACGCATGTCTCAGTAGCTCAATTGGATAGAGCATCCCCCTCCTAAGGGGAAGGTTGCAGGTTCGAACCCTGCCTGGGACACCATCCTTCGTTCGAGGGCTGGCTGCTTCCTGCGCTTTACCTTCTCTTCTTCTGCTCCATCCATCCCTCCTCGTTTCTGCGCATGATTCGCTACCTTGGCTGACGTTCGTGCTGCGCCCTGGCGAGCCTCCTACCTGTGAACCCGAATTTCGATTTAACATCCGCTGCGAGCCGGCGCCTGCAGGCTCGCAGCGTACTCATGTAGTCCAATGCCGCACAGGAGAGCTTATGACAGATGCCCCTTACCGATTCACCCTGGGCGCTGACGCCGATGCCATGGCAGTGGTGCGTGAAGGGCTGCGCCGCTTCAACATCGAACAGATCGGCCCTTACACCTATGAAGATTTCCAGCTGTATGCCCGCGATGGCGGGGGCCGGGTGAGAGGTGGGCTGTTCGGTCATTTCGCAATGGGTTGGCTCTATATCGACTACTTCTGGTTGAGCGATGCCGCACGCGGTCATGGGTTGGGCAGCGAACTGCTGATGCGAGCCGAAGAGGAGGCGCGGGCGCGGGGCTGCACCGGTTTGTTTCTTTATACCTATAGCTTCCAGGCCCCTGACTTCTACCAGAAGCAGGGATACCACATCATGGGGATGCTGGAGGATTGCCCGCCTGGTTATCAGCGCTACTACCTGAAAAAGACGCTTCAGTCTTGAAATGCTCATGCTGACCTATGTGCCGAGGTTATTTTGAAATAAACCCTTGACGCACAATTTAATCTCTCTATAATTCGCCCCACTTCCGGCGCAGTCGGAACGAAAAACTCCTTGAATATCAACGAGTTGGACGTTTCAGGTCAGGCTGGAGGTGCTTCGATCGAAAGATCGGCAGCGGTGAAAAAGGTGGTTGACAGCAGGTTGTAACGCTGTAGAATTCGCCTCCC
>NZ_JAMYBY010000028.1:0-49097 GCF_024126555.1 Pseudomonas sp. VE 267-6A
GTGGCGGTACGGACGGCGGCGGTGGTACTGGCGGTGGCGGTACGGACGGCGGCGGTGGTACTGGCGGTGGCGGTACGGACGGCGGTGGTGGCACCGGCGGTGGCGGTACGGATGGCGGCGGTGGCAACAACGGCGGTGGCGGTAACAATGGCGGCGGTGGCAACAATGGTGGTGGCGGCAACAACGGTGGTGGCACGACCTCGACCACGGTCGTCGGCCAGGTGGTGGCCCAGGTTGGCAGCGGCGTGTCGGGCGTGGGCACGGGCGTGTCCGGCGTGGGCAACGCCGTCAGCGGTGTACCGGTAGTGGGCAGCACCGGTGCCGGCGACCTGGTGACGGCCACCGGCAACGCCGTCACCAGCATCGGCGATGGCCTGGGCAAGGGCCTGGGTACGCTTGGCACTGGCAGCAATGCCCTGGGCGAGACGGTCAAGGGCGTGGGCAACGGGGTGTCGGATATCGGCGGCGGGGTCAAGTCGGTGGCCAGCAGCCAGTTGATCGAACAGATACCCGTGGTCAACGGTGTGGTGGACAAGGTCGGCGACGTGGTGGTGATGCTTGGCGATACCCTCAGCACCCAGAGCACCACCGGCAAGCTGGGCAACCTGAACCAGCAATTGAGCAACCAGGTGGTCAAGGTGGTGTCGCTGGTGGAAGGCGCCACCGGCAAGGTGGGTGATGCCACCGGGGTGGGTGCACCGGTCAGCGGCCTGTTGAACAAGGTTGGCAGCGCAGTCGACGGGGTGGGCGACAAGGTCGCCAGTGCCGGCAACGGCAACCCGCTGACCACCGCCGTCGGCGGGCTGGTAAGCCATGTCGGCACGGCGGTCGGCACCAGCGGTGGCCTGGTCAACACCGGCACCGGCAGCGGTGGCAGCGCCCCCGGTGCGGGGCTGCTGGAAACCGCCGGTGGCGCCGTGGCGGGCCTGGGCAGCGGGCTCGGCGCCGGCAGCAGCAACGGCCTGCTCGACGCCGCAGGCAGCACGGTCAACAAGGTGGGCCAGACCGTGGCCTCGCTGGGGCCGGTACTGGGCGGCAATGGCGTGGCCAGCGTGCCGGCCGGGGTGCCCACCGCTGCGTTGGGCAACAGCGTGGGCGCTGGCCTCACCCCGGTGGTGAGCGGTGTGACCAGCGTTACCCAGCAGGTAGGCGCGGCAACCGGCATCGGTGCGCCGGTCAACGGCCTGGTCACCCAGGTGGGCAGCGCAGTCAGCGGGGTGGGCAATCAGATTGCCGCAGCCGGCAACAACCCGGTCACCACCCAGTTGGGGGCGACGGTCAATGCCGTGGGCGGCACCGTGGGCCAGGTCGGTACCCTGGTCAACGGCAACGGGCAAGGGGGCGGCGGCGTGGGCGGTCTGCTCAATGGCCTGACCACGGGCCTGAAAGGCGGCCTCGGGGGTAAAAAGTAACTAAATGGCCATCATCGATTAGACGATTTTACGGGCAACACCTACGCTTGAGGCTGACGAGGGAACCGTCTTTGGTTCCCTCGTATTTTTCAGGATCATGGAGTGTCCTATGCGATCGATGTTCGTCGCGTTATTGGGTCTGTCCTGGGTGGCTTCGCTGCATGCCGAGCCCCTGCCGAGCTTCCTCAACAGCAACGAGACCGAGCGCAAGCTGCCAGCGCCCAACCTGCCCGCCGATGCCTTTCGCCCCGTCACTCCCCAACTGAACCTGCCCGCACCGGATGCCGGCCAGCAGCCACAGCCGCTGCTGATGGGCACGCGGGTGCGCGTGCAGCGGGTGCGTATCGAAGGCGGCACCATTTACCCGCTCAGCGAACTGCGCGACAACTACCAGGGCCTGCTCGACCGCGAGGTGACCCTGGGCGAGCTGATCGAGGCCACCCGCCGCCTCACCCAGCGCTACCAGCAGGATGGCTACCTGTTGTCGTATGCCTACCTGCCGCCGCAGGACTTCGCCGAAGGCCGTCTGCGCGTGGTGCTGGTGGAAGGCTACATACGTGATTACGAACTGCAGGGCGATGTGGGGCCGGTGTCGGCCTACCTCGACAAGCTGGTGGGCAAGCTCAAGGCCGAGCGCCCGCTCACCCGCAAGACCTTCGAACGCTACACCGCGCTGATGAGCCGGGTGCCGGGCCTGACCTTGCAGGCCCAGGTGCCGCCGCCGGGCACCACCGACGGCGCCACGCGGCTGATCGCGCAGGCCTCGCGCAAGCCGTTCACCAGTACCTTGAGCCTCACCGACGGCAGCCGCGACGACACCCAGGCGCTGCTCGGCCTGAACAGCAACGCCCAGACCGCGGTGGCCGAGCAGTTGAGCTTCAGCGCGCTGTTCCCGCCGGGGCAGGATGACGAACGCTACTACCGTCTTGACTACTCGCAGTACGTGGACGCCGAAGGCACCCAGCTCAATCTTTCGGCCTCGACCTACCGCAGCAACCCGGCGGCGCGGGTGCGCCTGGAGAACGGCATAGACCTCAAGCAGCACCGCGAGAACGACCGTTACTCCATCGGCCTGAGCCAGGCGCTGATCGCCTCGAGCAACGAATGGCTGAACGTGGCAGCGCGCTTCTATGCGGTGAACGACAGCACCGACTACCGGGTGGTCGGCCTGCCATTGAAGGTCAGTACCCGCACCGATGTGCGCGCCTTTGCCTTCGAGGCAGACTGGAGCAAGTCGGACGCGCAGCAGCTGCGCATACTCAGTGCCGGTGTGTACCAGGGCCTCGATCACTTCGGTGCCAAGACCGACAGCGACTACGACCTGGACTTTTTGCGCCTGCGCCTGTCGGGGGTGCAGAGCGACCGGTTCTTGCAGAACTGGCAGGGGGTGGCATCGGCGGCGCTGTACTGGACCGACGACAGCCTGCCCGACAGCGAGCGCGCGGTGTTCGGCGGGCAGAACTTCGGCCGCGGCTACCCCAGCGATCAGGCTTCCGGCGACAAGGGCTGGGGTGCGGCATACGAGGTCAACTACAGTTTCAAGCGCGATGGCAGCTGGCTCAAGGTACTGCAGCCGTACGTGGTGGTGGACGCCGCGCGTACCTGGTTCAACGAGTTGGCGGTGCGTGATTCACGATTGTCGTCGGCGGCGCTGGGGCTGCGCTTTGGCGATGCGCGCTACTACAACATCTCGCTGGAGGCGGCCAAGCCGATGTCGGATATCGCGCTGGACAGCTTCAATCGGCGGCCACGGTACACGTTGAGTTTCAGTTACCAGCTGTGACGACCGATCGCGGGTCAAGCCCGCTCCCACAAGGTACGCGCACTACCGGTGGGAGCGGGCTTGACCCGCGATGGCCGCGTGGCGGCCAGGCGTTACTGAACCAGTTGCAGGCGGGGCTTGGGGAACAGGTTGTCCAGGGTTTCCAGCAGGCGCAGGTGGTAGATCGGCTTGCGGAACAGGTCGAGTACCTGCAGGCGCAGCAGATCGCTGACCGCATCCATGTCGGCATGCCCCGAGGTGACGATCACCGGCAGGTGCTGACGCGCCGTGTGCTCGCGCAGGCGCCTGATCAGCGAGATGCCGCTCTCTTCCGGCATGTTCAGGTCGGTGATCACCAGGGCAATGTCGGGATGTCGCGTCAACTGCTGCAGGGCGAGCTTGACCGAGGTTGCCGTGTGACAACAGAAGCCCTCGCCCTCCAGCAGCTCGGCCAGCTCCAGCAGTGCGTCTTCTTCGTCATCCACCAGCAGCAGCTGTTGACGTGAGTGGGAAGCCGGCATGTTCAGTTCCTGTCATCAGGCTGAGGGCAGGGCAGCGACGATGTCGTCGAAGACCTTTTTCACCCCGCCCCCCACATCGGTCGAGACCCCGATGATCACCACGGCCACCATGGCGGCCACGATGGCATATTCGATACCGGACGCGCCGTCCTTGCGATGGAAGAACAGCTTGCAGTGCTTGAGGATGCGGGAAAGGACCATGGTACTTCTCCTTGCGCCACAGGCGCGGGTAATGGGGCCCGGAAACGGTGATTCCCCTTTGCCATCACAGCATCGTCAAGCGGTTCGAAACCGGCAAATGTAAGAAGGCATTAATACCAAAGTAAGGGTGTCAACGCTGGCGCCAATAAGCTGTTGTTTTCAGGGGGTGTCGGGTTTCGGACCGAAAAAAAACTGACGGGTAATGGCGTTTTGTCCTAGCTGCGCTACCGTCAAATAGCGAAATAGTTACTTGCAACTTCATGTTTGCGGGCCAGTTCGCACACCGCGCGGCCGAAGGGATGTTCAGGCAGAGGGAGCGCCGACATGAGCAGTCGCATCACCATGATCCTTGCCGTGCTGTTCCTGATCGGTGCCGTGCTGGCAGGTTACTGGGGGCTGGTGCTCAGCCGTGCATCCGAGGCACCGGAGCCCCCGCAAGCGGCGGCGCCAGGGCCGGCCGGCCCGGCTCAGCCGGTGGACCAGGCCACGGAGGCTGGCACCGACGCATTGCGCAAGCCCGTGCTGGTGCTGCGCCGCGACGTACCCGCCTACACCGTGCTGACAGCCGAGGATCTGAGTGTCGAGCGCCTGCTGGTGGCCCCGGCCGGCAGCTTCCAGCGCCCCGAGCAGGTGCTGGGCCGCACCAGCTGGCGGGCCCTGCCTGCAGGTACCTGGCTGGAGGAGAGCAGTTTCGAGGCCGGTGGGCCGCTGGCGCGCATGATCCACCCCGGCGAGCGCGCCCTGGCGGTGGCGGTGGACGAAGTGGTCGGCGCCGCCGGACAACTGCGCCCCGGCGACTACGTGGATGTGCTGCTGTACCTGCGCGAAGACAACCTCAACCCGCAGGCCTCGGCCCAGGTGGCCGTGCCAGCCTTGCGCCTGCTCAGCGTGGGCGAGCAACTGGGGCTGGCCAACGATGGCCGCCCGCCGGAGGCCGACACCGATGCCAAGGCGGCCCAGGAACAGCGTCGCGCCATGGCGCGCACCGTGGTGCTGGCGGTACCTGAAGCCCTGGCCAGCCGCCTGTTGCTGGCCGCCCAGGCAGGCAGCCTGCGCCTGGCGGTACGCAGCGCCGAAGAGAAACGCCTGGCCAGCTACTGGGCCGACCCGCAGGCCGCTGCACCGCAACTGGACAACGCCAACCGCGACCTCTTTCGCTTCAGTCAACTGGCCATGACCCCGGCCGCAACCCCGGTTGCAGGCCAGGCGCCCAGGCACCAGATGCAGATCATTCGAGGCCCCCAGGCTTCAACGCCCACCCCCTGATCGAAGCAAGGATGCCCGTTGATGAGCAGTCGTTCCGAGCTGATGTTCAAGCGTTCCATCCTGACCCTGTTGTTGCTGGGGGGGCCGGCTGCCCATGCCCTGGCGGCGCCGTCGGGTTGTGCCGGGCTGAGCCCGGTGCCGGCCAGCATCGAGCTGGACCAGGGCCTGCAGCAGGAGATCCGCCTGCCGGTGCCGATCACCCGGGCGGCGGTGGGCGACCCCAACATCGCCGATGTGCAGGCCAGTGGCGAGCGCGGCGTGGTGGTCAGCGCCGTGGGCCCCGGCGCCACCAGCCTGATGCTGTGGACCGCATGCGCCAGCGTGCCGCGCCAGAGCATGCTGTTCATCAAGGGCCGGGCCACTGCCGAGATGGCCGACAGCGCCTTGCCGCCCAGCCTCGACCCCTTGCTGCCGAGCCAGGTGCAGGCCGATATTCGCTTTGTCGAGGTCAGCCGCACCAAGCTCAAGGAGGCCGGTACGCGGCTGTTCTTCAAGGGCTCCAACAACTCGCTGTTCGGCTCGCCGGGCAGCGTGCCCAACACCACGGTGTCGCCGGGCTACGTGCCGGGTGCGGTGACCAGCCCCGACGGTGGCGGCGTTGGCGGGCTGGTCAAGGTGCGCCCGAGCATCCCGCTGAACAACGATGTGTTCAATATCGTGTGGGGCGGCGGCAGCAGCCGCTTCCTGGCGGCCATCGATGCGCTGGAGAGCAGCGGCTTCGCCTACACCCTGGCGCGCCCCAGCCTGGTGGTACTCAGCGGCCTGACCGCGAGCTTTCTGGCCGGCGGCGAAATCCCCATTCCGGTGCCCAGCACCGGCAGCGACACGGTGACCATCGAGTACAAGGAGTTCGGCATTCGCCTGGCGTTGTCACCCACGGTGGTCAGCCGCGACCGCATCACCCTCAAGGTGGCGCCGGAGGTCAGCGAGCTGGACTACAACAACGCAGTGCGCATCGCCGGCGTCACCGTGCCGGGCCTGACGGTGCGGCGCACCGACACCAGCGTATCGCTGGCCGATGGCGAGAGCTTCATCATCAGCGGCCTGATCAGCAGCAGTGCGCGCTCGGCGGTGGACAAGTTTCCGGGCCTGGGCGACGTGCCGATCCTGGGCGCGTTCTTTCGCCAGTCGTCGATCAGCCGTGAGGAGACCGAGCTGCTGATGATCGTGACCCCGCGCCTGGTGCAGCCGCTGGCGGCCAATGCCAAGTTGCCCGAGTTGCCCGGCGAGCGCCTGCGCACCTACGACCCGAGCTGGGGGCGTCTGTTCTTTCTCGAGAACGGCAACTTCGAACAGCGCAGTGGATTGAGCCAATGAGCCAGAGCCTGAGCCAGACCTTCCTTGCGATCACCCGTGACGACGGTGACCTGCAGTGGCTGAAAACCGCCCTGGCGCCGCTGGGCCAGGTGGTGGGGGCCGGCAGCGGCAGCCTCGACGAACTGCTCGCACTGGTGGATGTGACCTTCGCCAACCTGGTGTTCGTGGGCCTGGACCGCGAGCAGGTGGTGAGCCAGTGCGCGCTGATCGAAGGGGTGCTGGAGGCCAAGCCGATGCTGGCGATCGTTGCCCTGGGCGATGGCATGGACAACCAGCTGGTGCTCAATGCGATGCGCGCCGGTGCGCGGGACTTCGTCGCCTACGGCTCGCGCTCAAGCGAAGTGGCCGGGTTGGTGCGCCGCCTGAGCAAGCGCCTCCCACCGGTGACCAGCAACCCGCACCTGGGCGGCCTGACGGTGCTGTACGGCACCCAGTGCGCCAGCGACGGCGCCCTGCTCACCAGTCACCTGGCGCGGGTGGTGCAGGGCAGTGGTCAGCAGACCCTGTTGCTGGACCTGGGCCTGCCCCGTGGCGACAGCCTGGCGCTGCTGGGGCTGGAGGCCTCGTTTCACTTCGGTGATGCGCTGCGCCACCTGCGCCGCCTGGATGCCACCCTGATCGACAGCGCGTTCGCCCGCGAACCCTCGGGCCTGCGCCTGCTGGCCTATACCGACAGCGACGAGGCATTGGAGCGCACCAGCGCGGCCGAGCTGTACATGCTGCTCAGCGCGCTGCGCCAGCACTTCCAGCACATCGTGGTGAACCTGGCCGGGCAGCCCGACAGCGAGCCCTTGCGCACCTTCGTCAGCCATTGCGACAAGCTGATCTGGTACACCGACCAGAACGTGCTGGACTGCCGGCGCAACCTGGAGGTGCTGACCCTGTGGCGCGAGAAGGGCATGAAACTGGAACACGCGAGCCTGCTGGTGGACCGCTACCTGCGCAGCGTGGCGCCCGACTCCGACGCGCTGGGCAAGCGCTATGGCCTGCCGGTGCTGGTGGTGCTGCCCTACAGCCCCGAGGTGCGCCTGAACGCCAAGAACCAGGGGCTGTCGCTGTTCGAGGTGGCCCCGCGCGAGGCCTTGACCCAGGCGCTCAAGGCCTTGGGCGAGCGGCTGGCACGACGTTCGGAAAGCCTGCAACCGAAGGCGGGCAACTGGATGAAGCGCCTGTGGGGGCACAAGTAGATGAGCGGCGACGAGCTGTTCGGCGGCCCACGGCAAAACCCGGGCAGCGACCCGCAGGGGCTCAAGCGGGCCTTGCACCGGCACATCATCGATGCCATCGAGGACACCGGCCTCAACCTGCTGGAGGGCGCCCGCCCGGCGCTGGCGCAGTTCGTGGTGGAGCAGGTGGGCGACTACATCGCGCGTCAGCACCTGGCCGTGTCGCGCTACGAGATGGAGCGCCTGGCCGAGGAGATCGTCGACGAGCTCACCGGCTTCGGCCCGCTTGAGGTACTGCTGCGTGATGCGGGCGTCACCGAGATCCTGGTCAACGGCCCGCACCGGGTGTTCATCGAGCGCGCGGGCGTGCTGCAGCAGACCGACCTGCGCTTTATCGACGCGCATCACGTGGAGCGTGTGATGCAGCGCATCCTCGCGCCGTTGGGGCGGCGTCTGGACGAGTCGTCGCCGATGGTCGATGCGCGCATGCCCGACGGCAGCCGGGTGAATGCGATCATCCCGCCGGTGGCGCTGGACGGGCCGTGCCTGTCGATCCGCAAGTTTCGCAAGGACATGCTCAAGAGCGCCGACCTGCTGGCCACCCGCGCCATCGACCAGGCGATCCTCGACTTTCTGCAACGAGCCGTGGGCAAGCGCTGCAACATCCTGGTCAGCGGCGGCACCGGCACCGGCAAGACCACTTTGCTGAACATTCTCAGCCAGTTGATCAGCCCCCGTGAACGCCTGGTGACCATCGAGGACGTGGCCGAGCTGCAGCTGGATCACCCGCACGTGGTACGCCTGGAAACCCGCCCGCCCAATGCCGAGGGGCATGGCGAAATCAAGGCCAGCGAGCTTATTCGCAACGCCCTGCGCATGCGTCCGGACCGCATCATCCTGGGCGAGATCCGCGGGGTCGAGGTGCTCGATGTACTGACCGCGATGAACACCGGCCACGACGGTTCGATGAGCACGGTGCACGCCAACAACGCGCAGGACGCGCTGCTGCGCCTGGAGACCCTGGTGGGCCTGACCGGTCGCCAGGTGGCCGAGAAGACCTTGCGCCAGATGATCTGCGCCGCGCTCGACGTGGTGATCCAGCTGGCCCGCCTGCCCGATGGCCGTCGCTGCGTGAGTGAGGTGCTGGAGGTGGTGGGGGTGCGCGACGACGTGTATGTCACCAACACGCTGTTTCGCCTCGACCGGCGCGGCGGCGACACCTTCCTGCGCGAGGCGGTCAACCCGGCCAGCGACAAGCTGCGCCGTGACCTCAACGATGCGGAGCCCGGGCCGTGAGCGGCGCGGTGTGGTTGTGGCTGGGGGGCGTGGTCATGCTCGGCATCTCGATGCGCCTGTTCTATACCAGCCTGCACCGCTCGGGCAACGAGCGCATTCTGCAGCGCCTGGGCCAGCACCAGCAGGCCGCCGACAACAGCGGGCCACATGGCCCCGACTGGCTCGAGCTGATGCTGTTGCGTGCAGGTTTCGACCGCCGCAATGATCGGCTGATGGCGTGGGTGGCAGGCTGGCTGCTGCTGGCCGTGTGCGCCGGGCTGTACGGCGGCTGGCCTGGCCTGCTGCTGGTGCTGCTGGCGGGGCCGTTGCTGTTGCGCCTGTTCCTGGCCTGGCGCTACCAGCACCGGGTACGCCGCCTCATCGATCAGTTGCCGGTGCTGCTTGACCATTGCGTGCGCAGCCTGAAGGCCGGGCGCACACTGAGCGATGCGGTGCTGGGGGCCATCGATGCCTCGCGCGAGCCGTTGCGGGGGGCCATGCAGCGGGTCAAGCGCAACGTGCAGTTGGGGGTGAGCCTGGACGATGCGATGTCGGATCTGGCCGAACTGTATGCGCGCGAAGAGCTGCGCCTGTTCGCCCTGGGCCTGCGCATCAACCACCGCTATGGCGGCAATGCCAGCGAGTTGCTGGAGAACCTGATCAAGGTGATTCGCGAGCGCGAGCAGGGCGCGCGGCAACTGCGCGCGATGACCGGTGAAACCCGCATCACTGCCGTGGTGCTGGCGGTGCTGCCGGTCAGCGTGGCCGGCTACTTCATGTTCAGCAACCCCAATTACCTGCTGACCATGTGGCATGACAGTGTCGGGCAGCGCCTGCTGTTCAGTGCCTTCGTGCTGCAGGCGCTGGGGTGTCTGGCGCTGTGGCGCATGTTGCGGAGTATCTGAGATGGCCTTGTTGCTCAGTGCGGTGTTGTTGTTTGGCGCGTTCGCCCTGCTGCTGGGTCAGTGGCTGCGTCAGCGGCGCAGCCAGCGCCTGGTGGAGCAACGCCTGCAGGGGCGTGCGCCGGACGAGCCGGCACTGCGCGGCTGGTTGCAGCGCATGGGCGACAGCCGGCTGGGGCAGCGTTCGCTGAACCTGGACGGCGAGACCCGCCAGTTGCTCGACCGGGTGGGTTGGCGGCGTTCGCGCCAGCGCTCGCTGTTCGCGGCCTGCCAGGTGGGCTTGCCGCTATGCCTGATGGGGGCGGCGGTGCTGGTGCAGGAGGTGTTCTTTCGCGAGAGCCGTTCGCCCTGGTTGTTCCCGCTGATGGGGCTGGGGTTGGGCTACCTGCTGCCCAAGCGGTTGCTGGCGCTGCTGGCGGCACGCCGTCAGCGCCAGGTGGCGCAGGAGGTGTCGACCTTCATACCGCTGCTGCGCATCATGTTCGAGTCGGGCCTGGCGGTGGAGCAGAGCCTGCGCCTGCTGAGCCTGGAGGGGCAGCGCCTGCTGCCGGTGCTGAGCGAGGAGTTGCGGCTGTTGCTGGCACGGGTCGATTCGGGGCTGGCGCTGGCCCCGGAGCTGGAGAAGACCGCGCAGTTGCTGGGGGTGGAGGCGTTCAGCGACACCTGCATCATCCTGCGCCAGTTGCTGACCCAGGGGGGCGGGGCGATGAAGTCGCTGCTGGCGCTCAAGCAACTGCTCGATGACCGGCGCCTGACCACTTTGCAGGAACGGATTTCGAAGATGTCGGGAAAGATGTCGGCAGTGATGATGCTGTTTCTGTTCCCGGCGTTGCTGATCGTACTCGCCGGCCCGGGCTTCACCGCCCTGGCCAGGGCATTCGGGGCTTGAGAGGAGTGGACGCAATGAAGGCATGCATCGCGGCGCTGGGGTTGTTGTTGCTCGGTGGTTGCGCCACGGATGGCTCGGCGCCGTGGCTGGCCATGCCGGGCTCGACGGCCAGTTGTGCCAAGCCCGATTCGAGCCAGGAGCTGTCGCTGAACATGGCCGACGAGATGCTTGCCGACGGGCGCCCGCATGCCAGCCTTGCGCACCTGGAGGCGCTGCCGGCCGATCTGGCCCAGGTGCGGGTGCGCAAGGCCAAGGTGCTGCGCCTGCTTGGACGCAGCGAGGCCGAGCCGCTGTACCGCAGCCTGCTTGGCGGGTGCCTGGCGGCCGAGGGTGAGCATGGGCTGGGGCAGATGGCGGCGGCCCGCGGCGACAACGCGCAGGCGCTGCAGCATCTGCAACGGGCCATGCAACTGGCCCCCACCGACGAGAAGATCCGCAACGACCTGGGGGTGGTGTACCTGAACCAGGGCAAGCTGGAGCAGGCGCGCTTCGAGTTTCTGACCGCAATCGAACTCAAGGACAGCGACCGTCTGGCGGCGGTCAACCTGGTGACCTTGCTGCTGTACCAGGACAAGTGGCAGCAGGCGGCCGACCTGGTGAGCCGGCTGGGCCTGAGTGCGGCGCAATTCAACGAAGCGCAGGCGCGCGCCCAACAACTCAAACCTGGCAGTGTGGCTGCCGTGCAGAGGTCGTCATGAACAGTCGGATACTGGTGATGCTGGTAGTGCTGCCGGGCCTGGCCCAGGCGATCGAGCCCGGGCCTTCGTCCAGGGCACAGTCGGCCACCGAGGCGTGGTTGCAGGTGCAGGCCAGCGGCGCGCAGGCCTCCAAGACCCCGCAGAGCGCCACGCCCAAGGAGCGCGACCAGAGCATGCAACGCTGGCTGGATACCTACAAATACGTGATTCCGGATTTCTTCCGGTGGGAGAAGACCAGCAATAGCGACAAGTGAGTCATGCCCAAGAAAAAGCCCAGCGTCGGCTGGGCTTCATTCACGATTTGGGCTTGGCGGAGAAGTTTCTGAGCACCATGCTCTTGAGGGCTTCCCGGGTTTGCTCGGAGGAGCGCTTGCTGGGGCTCTCTTCCTTGTATCTGGTTTTTAGTACTTTTAGGGAGGTCATCTACGGCTCCTGAAAGTAATGGAAATATACGCTGAGTGTCATGTTTCAGGTTCTATTTGCGCTAGGGATACTAGCATTTTCCCGAAATGATAGCAAATCGGCTCCAGAAGTTGAGCAAAGTTCATCGCGCTGTCTTCATCGCGGAAAATCCCCTTTTTGTTGCGGTATATATTCATTACGGCGATGGTTTCATAGACAGGTAGTTGTTCCGCATCCGCCTCGCGTCGAACCTGAATGGGAATGGAGAGTATCGACTGGGCTTCTTCTATATCGTTGTAATACTCCAGTACATCATGTTTGAAGCGATTGCAGAACTCGCGGTTCTTGTACGCAAGATTGTCCAGAAACAGAGATATTTCGCTTTGGGTATGGTGCAGGTATTGCGCCATACCGAAACTGGCGCACATGGGGGCGCCGGGGATGATGGGTTGCGTTGTGACACCGGCATAACCCTGTTCGACATAAGGGAAGCAAATCGGCTCTTTTATGAAGTCGTCCCGCTCGCCGAACTCGACTTTGGTAGACACCGTGAAAGTCGTATCTTCAAGCACCAGGATGCCACTGCACTTTGCCAGTTTGCCAAGTGTTGAGTTGTTGTACAGAAATAACTTGCTGGAATCGATGATGCGGGCAATGTTGTCCATGCTGCCGTCGGCAAGCGTTACCGTATCGAGAAAACCCGATGGCACCAGGGTCATGATGTTGGCTCGATAGACCGACGACTTGCCTTCATTGCCATCCCAGTCCTTGGCCAGCGACAACACACCGTGCAGGCACTCGCGCATCAGCTTGTGGACCACGTCAGGTTTGGGCGCCTCGCTGTTGAGTTCCGCTTTGATTTCCAGACGCCGGGCGCCGAGGATACGCAGGTAGGCAGAGTAGTTTCCGAGAAACGACTTTGACGGAGTGCTTTTTATGTAACTGTGCAGTTGGCTGCGCGCCGAGTTGTTTTCCCGGTTGACGGCTATTTCCCGTATCAACAGGAATAGGCCGAGGTAGAGCAACAGCCTGAATGCCGTGGACGCTTCATTCAGCGGCGCCCCCTCGCAGGTGGGTAACAGCCCAAGGCACAGGTGGTTGAACTGTCCTGTTATTGCCGAGCTGTAAAGGGAGATGTAAGCACCCACCAGAACGGTAGCGAAAATGGCAATAGAGCCGAAGAACGCACCGCTGGGGGCAAACAGCCCTTTGAGAAATGAAGTCATGCTTGAGCAGGCCACACATCGACGAGAAGTGGCCCGGATTCTTGCATAGCCCAAGGGGGCTGGCATATCCAATTTGTGTCAGGTTTCACCGCTGCCTTCGAAGGCTCGAAGGCAGCGGCGACCTGTTCAATGCGCCGTTATGCGCTGACGCAGCGCCGAGGGGTTGGGCGCCAGCGCCAGGGCCAGCTGGGTGCGGTTGTGCATGTGGGTCAGGCGCAGCACCTGCGACACATACAGCTTCACCGTGTTCTCGGTAATGCCCAGCTCGCAGGCGATCTGATAGTTGGTCTGGCCCTTGCCCACCAGCCGCGCGACGTCCAGCTGGCGCGGTGAAAGCTGGTCGAAGATCGCCGGCATGCTCTCGGCTGCCGTTGCATCCTCGCCACCCAGGCCCGTGCCCACCACCTGCTCGCGGGCCTTGCCCAGGTCCAGGTAGAGGTCGTCGATGGACTCGGCCAGGTACTGCAGCTTCTGGTTGAGGTGGCCCAGGTGCTGGAAGTTCTTCTGACGCTCCAGCAACGCGGTCTCCTGGCGCTTGAGCCCCTCGAGCAATTCGGGGAGGTCCACCGGCTTCTGGTAGTAGTCGGCGAACCCTTCGCGCAGCGCCTTGATCACATCCTGCTTCTCGGCCCGCCCGGTGAGCATGATTGCCTCGAAGATCCGCTGCTTGCCGGCAATGGCCTTGAGCGCCTTGACCAGCTCGATGCCGTCACGCTCGGGCATGTGCAGGTCGCACAGCACCAGGCCGATTGCCGGGTCTTCGGTAAACCGCTCGATGGCCTGCTGGCTGCTGTGGCACGGTACGCACCGGTACCCGCTGCCCTCGATGAATTCACACAGCTCTTCGACGATCAACGGCTGGTCGTCGACGATCAACACCTTGAATGGACTCACTGGCTTGTTCACACGCAACTCCCTGCTGACGTGCCCTTCCTGGTACGGCCATGACGCTTGTGGTATCGAGGGGCAGTGACTAGAAAAATAGACGCAGTTGGCGGCTATGTACAACGTATGTACAGCAGGTTAGACGGGTTGTTCGATCAATGGATCCATACCGCAGCCAATAAAAAACCGGCCAGCACGAAGGGGGCGAAGGGCTGTTTTTTTGACGCTTCTTCGATCACCTGCCTGAAGCGTTGCTTAACCTTCTGACTCAGAAGGGACCACAGCCAGCGGCGGCTGAGCAACCAGATCACCACCGCCACCCCGGCACCGATGAAGGTGCCCAGCAGGTACATCCGATCAGTGGCAAGCGCCAACGCACCCAGCAGTTTCACATCGGCGGCGCCCAGGCGCCCGAGCATGTAGCCGGGCAGGGTCAGCAGCATCACGATCAGCAGCGCCCAGCCGCCCTCGCTGGCATCGGCGCCGATCCAGGTGTGCCCGGTGATGAAGAGATAGGCCAGGGCGCAGGCTGCGGCGCCAAGGGTCAAGGTGTTGTTGATCTGCCTTTCTCGGGCATCCTGTTCGGCACACAATGCGAGCCACAGCAGCAGGACGATGCTTTGCATAGGCGAAATGCCATCCCTTGGTCGTGATTGATTCTATGCTTGATTGCGGGTGTCATTGTCAGGGTAGACGCGATCATGAAAGCAGGCCTTGCAAGACGGCAAAAAGGTGCGGCGGCGATCGAATTCGCCGCCGTGTTCGTGGTGTTCTTCGCGGTGTTCTACGGGGTGGTCAGCTACGCCCTGCCACTGCTGATGCTGCAGTCGTTCCACCAGGCCAGCAGCGAGGCGGTGCGTCGCTGCATGGCGCTGGACCCGACCAGCGCCACCTACCGCACCGATGTGCCGGCACTGGCCCGCGAGGTACTGGCCCAGCAGTTGGCGTGGATGCCGGGAACGCTGAAGTTCCAGCCCGGCACCGACGCGGTCGTGACCCTGAGCAACACCAACCTGCTGACCGTGCGCATCAACTACGCCAAGGCCCGGCTCACGACGGTGCTGCCGGTGCTCGACCTGCCGGTGGTGGGCGAGGTGCCACGCCTGCCGGCAACCCTTGGCGCCACCGCGAGCCTTCAGCTTTGAGCGGTGGCCACGGCCTGTTCGATCGCTGGCGCGGGCGCCCGGCCGCCGCGGTGGCCGCACCGCAGGCCCCGGTACCGGCGGCGGTGGGCCTGCAGCTGTGGCTCGATGACAAGGGCCGCGTGCTGCGTCTGGGCGGCCCGCTGCGCAGTGCCCTGGCGCTGCCCGCGCAGACTGCTGCGCGGGTGCAGGACTACGTGCAGGCGCACAGCCTGCTGGTGCTCGAAGGCGACCCCGCCGACTGGCAGGCACAACCGCTGGACCTGGACTTCAGAACCGCCAATGGCAGCACCCTGCACACCCGCGGCTGGTTGCTGGCCCAGGGCGAGGACTGGCTGTTGCAGTTATTCGATGTGGGCGATCTGCTGCAGCAGCGTCAGCAGGGCCAGGATGCCCGGCGCCAGCAGCAACTGGCCCGCCAGGTCGGCGCAGCACTGCGCGATTGCAGCCTGGAGCGCCTGCCCCAGGTGGCCGCCGAGCAGTTGCAGCGCCTGGCCTGGCACTGGCGCATGGGCTGGGCGGCGCTGCTGCTGCGCACCCCTGGCGGCTGGCACACCTTCGCGCGGGACGCATCGAGCGTGCCCTGGGCCGACGATGCACGCCTGAGCGCGGTACTCGACCACCTGCCGTCGGGGCGCGTGCTGTGCAGCGCCGAGTTTCCGGCCTTGCAGGTGCTCTGCCCGACTCACCCGCTGTATGTGGTGGGCCATGCGCAGCAGCATCAGGCCCAGGCCTGGCTGCTGTGCGCGGACGAGGGCGGGCATGCCCGGCCCGAGGCGGCCCCCCTGCTGCTCGATGCCATGGCCGAGCCGCTGCTGGCGCGCCTGGCGGGCGACCGGCTGCAGGCCAGCCAGCAGCGCCTGAACAATGTACAGGGGTTGCTCGGTGCGGGCTGGTGGGAGTGGTCGCTGCGCGAGCCCTACCTGCACCTGGCACCGGGGCTGGCGGCCAGTTTCGGCGTGAGTGCGCAACTGGCGCTGCCGGCCTGGTGGGCGCTGCTGCACCCGGCCGACCGGGAGGCGGCGCAACTGGCGTTCGAGGCGCTGCAGCGCGAGGGCTGCAGTCTGCAACTGTGCGTGCGCCTGCAGGCCGCGTCGCTGCGCTGGTACCGCATCTGTGGCGATGTGCACGGGCAGGGGCAGCAGCGACGTCTGCAGGGTTTCATGCTCGACATCAGCGATATCAAGGCCCAGGAGCAGCAGGCCAGTGCCGCGCACGCACGGCTGGACAACCTGATCGCCAGCTCGCCGGCAGTGATCTATATCCAGCGCTATGACGCCGGCGCGCTGCAGGCCGAATTCTTCAGTGCCAGCCTGCAGCCGCTGCTTGGCTGGACGCCCGCTGCCGACCTGCAACCGGCGCACTGGGTACACCCCGACGACCAGGCGCTGTGGCTGCAACGTACCCGCGACCTGCTGCGCCAGGGCCAGGTGCGCAGCCGCTACCGCCTGCGCGATGCGCAGGGCATCTACCACTGGGTGCTGGATGAAGCGCGCCTGCTGCGTGACGACCTGGGCCTGCCGGTGGAAGCCGTGGGTATCTGGCTCGACGTGACCGAGGCGACCCTGGCCGCCGAGCGGGTGCGCGAGAGCGAGGAACGTTACCGGGTGCTGGTGGAGGACTCACCGGCGATGATCTGCCGCTACCGGCCCGACCTGACTGTGTTGTTCGGCAACCGCCCGCTGGCCGACTACCTGGAGTGCCTACCTGACCAGTTGCCCGGGAGCGACCTGGGGCAGTGGATGTCGCCGGCCCAGCGCGAGGCGTTCGTGCAGCGCCTGGCCGGCCTGACCCCGCAGCAGCCGGTGAGCAGTGCCGAAATCTGCCTGGAGCTGCCGGGGCGCGAACATGCCTGGTGGGTGTGGTCCGACCGCGGCCTGTTCGATGAGCAGGGCCGTCTGCTGGAGGTACAGGCGGTGGGGCGCGACAACACGGCGCTGCGGCGCAGCCAGCAGCAGCTGTTGCAGAGCGCGAAGATGGCCACCCTGGGCGAAATGGCCACCGGTCTCGCCCACGAGATCAATCAGCCGTTGAACGTGATGCGCATGGCGGTGGTCAACGCGCTCAAGCGCCTGGAGAACGGCGACGTGCAGGTGGAATACCTGCAGGACAAGCTCAGGCGCATCGATGCGCAGGTGCTGCGGGCCTCGAAGGTGGTGGACCACATGCGCGTGTTCGGGCGGCGTTCGGAGGTCGAACAGCAACTGTTCGAGCCCTGGCAGGCGGTTGAGGGTGCCGTGTCGTTGCTGGCCGACGGCCTGGCTGGCAAGGGCGTGGCGCTGAACCTGGGCCCGGCGCTGAGCGGCTGCCATGTGCGCGGCCATGCCGATCAGCTGGAGCAGGTGCTGATCAACCTGGTGGTGAATGCCCGCGACGCCTTGCTGGGCCGGCGTGAGGCCGACCCGCAGTTGCGCCCCTGGATCGCGGTGGAGGCCGAGCCGGTGGCGGGTGGGGTGCGCCTGCAGGTGCGCGACAATGCCGGCGGCATCGACCCGCGGCTGCTGGAGCGGATTTTCGAGCCGTTCTTCACCACCAAGCCCAGCGGCGTGGGTACCGGGCTGGGCCTGTCGGTGAGTGGCGGGATCATCGAGGGCATGGGCGGGTTGCTCAGCGCACACAATGGCGCCGAGGGCGCGTGTTTCGTGATCGAGCTGCCGGTTCAGAGCATCAGCTGAGCGCGGTTGCCGTCACAGGTGAGGTTGGCACCGACCTCGACGTTCACCAGGTCCAGCCCCAGTGCCTCGAGCAGTGTGTTGACCAGCGGGTCGACCAACTTGCCGAGCAGGTTTCTGATCACTGGCTGCAGCAGCGCCTTGACGTCATCGAGCAGGTTGCCGGCCACCACCAGCACGTTGCCGAGCAGGTTGCCGTTGAGCGGGCGGTACACCTGCAGCTCGATGCCATTGATGGTGTTGTTCAGGCTCTGCACGATATCGCTGGCCGAGGTGGCCATGTAGGCCGGTGGCAGGTCGATGTCCGGTGGTGCGCTGGCGTTGCGAAACAGCAGGTCGGTGGCAGGCCCGGTGGAGTTGCTGCCCAGCAGCGGCGCATTGACCTTGAGCCCTACGCCACCGCCAGCGAAGGCGGTGCGCGCGCCGCAGGTGGACGGCAGTATCAGGAAGCGCGTGCAGTATTTGCTGCCGATGTCGATCAGCGGCAGCGGCGAGATGGCGGTGTTGCCCGTGCTGAAAAAGGCCTGGGGATCGCTGAACATGCCCACCGAAACGTTGAGCGCCGAACTGCGGGTGCTGGCGGTCAGGGTCTTGTCCGGCTTGCAGCTGTAGCGGGTGACCTGGCTGCTGGCGCTGGCGACTTCCAGGCCGATGTCCAGGTGTACCACCCCAGGCAGCAAACGGACGTCGCTGACCTTGCACGGGATCGCCAGCAGGCAGAACACCGACTCCAGCGTGGCCACCAGATTGAGGCTGAGCAGGTTGCTGACCACGTTGGTCAGCGGTTCGGCCAGGTCGAGCACGGCGTTGAGCAGGCCGGTGATGCTGTTGAGCAGCGGCAGCTCCAGGCTGACCAGCGCACGGACCTGAGCGGTGTGCACCTTGATGGTGTCGTACTGCGGGTTGCCCACGGCGGAGATCTGTTCGGGTTCTATGACCTTGAGGCGCAGGTTGGCCTTGACCAGCGGCGGGATGTTGAGCGGCACCTCGGCGGTGGCCGCAGTGTTCTTGTTGGCCAGCATCACCGAGGCCTTGAGCAGTTGCAGCAGTTGCATCTGGGCATCCAGGCCGGACTGGACCGCGCCGTTCTGGATATCGAGGATATCGCCCAGCTTGATCAGCGGGTTGTTGCCGGCACCGAGTACCAGCTTGCCGAGGTCAGTCACCACCTGGGCCGCCGCGCCGCCGCGCCGGGCGAGGTCGACGGCGACATCGAGCAGGTCGGTCAGGTGCAGCTGTTTGCCCATCAGTTCATCGTAATTGCCCACCTGCACCCCGGCCTTGATGGCCAGGGCATCGAGAAAACTCAGCAGGTCGACGTTGACATCGGCGATGCCCTGCCAGCTCAACACATCGAGTTTGACGTTGCCGCCAAGTGCGCTGAACAGGGCGTTGAGCATATCGGCCTTGCGCGTGTCGATGGTCAGCAGGGTGCTCTTGAGACGCAGCATCGCCTGCGGTGGCTTGGGCAGCGAGGCCACCGCACTGGCGTGCAGGGTGATGGTGGCCGGCACGGCGCCGCCGCTCAGCAGGGCCTGTACACCGGCGGCAATGCTGGTGGCCACGGCGCTGCTGGCACTGACCCGGATCGCTTCGCTCTTGCTCGGGTTGACGGTATAGGTGCGCCGGCTGCCGGCACCGGTCTGCAAGGTGCCGCAGGTGGTGGCCAGGGTATGCTTGGCGCCGGGCGCGAAGCCGTTGCGTGCGGCGCTGGCCTGGGCCACGGTCGCCGCCTGCGGGCCGCTGCCGGTGCACACCGCACTTTGCCCAGCCGCTTCGAGGGCGGCCATGTCGACCACCCGCTGCAGCGAACGCTGTTCCAGATAGAGCCGCCCGCTATCGATCACCAACAGGGCGAACACCAGCGCCAGGGCCAGTGTCAGGGCGGCCATCAGGCCGATCGCGCCACGCTGCCGGGTTGGGAATCGGGTAGCCACGAGCACTCCTTTGCCGGCACCAGGCCGTGCGCGAACGCATGCGTCAAAGAAGTGTAGTCAAGATAATGGCCAGTCGCCTTGAGGTGGCGACCGGCCATCGCCGGCTCAGTGGGGCGGGTAGTTGGCCAGTACCTTGGCCACGGTATTCTGGATCGCGGTGTTGCGCTCGGTGGGGCCGGGCGGGTAGTTGTTCATGATCTGCTCGGCGCTGCCGCGCCATACCAGCTTGCCGTCGCGGCTGTCGAACAGGTCGACCTGGATGGTGGCGACCTTGTAGTCGACGCTGCGGGTCTCGTTGTAGGCCGGGCCGCCCCAGTAGCCACCCCAGTAACCGCCCCAGGCACCGCCGTAGTTGGTGGTGATCTGCTGCTGGCGGTTTTCGACGATCAGGTAGGTCTGCACCTTGAGGTCACCCCTGGCGTTGCCCTGGGCCGGGCGCAGGCCACGCTGGTCGAGCTGTTCGCTGACGGCCTGACGGATGCGCTGCTCGGTGAGGTCGCTCTTGATTCGCGGGTCGTCCGGGCGATATTGCAGGGCCGGCTCCTGCCAGCTCCAGCTGCGGTAGGCCGCAAAGTCGCGGCTGGCATCGAAGTCCTGGGTGACGTTGTTGCTCTGGCAGGCGCCGAGCAGCGCCAGCAGAGCGAACAGGGGGAGTAGAGCGAGACGGCGCAGCATGATGATTCTCCGGTTGCCTTCAGCTTGGGGGGTAGCCATCCAGGGCCTTGTGCACGGCATCGCGCAGGGCGCGGGCGCGCTCGCTCGGTGAGCCCTGGCTGGTGGTTTCTGCGCTGGCGCTCCAGACCGGCTGGCCGCTGCCGGCATCGAACAGGTCCAGGCGCACCACCATCACGTCGACCTGGTAGGTGCGTATGATCGGCACGCTGCCATACACACCATAGCCGTTGCGATAGCCGCCGTAGCGGTTGTAGCCGATGCCCCCGTAGCCGTAGTCGTCATAGGGGTAGTAATCGTCGCGCACCTGGCGCAGGCGCCGTTCCATGCGCAGGTCGGCACTGACCAGCAGGTCGCTGCGGGTGTTGCGCGCAGGCCGCAGGCCGCGCTGGTCGAGGGCGGCGCTGACTGCGTCGGCAAGCTCGGCCGGGTCGCTGGAGGCGCTGCCGGCCGGGAGCTGGCCGTTGCGCCATGACCAGCTGCGGTAACGGCCATAGTCACGGGCTGGTGCCGGGTAGGCGCTGGCGTCGAAGGTGGTGGCCGCCTGGGGCGGGGCCGGCGGCAGCGGTCGGGAGCTGGCCACATACGGGTTGCTGCCCTGGCAGGCGGCCAGGGCCAGGCACAGCAGGCCCAGGATCAAACGGTACGGCATGGCAGTCTCCCGGCAGACACGGCTCGGTACTCAGCGTGGGTGGCACATCCAGTGCAGGTAGCGGCCCAGGCCGGCGAAGGCCGGGTGGCGGCGGTGCGCCAGTTCCATTTCGAGCAGGTCGAGCAGTTCTGCCTTGGCCTGGAACTCGACGGGCATGTAGTCGTGGAACACCCGTACACCGCTCTCGCTGTGTATATCCCACAGACCTTCAAGGTGCGCCCGGAGTTCGCGCGGATCAAGTGGTTTTTGCGGGGTCAGGCTCTGCTTTTCACCGGCCAGGCTGGCCCCGCGCAGTTTGCGGAAATGGCCCTTGAGCAGGTTGCGGTACACCAGTGCGTCGCGGTTGTAGAAGGCCAGCGACAGCAGGCCGTCGGTGCGGGTGAGCTGGTGCAGCACCGGCAGGATGGTCTCGGGTTCGGCCAGCCATTCGAGCACGGCGTGGCACAGCACCAGGTCGTAGGGTTCGGTGAGCTGGCCAAGCAGTTCCTGCCAGGGCGCCTGGATGAAAGTGGCTGGCTGGCCGGCGGCGGCGAAGCGTTCGCGGGCGCCCTCGAGCATCGGCGCGGCGGGTTCGGCCAGGGTCACCTGGTGGCCACGCTCGGCCAGCCACAGGGCCATGTGGCCCAGGCCCGCGCCGATGTCGAGCACGCGCAGGGGGCGGTCGGGCAGGGCTTCGGCGAGGTCGGCCTGGAGCACCGCGAGGCGGATGGCGCCCTTGGCGCCGCCGTAGATCTTTTCGGCGAAGCGGGTCGCCAGGGCGTCGAAGTGGCGGTCTTTCATCGGGCGAAGCGCCGTTCGCTGTCGGCCAGCTTGCTGCGCACCACCTGGTCCATGTCCAGGCCCAGTTCGCTGCACAGCAGCAACAGGTAGAGCACCACGTCGCCGACTTCCTGGCCGGCGTGTTCGAGCTGCTCGGGGGACAGCTGGCGCGACTGGTCCTCGCTGAGCCACTGGAAGATCTCCACCAGCTCGGCCATTTCCACGCTGGCGGCCATGGCCAGGTTCTTGGGGCTGTGGAAGCCGCGCCAGTCGTTGTTGTCGCGGATGGTGTGCAGGCGGGTGGTGAGTTCTTGCAGGTTCATGGGTGGGGGCTCTCCTCGTGCGGCGTAGCTTAGCGCGGGTCGGCGGGTTTTTCAGGGGATTGTGCTGGCCTGTTCGCCGGCAACGCCGGCTCCTGCAAGCCCTGTGTCAGGTGCATGGGGCCTCACTGCCAGAGGCTGGCCCAGGCCGACACCAGCAACAGCAGCGCCAGCCCCTGATTGACCCGGCGCAGCACCACCGGCGAACCGCTCAGGCGCCGCGCCCCGCTGCCGAGCAAGGCCCAGCCACCCAGGCACGGCAGCGCGATCACGAAGAACACCAGGCTCAGGTGCGTCACCTGCAGCAGGCGGTCGCTGGCTGCGGCATCGATGAACACGCTGGCCACCGCCAGCGCCATCATCCACGTCTTGGGGTTGATCACCTGCAGCGCCGCCGCGCCCCACAGGCCGAGCCTTGCCGACGTCGCGCCCGATTGCTGCACCTGCACTGGGCTGCGAAAGATCTTCCAGGCCAGCCAGGTCAGCCAGGCCACGCCCAGCCCGTTGAGCAGCGGCTGCACTGCCGGGGCCCGGAACAGTGCCTCGCCCATGCCACTGCCCACCAGCCAGACGATCAGCGCGGCCCCTGCACCGGCCCCCAGGATGATTGGCAATGCAGCGCGCAGGCCATGGCTGGCGCTGTTGCTCAGTACCAGGAAATTGGTCGGCCCGGGGGTGATGGACGCAACGAAGGCAAACAGCATGAAGGCCAGCATGGGCAGGCTCCTTGGTAGAGGGGCTTGCATGCTCGCGTGTTGGCGCGCGTCAGTCTGGAAGCTTTGTGCAGCGCCTGCGGTACTGTGCCGGGGTCATGCCATAGGCGCGCAGGAACCAGCGCCCCAGGTGGCTCTGGTCGGCAAAGCCCAGCGCTGGCGCCACCTGTGCCGGGCTCGACCCTGCCGCCAGCAGCCGGCGTGCATGGGCCAGGCGCAGTTGCACCAGGTAGGCGTGGGGCGCCAGGCCGAACGCGGCCTTGAAGGCGCGGCTCAGGCGAAAGCGGTCGATGTTGCAAGCTGCGGCCAGTTGCTCGAGGCCGATGTCGTGGTGCAGGTGTGCATGCAGATAGTCGCGCGCCCTTTGCGCCACCAGCGGCAGGCGCGGGTCGGGGTCGAGCCGGCGGCGCCATTGCAGATGCCCGCTCAGGTGCTCCAGCAACTGGTCCAGCGCCGCCTGGCGCACCATGCGCAGCTCCGGTTCGTGCAGCGACTGGAAGGCGCACGCGGTGGCCGCTGCCAGGCGCGGGTCGCTGGCCAGGGTGTGGGCAAAACCGGGTTGGCTGGCGGGCGGGGCATGCTCGGTAAAGCCGCGCAGCTCGCGCTCCAGCCATTGCGGGTCGAGGTAGAGCATGCGGTAGGTGAAGCCCTCGGGGCTGGGCGCATCGCCGTCGTGCAACTCGCCGGGTTCGAGCAGAAACACCTTGCCCGGTGTGCTCTGGTGGCGGGCGCGGCGACAGGTGAACTGCTGGACGCCCTGTTCGGTCACGCCCACCAGGTAGCTGTCGTGCCAGTGCGGATCATAGGCATGCCCGCGAAAATGCGCGCGCAGGGTCTCGATGCCGGTATCGGGCTCCTGGCGCAGGTCTATCCAGTTGCTGTTCATCGTGTGCTACCGGCAAAGAAAACCGTTATCGCCCGGTCCGTCAGGCAGGTCTAGAAGATTCGTGCAGCGTGTGCCAACTGCCGGTCATGTGCACCAGGTCGCCGTGGCCTACCAGGCGGAACTGGCCGTCGGGTGCGACTGCGCTGCCCTCCAGCACCACTTCGCTGGGCAGGCGCACGGGCTTGTGAAAGGCCACATCCACCTCGTAGCCGCTGAGCGGCAGGTGCCCGCGCAGCGCGGCCAGCGCCATGGCCTTGCTCCACATGCCATGGGCGATGGCCTGGGGAAACCCGAACAGGCGAGCGCTGAGCGCACTCAGGTGGATGGGGTTGTAGTCGCCGCAGACCTTGGCGTAGCGCCGGCCGATGTCGCTGTCGGCATACCAGCGGGTCAGCTCGCCCAGAGGCAGCGATTCAGGGGTGTCGACGGCGGGTGGTTCGCCTTCGAGCTTGACGCCGCGACACAGCATGCGGCTGCGCTCGTGCCAGAGCAGCCCCAGGCTGTCTTCGGCTTCGGTCATCAGGTCGAAGGTCGCGCCCTTGGCGTGGGGCTGCAGGTTGTCGACGAACACGCTGAAGCGCAGCGTGCCGATGCCACCCAGCGGGCGCACCACGCGGATGCGGTTGTTCAGGTGCACAAGGCCCAGCAGCGGGAACGGGAAGTCGTCGGCGGTCAGCAGTTGCAGTTGCAGGGCGAACGCCATCACATGGGGGAAGGTCGGCGGCAGGTGGCTGTCGTCGCCGAAGTGGCAGAGCTTGCGGTAGGCCTGCAGGCGCTGTGGATTCACGCCGATGGCGCAGTGCAGGCCGCTGGCGGGCAGGCTGTCGCCGGTGATGCTGCGCTTGCGCGCAGCCTTCAGGTACAGCCCGCTCAGCCCTTGCGTGCGGTGCAGATCGTGCCAGTGTCGGTCCATGCTCATGCCCCCATCACGGCCTGGCCGCATACGCGCAGCACCTGGCCGTTGACCGCGCCACTGCCGGGCTGTCCCAGCCAGGCCACGGCTTCGGCAACGTCCTGCGGCAGGCCGCCCTGGCCCAGGGAGCTCATGCGTCGCCCGGCTTCGCGCAGGGCGAAGGGGATGGCCGCCGTCATGCGTGTTTCGATGAAGCCGGGGGCCACCGCATTGATGCTGGCACCCCGCTTGGCCAGCAGCGGCGCCCAGGCCTGGGCCAGGCCGATCAGGCCGGCCTTGCTGGCGGCATAGTTGGCCTGCCCGCGGTTGCCGGCGATACCGCTGATCGAGGCCAGCAGCACGATGCGTGCGTTGTCGTGCAGCGCGCCGCCGTCGAGCAGCGCCTGGGTCAGCACCTGGGGGGCCTTGAGGTTGACCGCGAGCACGGCGTCCCAGTATTCGGGGGTCATGTTGGCCAGGGTCTTGTCGCGGGTGATGCCGGCGTTGTGCACGACGATGTCGATGCCCTCGGGGAGCGCTTCGAGCAGGTGCGCCGATGCATCGCTGGCGCAGATGTCCAGCGCCACGCTGCGCCCACCCAGGCGCGCGGCCAGGGCGTCGAGGTCGGCCTTGGCCTGGGGCACGTCGAGCAGCACCACCTCGGCGCCGTCACGGGCCAGGGTTTCGGCAATGGCGGCGCCGATGCCGCGGGCCGCACCGGTGACCAGCGCCTTGCGCCCGGCCAGCGGGCGCGACCAGTCCTGTACCTGGGTGGCGCAGGCGGTCAGGCGCAGCACCTGGCCGCTGATGAAGGCGCTCTTGGGCGAGAGGAAGAAGCGCAGCGCGCCTTCGAGCTGGTCCTGCGCGGCCGGGTCCACATACAGCAGTTGCAGGGTGGCGCCGTTGCGCAGTTCCTTGGCCAGCGAACGGCTGAAACCTTCCAGGGCCCGCTGCGCCACGCTGGCCAGCGGGTCGTCCAGCGATTCGGGCGCGCGCCCCAGGATCACGATGTGCGCACTGGCAGCCAGGCTGCGCAGCAGCGGCTGGAAGAACTCGCGCAGTTGCTTGAGCTGGTCGCTGTCGGTCAGGTGGCTGGCGTCGAACACCACGGCCTTGAGCTTGGGCCCCAGGCCCGCGACCCAGGCCGGCAGTTCGAGGCTTTCATCGGCATAGCTGTAGACCTCGTCGGTCAGGCGCCTGGCAAAGGCGGCCACGTTCGTCACCAGCGGCCCGCCGCCGAGCAGCAGGGCGCCTTCGACCGGGCGCAGCCTGCCGGCTTCCCAGCGCTCCAGGCGGGCGGGGGTGGGCAGGCCGACGGCACCGGCCACGCGCCGACCGAATGAAGAGTTGGCGAAGTCGATATAGCGGTCGCTCATGTGAACGTCTCCCGGAAATTAAGCACCAAAGTGTGGACCATGTTTCGCCTTCGGTCGTTCGACTGGCGAAAAAACACCTACGCTATAGCGGGTCTATCCCGTCTCGGAATAAGGAAGTCTGTGCATGCGCGCTTTACGTCGGGTCGCGATCATCGGCGGCAATCGAATCCCGTTCGCCCGCTCCAACGGGCCCTACGCCACGGCCAGCAACCAGGCGATGCTGACTGCGGCAATCGAAGGGCTGGTGGAGCGTTTCGGCCTGCATGGCCTGCAACTGGGCGAAGTGGCGGCGGGCGCGGTGCTCAAGCACTCGCGCGACATGAACCTGACCCGCGAATGCGTGCTGGGCTCGCGGCTGTCGCCGCAGACCCCGGCCTATGACCTGCAGCAGGCCTGCGCCACGGGGCTGGAAACCGCGCTGATGGTGGCCAACAAGATCGCCCTGGGGCAGATCGACAGCGGCATTGCCGGCGGTGTGGACACCACCTCCGATGCGCCGATTGCGGTCAACGAGGGGCTGCGCAAGTTGCTGCTGCAGGCCAATCGGGCCAAGACCACGGGCGACAAGCTCAAGGTGTTCCTGCAACTGAGGCCCTGGCACCTCAAGCCCGAGCTGCCGCGCAATGGCGAGCCGCGTACCGGGCTGTCGATGGGCGAGCACTGCGAGCTGATGGCGCAGACCTGGCAGATAGGGCGTGCCGAGCAGGACGAGCTGGCCTTGCGCAGCCACCAGAACCTGGCCCGGGCGTTTGCCGAAGGCTGGCAGGATGACCTGCTCACGCCCTTTCTGGGCCTGACCCGCGATCACAACCTGCGCCCGGACCTGACCCTGGAGAAACTTGCCAGCCTCAAGCCGGTGTTCGAGCGCAGCGCCAAGGGCACGCTGACGGCGGGCAACTCCACGCCACTGACCGATGGCGCTTCGGTGGTACTGCTGGCCAGCGAAGAGTGGGCGCGCGAGCGCGGCCTGCCGATCAAGGCGTATTTTCTCGATGGTCAGAATGCTGCGGTGGATTTCGTCAAAGGCCAGGAGGGGCTGCTGATGGCGCCGGCCTATGCGGTACCTCGACTGCTGGAGCGCAACGGCCTGACCCTGCAGGACTTCGACTTCTACGAGATCCACGAAGCCTTCGCCGCCCAGGTGCTGTGCACGCTGAAGGCCTGGGAAGACGCCGACTACTGCCAGAGCCGGCTGGGCTTGAGCGAGCCGTTGGGCGCCATCGACCGCGACAGGCTCAACGTCAAGGGCAGTTCGCTGGCTGCAGGGCACCCGTTCGCTGCCACCGGCGGGCGCATTCTGGCCAACCTGGCCAAGCTGCTGGACGAGGCCGGCCAGGGCCGCGGGCTGATTTCGATCTGCGCCGCGGGCGGGCAGGGCGTGACCGCGATCATCGAGCGCTGACCAGCGGCGCCTCCTTGGCCAGGGGCGCCGGGCGGTTGGCGTAGTGTTCGGCCATGATCGAGCACACGATCAACTGCAGCGGGTGATAGATCATGATCGGCAGCAGAATCAGCCCCAGCCCGGGATGGGCGCCGAAGATCAATGCGGCCATCGGTGCGCCGGCGGCCAGGGATTTCTTGCTGGCGCAGAACACTGCGGCGATCTCGTCGGCCGGGCTGAACCTGAGCAGCCGCGCGCTGCGGGTGGTCAGCCACAGGATCAGCGCCAGCAGCAACGCGCTGCCCAGAACGGCGGTGAGCAGTACCGAGCCACCCTGCTGCTGCCACAGCCCCGAGATCATCGAGTTGCAGAACGCCGCGTACACCAGTAGCAGGATCACCACCTTGTCCATCACGTTGGTGTAGCGCTTGTGGCGGGCAAAGAAGCGGCCCAGCCACGGGCGCAGCAACTGTCCCAGCACCAGCGGCAGCAGGAGCATGGCGCACAGGTCGAGCAGGGTGGCGCCCAGGTCGATGCCATCGCTGCCGTTGCCCACCACCAGGCTCACCAGCCACGGGGTCAGGAAGATGCCCAGCACGCTGGAGAGGCTGGCGTTGAGGATCGCGGCGGGCACGTTGCCGCCGGCGCTGCCGGTCAGCGCCACCGACGAGGAGATGGTCGAGGGCAGGGCGCACAGGTACAGAAAGCCCAGCATCAGCAGCGCCGGCACATGGCTGCCCAGCACGCTGTTGCCCAGCCACCACAGCAGCGGGAACACCACGAAGGTGAAGCCCTGCACCATCAGGTGCAGGCGCCAGTTCTTCAGGCCATGGCGGATCTGTTCGCTGGACAGGTTGATGCCGTGCAGGAAGAACACCACGAACACGCCGATGTTGATCACGTATTCGGCGTGCATCGAGCCGCCGCTGGCACCGAAGTGCGGGAACAGCCAGGCGAGGAAGGTGGCGAGAAACATGCCGCACAGAAACCAGTCGGTTACCAATCGCTTGAGGTGAGCTTGCATAGGCGGGCCTGCGAATCATCTTGTAATAACGAAGCGGCAGGCTAACCTGTGGCCATTCTTCCGTCTCGCGACACAAGGCCAAGCGATGCCGAGTAACGGACAAAATCTGCTGCCACGCCCAATCCCGCTGCTCGATGCCCTGCCGCGGCCACTGTATGCGCGTGCCGAAAGCCTGGGGGCCGGCTCGTGGACGCCGCGTCATCGACACGACTGGATACAGTTTTCCTATGCGATCAGCGGGGTGCTGGGGGTGTACACCGCCGAGGGCAGTTTTTTTGCACCGCCGCAGTGGGGCGTGTGGATACCGGCCGGGGTGGAGCATGAGGTGATTACCTCGACCCGCGCCGAAATGCGCAGCCTGTATGTGCGTCAGGCCGATGCAGCGTGGGCCGGGCCGCGCTGCCGGGTGCTGGAGGTGACGCCGCTGGCCCGTGAGCTGATCAAGCAGTTCTGCCTGTTCCCGGTGGATTACGCCGAAGGCGAGAGCCCCGAGGCCCATCTGGTGCAGGTGCTGCTGGAGCAGTTGCAGGGGCTGCCGGAGGTGGGTTTTTCGTTGCCGCTGCCGCAGCACCCGCGCCTGCTCGAGGTGTGCAATGCATTGTTGGCGCACCCGGAGCAGGACGCCGGCCTGGCCTACTGGGCCGAGCGCCTGGGGCGTTCGCAGAAGACCCTGATGCGGTTGTTTCAGCGCGAGACGGGGCTGAGCTTTCGCGCCTGGCGCCAGCGCATGCGCCTGCTGTCGTCGCTGCAGGCGCTGGAGCAGGGGCAGAGCGTGACCCAGGCGGCGCTGGGTTGCGGCTATGAGTCGACGTCGGCGTTCATCGTGGCGTTCAAGGGCTTGTTCGGGGCAACGCCGGGGGAACTGTTCAGGCAGTGAGTGTCTGCCATGTCCGGGAAGCCAGGGGGCACTCGGTGCAGGCGGGATTAAATTATTTGGACATTATCGGGTCCACTTCCTTTGAGGGCCTTGTTGTATCGTGAGCGCGCATCTGGCTCATGGCTGTGAGACGATGGCCGGCAACCCGTGATACCCGTGTGTTTGGCAAAACAGGACCCAGAACAAAAGCCGATGAAGACTCCAAAACGCATAGAACCACTGATAGAAGACGGGCTGGTCGATGAAGTCATCCGACCCCTGATGAGTGGCAAGGAAGCCGCGGTGTACGTGGTGCGGTGCGGTACCGAGCTGCGCTGCGCCAAGGTCTACAAAGAGGCCAACAAGCGCAGCTTCCGTCAGGCCGCCGAATACCAGGAGGGCCGCAAGGTGCGCAACAGCCGCCAGGCGCGGGCCATGGCCAAGGGCTCCAAGTATGGGCGCAAAGAGGCCGAGGAGGCCTGGCAGAATGCCGAGGTGGCAGCCCTGTTTCGCCTGGCCAGTGCCGGCGTGCGGGTACCCAAGCCGTTCGATTTTCTCGATGGCGTGCTGTTGATGGAGCTGGTGTCCGATGCCCATGGCGATGCGGCGCCACGCCTGAACGACGTGCACCTGGAGGCCGATCAGGCCCGCGAGTACCACGACTTCGTGATCCGCCAGATCGTGCTGATGCTGTGCACCGGCCTGGTGCATGGCGACCTGTCGGAATTCAACGTGCTGCTCGGCCCTGACGGCCCGGTGATCATCGACCTGCCCCAGGCGGTGGATGCGGCCGGCAACAACCATGCGTTCAGCATGCTCGAGCGCGATGTGGGGAATATGGCAGGGTACTTCGGCCAGTTTGCCCCGGAGCTCAAGGCCACCCGCTACGCCAAGGAAATGTGGGCGTTGTACGAGGCCGGCGAGCTGACTCCGGAAAGCCCGCTGAGCGGGCAGTTCGCGGAGGACGAGCACAGCGCCGATGTCGACGGGGTGATGCGCGAGATCGAAGCGGCACGCCTGGACGAGGCGCGCCGGCAGGCTGCACGCGCCGAGGCGGAGAACGGCCCGGCCAAGGCCGAGGAACCGCCACCGCCGTGGATGCAGTAACGCGCTAGTGACAGCAGCTGCCGGCTGCCAGGTCCTTGAGGATCGGGCAGTCGGGGCGATCGTCCCCCTGGCAGTGGGCGACCAGCTCGCTCAGCGTATCGCGCAGGCTCACCAGCTCGTCGATGCGCCGGTTCAGGTCGGCGATATGCTCGTTGGCCAGGGCTTTCACGTCGGCGCTGGCGCGCTGGCGGTCCTGCCACAAGGTCAGCAGTTTGGCCACTTCCTCCAATGAAAACCCCAGGTCTCGCGAGCGCTTGATGAATGCCAGCGCGTGCAGGTCGTCCTGCTGGTAGAGGCGGTAGCCACTGTCGCTGCGCGAGGCCGGCTTGAGCAGGCCGATGGACTCGTAGTAGCGGATCATCTTGGCGCTCAGGCCGGTACGTTTGGCGGCTTGTCCGATGTTCATGGGGCATCGTCCTTTGGCGGCGTTTGCGGTTTCCAGGTTTTGAGCAGCAAGGCGTTGCTGACCACGCTGACGCTCGACAGGGCCATGGCCGCACCGGCCAGCACCGGGTTGAGCAGGCCGAAGGCCGCCAGCGGAATACCGATCAGGTTATAGATGAAGGCCCAGAACAGGTTCTGGCGGATCTTGGCGTAGGTCTTGCGGCTGATCTCCAGGGCGGCCGGTACCAGGCGCGGGTCGCCGCGCATCAGGGTGATGCCGGCGGCCTGCATGGCCACATCGGTGCCGCCACCCATGGCGATGCCGATGTCGGCGGCGGCCAGGGCCGGCGCGTCGTTGATGCCGTCACCCACCATCGCTACCACACCCGATTTCTTCAGTTCGAGAACAGTGGCGGCCTTGTCGGCCGGCAGCACCTCGGCGTACACGTCATTGATGCCAAGGGCCTGGGCCACCACCTTGGCGCTACCGCGGTTGTCGCCGGTCAGCAGGTGGCTGCTGATGCCCTGTTGGCTCAGCTGGCGTACGGCGGCGTCTGCGCCAGGCTTGAGGCTGTCGCCGAAGGCGAACAGGCCCAGCACCCGTGGTTGCGCACCGCGCTCGATCAGCCACGACAAGGTGCGCCCCTCGGCCTCCCAGGCCTGGGCGCTGGTGGCGAGTTCACCCGGTTGCAGGCCGCTTTCTTCCAGCAGGCGACGGTTGCCCAGGGCCAGGTCGCGGCCATTGAGGTGGCCGGCGATGCCGCGGCCGGTCAGCGATTGGCTGTCGTCGATGTCGGGTACGGTCAGGCCCTGCTCCTGGCAGGCATCCAGTACCGCCTTGGCCAGCGGGTGTTCGCTGCCGCGTTGCAGGGCGCCGGCCAGTTGCAGCAGTTCGCCTGCCTCGATGTCCTGGGCCTTGCTGTGAACGATGCGCGGGCTGCCGGAAGTGAGGGTGCCGGTCTTGTCGAACACCACGCGGTTGACAGCATGGGCACGCTCCAGCGCTTCGGCGTCCTTGATCAGGATGCCGTGGCGCGCGGCCACGCCGGTACCGGCCATGATCGCGGTGGGTGTGGCCAGGCCCAGAGCACAGGGGCAGGCGATGACCAGCACGGCCACGGCATTGATCAGCGCGGTTTCGATTGGCGCGCCGGCCAGCCACCAGCCGACCAGGGTTGCCAGGGCCAGCACCAGCACGGCTGGCACGAACACCTGGCTGACCCGGTCGACCAGTTTCTGGATGGGGGCCTTGGCGGCCTGGGCGTCTTCGACCAGGCGGATGATGCGCGCCAGCACGGTTTCAGTACCCAGGGCCAGCACACTTACCAGCAGGCGGCCTTCGCCGTTGATGGCGCCGCCGGTCACGCGGTCGCCCGGCTGCTTGGGCACGGGCAGGCTTTCGCCGCTGATCAGGGCTTCGTCGGCATGGCTCTGGCCCTCGATCACCTCACCGTCCACCGGGAAGCGTTCGCCGGGCAGCACGCGTACCAGGTCATGCAGGCGCAGGGCGCTGATGGGTACGTCCCGCTCCTGGCCGTCGATCACCTGCAGGGCGCGCTCAGGGCGCAGAGCTTCGAGGGCGCGGATGGCACTGGCGGTCTGGCGCTTGGCGCGGCTTTCCAGGTACTTGCCCAGCAGCACCAGGGCGATGACCACCGCCGAGGCTTCGAAATACAGGTGCGGCATGCTGCCTGCGGTGGCCCGCGCCCATTCGTACAGGCTCAGGCCGTAACCGGCGCTGGTGCCCAGGGCTACCAGCAGGTCCATGTTGCCGGCCCCGGCGCGTACCGCCTTCCAGGCCGCGACATAGAAGCGTGCACCCAGGATGAACTGCACGGGGGTGGCCAGTACGAACTGTGCCCAAGCCGGCAGCATCCAGTGGATGCCGAAGGGCTGCAGCAGCATCGGCAGCACCAGCGGCATGGCCAGCAGTATGGCCAGGCCGACCGACCAGCGCTCCTTGCGCAGGCGTCGCTCGGCGTCGGCCTGGTCGGCCTTGCCCGCTTGCGGCAGGCTGGCCGTGTAACCTGCCTGGGTCACCGCGTCGATCAGCAGCGCGCTGTCGACCTGCCCCAGCAGCTCGATGTGCGCGCGCTCGTTGGCCAGGTTGACGCTGACCCGCTGTACGCCGGGCACCTTGTTCAAGGCCCGCTCCACGCGCCCGGCACAGCTGGCGCAGGTCATGCCGCCAATCTGCAGTTCGAGGCTCTGGGCGGGCACGCTGTAACCGGCCTGGCTGACGGCGTCGACCAGTGCCGGCAGGGCGTCAGCAGGGGCTTGCACCCGGGCGTGTTCGGTGGCGAGGTTGACGCTGACGTGTTCGGCGCCGGCGACTTTGCGCAGGGCGCGCTCGACACGACCGGCGCAGCTGGCGCAGGTCATGCCTTGAATCGGCAGATCGAAGGTGGTTGATGCGGACATGGGGCTCTCCTCCTTGGACAGGCGCCAAGCATCAACCTTACCCCATTGGCAAGGTCAATAGCCCAGAGCGGCCTTCTTCAGGCTGAGGCCATTGTTGTCCATGACGATGCGGTACTTGTTGACCTGGCCCGCCAGTACGTTGATTCGCGTGCTGCGCTGGTTCTCGATGCCGTTGTTGCAGCCCGGTGCCTGCCCGGGAAGCAGGCGCAGGCGCACGTTCACCGGGCCGCCCGGCAGGTTGAACGAGGTGGAGTGTTCCTGGAACAGTCGCGCCGACAGCTGGTCGTTGAGATAGATGCCGATCTCGCAGGACGTGGCGACCTCCAGACGCTCGCGGGAAATGATCAACACGCTGTAGTCCGACGGCCCTTCGGCGCTGGCCAGGGGCACGATGCTGCACAACCCGAGCAAACCGATAAGGCCCAATGCTGCCCTGCCCATGAATGAATCTCCTGCTGATCGTTCGACAAGGGCGCAGCTTGGCCGAGCTTGGCGCGGATTTCCAGTTCGGCATGCACTTGACCTTGCCCCGATGGCAAGCTTGAGACTGCGCTCAAATCCCAAGGAGGTAGTTCCCATGCAAGTATTCACTGTTCAAGGCATGACCTGTGGCCACTGTGTGAAGGCCGTGACCCGTGCGGTACAGAGCCAGGATGCACAGGCCATCGTAGAGGTGGACCTGGCCAGCAAGCAGGTGCGCGTCGACAGTTCGCTGCAGGCGCCGCAGATCGTGCAGGCGATTGTCGATGAGGGTTACAAGGCCGAGCTTGTGGCCTGAACAAGCCGGTAGCCGCTTCGCCTGTAGGAGCCAGCCTTGCTGGCGAACCGGCGCGAAGCGGCTACCGACCCTGCATGGGCGGTGTGTCTGCTGCACTGTGCATTCCGGTGTGCGAGCGCTGCGCGCTCGATCCCCGGCAAGGCCGGCTCCAACAAGGGGCGCACGTGCCAGCGAATTCGGCAAAAGATTCGCGGCTTATCCATGGCAGCCCGGTTAGACTAAGGCACTTGCTTAGCCTGCTATGGATTCCCGATGAACCTGCGCACCATCCTGATCCTCGGCGCACTCAGTGCGTTCGGGCCGTTGGCGATCGATTTCTACTTGCCCGGCTTCCCGGCAATGGCCCTGGCCTTTGCGACCGACGAAAAACACATCCAGACCACCCTGGCGGCCTATTTCCTGGGCCTGTCGCTGGGGCAGCTGGCCTATGGCCCGGTGGCCGACCGCTTCGGTCGACGCATTCCGCTGCTGGTCGGGGTGACCCTGTTTACCCTGGCGTCGCTGGCCTGTGCCTTTGCACCGAGCCTGGACGCCCTGATCGCCGCGCGTTTTGTACAGGCCCTGGGTGGTTGCGCAGGCATGGTGCTGTCGCGGGCCATCGTCAGCGACAAGTGTGATGCAGTGGCTTCGGCCAAGGTGTTCTCGCAACTGATGCTGGTGATGGGCCTGGCGCCGATCCTTGCCCCGATGCTGGGCGGGGTGCTGGTCAACCTGTATGGCTGGCAGTCGATCTTCCTCGTGCTCACCCTGTTCAGCGCCGGCTGTACGCTGGCTGTTGCCCTGGGCCTGCCGGAGAGCCTGCCTTCCAACCAACCACGCCAGCCGCTGTCGGGGGCGTTGCGCCAATACGGGCGCCTGCTCAAGGACCGCGTGTTCATGGGGCATGCACTGACCGGCGGCATCGCGATTGCCGGCATGTTCGCCTATATCGCCGGGTCGCCCTTCGTGTTCATCAAGCTTTATGGCGTACCGGCCGAACATTACGGCTGGCTGTTCGGCAGCAATGCGGCGGGCTTCATCCTGGTGGCGCAGGTGAATGCGCGATTGCTGGCCAAGCGTGGGCCTGCCTTTTTGCTGGCCCGCACGGTGTGGGTATACCTGGCGGCCGGGCTGGTGCTGCTGGGAATCAGCGCGCTGCATACGCAGGCGCTGTGGCCGTTGCTGGTGCCGCTGTTCGTGTGCATTGCCAGCCTTGGCTGCATCATCCCCAACGCCTCGGCCTGCGCCATGAGCGGGCAGGGTGCCCGCGCCGGCAGTGCCTCGGCGTTGCTGGGGTGCGTGCAGTTCAGCGTGGCGGCGGGTGCGGCTGCCCTGGTGGGAGTGCTGCATGACGGCAGCGCGCTGCCGATGGCGCTGGTCATCAGCCTGTGCGGTGCGGCGGCGGTGGGCGTGGCTATGTTGACCCGACGCCTGCAGCTCAGCCGACCTGCTTGAGCGGGTGCGGGGCCCGCAAGCGTTGTTGCAGGGTGTCGACAAAGGCGCGAGCCTCGGCCTCGCTGCGAAAGCTGACCACATGCTGGTCGAGCTGAACCTGCCACGGGCACCCGGGTTTGCGGGCTGATGCACTGACGATAATCTTCATCGCTGCCTACCTGTGTGGTTGGGTAAATGCAGCAGCATTGTAGCGCCGCGACCGGGCCCCGGCATGACCGGCGTCAGTGTACTGACTGACGGTCATGCCGGGGCCCGGAGGGGCTCAGAACCCTTCCAGCACGATCTTGCCCTTGGCTGCACCGCTTTCGAGCAGCGCATGGGCCCGGCGCAGGTTGGCTGCATTGATCGGGCCGAAATGCTCGCCCAGGGTGGTCTTGAGGGTGCCTGCGTCGATCAGCTCGGCCACGCGGTTGAGCAGCGTGTGCTGCGCCTGCATGTCGGCGGTTTCGAACAGCGAGCGGGTGTACATGAATTCCCAGTGCAGCGACAGGCTCTTGCGCTTGAGCTTGGTCACGTCCAACTGCTTGGGGTCGTCGATCAGCGCCAGCTTGCCCTGCGGGGCGAGTGCCTCGACCAGCTGGTCCAGGTGCTGGTCGGTCTGCGTCAGGCTGGCAACGTGGGTAACGCTATCGATACCCTGCGCCTTCAGGGCCTGGGCCAGGGGCTGACGGTGATCGACTACCACATCGGCGCCCAGCTCCCTTACCCAGGCCTGGGTTTCGGGGCGTGAAGCGCTGGCGATGACCTTGAGCCCGGTCAGTTGGCTGGCCAGTTGAGTCAGGATCGAGCCGACGCCGCCGGCGCCACCGACGATCAGCAGGCTCTGGCCCAGGTCGGCCTTGCCTTCGGCGATCTGCAGGCGTTCGAACAGCAGCTCCCAGGCGGTAATGGCGGTCAGCGGCAATGCGGCGGCTTCGGCGAAACCCAGGGTTCGGGGCATGTGCCCGACGATGCGCTCGTCGACCACGTGCAGCTCGCTGTTGCCCCCGGCGCGGGCGATGGAGCCTGCGTAGTAGACCTTGTCGCCAGGCTGGAACAGGCTGACCTCGCTGCCCACCGCCTTGACCACACCGGCAACGTCCCACCCCAGCACCTTGGCCACGCCGGCCTCGGGTTGCACGTTCTGGCGCACCTTGGTGTCGACCGGGTTGACCGAGATGGCGTGCACCTGCACCAGCAGGTCGCGCGGGCCAGGCTGCGGGGCGGGCAGCTCGATGTCCTGCAGCGCGGCGGGGTCGGCAATCGGCAACGATTGATAGTAGGCAATGGCTTTCATGAAGAGGTCCTTGAGGGGGGGGAGTGCCGCCATCATCAGTGCTTTCACTTGGGGTTAAAACCCGATAAAACGGCAGATACTTTCAATTTTTTTTTGATAATGAGGCCGACAAGTGCTGCGTACCGATGATCTGCAACTGTTCGTGCGCGCCGCGGAACTGGGCAGCCTGTCGGCCGCTGCGCGCCAGCTGGACC
Organism: Pseudomonas sp. VE 267-6A; assembly: GCF_024126555.1. Classification (NCBI taxonomy): domain Bacteria; kingdom Pseudomonadati; phylum Pseudomonadota; class Gammaproteobacteria; order Pseudomonadales; family Pseudomonadaceae; genus Pseudomonas; species Pseudomonas sp. VE 267-6A. Next base: position 36,799 of record NZ_JAMYBY010000028.1, read on the forward strand.
TTTCGCCGGCAGTGGCGAGCGCAGCGCTCAAGCGCCTTGAGGCGCAATTGAAGGTGCGCCTGCTGGCCCGTTCGACGCGCAGTCTGCGCCTGACCGCTGAAGGCGAGGGGTTCCTCAACCACGCCCGGGTAGCCTTGGCCAGCCTCGAGGAGGGACGGCGGGCGTTGGCTCAGGGCCAGGCCGAGGTGAGCGGCGTGCTGCAGTTGTCGGCACCGTCGGATTTCGGACGCAATGTGCTGTTGCCCTGGTTGGACCAGTTGCAGCAGGCGCACCCATTGCTGAACGTGCGCCTGCTGCTGGGCGATCGCAATGCCGACCTGTTTCGCCAGCCGGTGGATGTGGCGCTGCGCTACGGCACCCCCGAAGACTCGAGCCTGGTGGCGTTGCCCCTGTGCCCCGACAACCGCCGGGTGCTGTGCGCCGCACCTGATTATCTGGCGCGCCATGGCCAACCGGCGACGGTTGCAAAGCTGGCCGAGCACAACTGCCTGCTGTACCAGTTGGGTGGTCGTGTGCATGACCAGTGGCGCTTCAGTGACGGGGCCGCGACACAGACGGTGCTGGTGCGTGGCGACCGCTTTTGCGACGACGCCGACGTGGTACGGCGCTGGGCCGTGGCAGGTGTGGGCATTGCCTACAAGTCCTGGCTGGATGTGGCAGCCGATGTGAAGGCCGGGCGCCTCGAAGTGCTGCTGCCCGGGGTGCGGGGTGAAGCTGCGCCGCTGAATCTGCTGTGCACCCACCGGGCGCAGCTCGGCAAGCCGGTGCAGTTGCTGCGCGACGAACTCAAGGCCAGATGCCGGCACCTGCTGGAGCCGCTGCTGGCGATGACCGGCTAGGCAGGGCCGGCTGTCGGGCGCTGGATCAGGGTCATACATTTCATTTTAGGTTGAGTGACTTGTTTACCTTGGATGTAGGGCGTTGCGCGCTCATCGGCCCTTGAGCGCAACCCTCGCTCTGCAGGGAAAGCCGCCCCCATGCGGCTGTGGTGCCAGGGGCGGAAGGCCCGCCACCCGAAAGTGACCTTTGCAGAAGGCCACATGGTTGCCCAAAACGGGCAATTTTGCCGGAGATAGAGGCCGTTTAAGTGCTTACAGGCCGGCATATACTTGCCCCCGCAGTCGTTACCAGCAAGAGACGTTTCCATTGCAGGGGCGGGCAAGTTACGTCTTCGGAATCCGCAGGGAGTGCAGATATGAAACCTGTAGCAAGTATCAGTGTGATCGCCAGCCTGTTGGCTGACCCCAAGCGCAGCGCCATGCTGTGGGCCTTGATCGACGGTCTGGCCCGCCCCTCCGACGAGTTGGCCAGGATGACCGGCCTGACACCTTCTTCCACCTGCGCTCACCTTGGGCGCCTGCTGGCAGGGGGGTTGCTGAAGATAGAGGCGCGCGGGCGCAAACGGTATTTTCGGCTGGCAGCCCCGGAGGTGGGCGCCGCTGTGGAGGCGCTGGCCAGTGTGCCGGTGCGCGAGCATTTTCGTCAGGGCGTGCGTGTCAGCCGGGAGGCGCCGGGGATCCCGCTGGCGATGCGCCGCGCACGCTTGTGCCGTGACCACCTGGGCGGTGAGCTGGCGGCCGACCTTTACCAGCGCTTGCAGGAGGCCAAGTGGCTGGAGCTCTGCGACCGCCAGTTGGAGGTCAGCTCGCTGGGGCGCCTGCACTTTGCCGACTTTGGCATCTTCGTCGAGGCATTGGCACTGCGCGAGGGCAGAGCCTGCAGCGCGTGCAGTTGCTGCAGCGAGTGGAGCGAGCAGCGCCCGCACCTGGGCGGGGCCCTGGGCAGCAGCCTGCTCAGGCTTTTCGTGCAGTCGGGCTGGGTGCGCATGAACGGTGACTCGCGCGCCTTGCACGTCACCCCCGCCGGTTTGCGTGAAATCCCGCTGATTGCACAGTCGCCCATGCCGTTGGCGGTGGGGGAGTAGCCGCAGATGGCGGGCAAGGCCGACCCACCGATGATGGGTCGACCTGCCCGCGCAGAGGTCAGGGCTTGAGCAGGCGCGCATCCAGGCTGTTCTGCGCCAGACGCCTGGCCTGGTCCTGGGTCATGCCGAGGTGGGTATGCAGGGCATGGAAGTTCTCGGTCACGTAGCCACCGAAATAGGCTGGGTCGTCCGAGTTCACCGTGACCTTCACGCCACGCTCAAGCATCTCGAGGATGTTGTGTTCGCGCATGTGGTCGAACACGCACAGCTTGGCGTTGGACAGAGGGCAGACGGTCAGCGGGATCTGTTCGTCGATGATGCGCTGCATCAGGCGCTCGTCCTCGATGGCGCGCACGCCGTGGTCGATACGCTGGATCTTGAGCAGGTCCAGGGCTTCCCAGATGTACTCGGGCGGGCCTTCCTCGCCGGCGTGCGCGACGGTCAGGAAGCCTTCGCTACGGGCGCGGTCGAACACGCGCTGGAACTTGCTGGGCGGGTGGCCTTGCTCCGAGCTGTCCAGCCCCACGGCGATGAAGGCATCGCGAAAGGGCAGGGCCTGATCGAGGGTGGCGTGGGCCTCGTCTTCGCTCAGGTGGCGCAGGAAGCTCAGGATCAGGCCACTGCTGATGCCCAGCTTGCGCTGGCCATCCTTGAGGGCTGCGCTGATGCCGGCCAGTACCACCTCGAACGAGATGCCCCGGTCGGTATGGGTCTGGGGGTCGAAGAACGGTTCGGTGTGGACCACGTTCTGTGCCTTGCAGCGCAGCAGGTAGGCCCAGGTCAGATCGTAGAAGTCCTGCTCGGTGCGCAGCACGTCGGCGCCCTGGTAGTACAGGTCGAGGAACTCCTGCAGGTTGTTGAACGCATAGGCCGCGCGCAGGGCCTCCACATCGCTCCAGGGCAGGGCGATGCCATTGCGTTCGGCCAGAGCGAACAGCAGTTCGGGCTCGAGCGATCCCTCCAGGTGCAGGTGCAATTCTGCCTTGGGCAGCGCGTTAAGCCAGTCGTACATAGCGTGTTCTCATCAAGGTGCGGTTGCGCGCCATTCTACAGCGGTTGACGAGGGGCGGCGCGAAACCTGGCCGGATGGTCCGGCAGCAGGAAACCTTCCACAGCAGCTACAGTCTCTAGCCACACCCCTTCTGTTCAAGGCCACCGATGCTCAAGCTACTGACCCAGGAAAAGCTCTTGCTGCTGGCCGTGGTGACCGCCCTGCTGGCCTGGCCATTGGAGCCGCTGTTGCTGGGGCATGGCCATGGCGTGGCGTTGTTGGCCGGGTTCGCGCTGGTGGGGGCGATCGTGTGCGCCTCGATGCGGGTTGCACAGCATGCCGAGCTGCTGGCGGAAAAGGTCGGCGACCCCTACGGCACCATGATCCTGACCCTGTCGGCGGTCTTGGTGGAGGTGGTGATCCTGGCCATCATGATGAGCAATGAGGCTTCGCCGACGCTGGTGCGCGATACCATCTACTCGGCGGTGATGCTCGATATCAACGGGATCCTGGGCCTGGCCGCGTTGATGGGCGGGCTCAAGCACGGCGAGCAGAGCTACAACGACGATTCGGCACGCACCTACAGCGTGATGATCATGACCGCGATGGGCGTATCGATGGTGGTGCCCGAGTTCATCCCCGAAGCCCAGTGGCATCTGTATTCGGCCTTCACCATCGGCGCGATGGTGGTGCTGTATACGCTGTTTCTGCGCATGCAGGTGGGGCCGCACAGCTACTTTTTCAGCTACAGCTACCCGCAGAAGAAACGCCGCGACCCGGTGGCAGGGACGCCGGGCGGCCACAAGGCGCGATCGATCGCGATTCTGATTTCGGGGGTGGTGGTGATCGGCCTGCTGGCCGAAGTCATGTCCAAGACCCTGGACTATGGCCTGGAGGGCAGCGGAGCACCGCCGGTACTGACGGCAATCGTGGTAGCGGCCATCTCTGCCGCGCCCGAGATTCTCACCGCATTGCGCGCGGCGCTGGCCAACCGCATGCAATCGGTGGTCAACATCGCCCTGGGGGCCTCGCTGTCGACGGTGATCCTCACCGTGCCGCTGATGGAGGCCATGGCCCTGTACACCGGTCAGCCGTTCCAGATGGCCATGACCCCGGTGCAGACGGTGATGATCTTCATCACGCTGATCGTCAGCGCCATCAACCTGAACGATGGCGAAACCAACGCGATCGAGGGCATGACCCACTTCGTGCTGTTCGCCACGTTCATCATGCTGGCGCTGCTGGGCCTGTAGCTGCCTAGCCGGCGATCAGTTGCGCGGCGGCCTGGCGGTGATCGGCGATCAGGCCCTTCACGTCCAGCCCTTCGATCTGGCCATCGATCACTCGCCACCGGCCGCCGACCATCACTCGATCGGCCCGGTCGGCACCGCACAGCAGCAGGGCCGAGAGCGGATCATGGCTGCCGGAAAAACGCAGTTCATCCAGCTTGAACAGGGCCAGGTCGGCCTGCTTGCCCACGGCCAGCTCGCCGATGTCGTCGCGCCCCAGCAGTTGCGCCGAACCTCGTGTGGCCCAGCCCAGCACGCGCTCGGGGGTGATGGCCTCGGCACCGTAGCGCAGGCGCTGCAGGTACAGGGCCTGGCGGGTTTCGAGGATCATGTTGGACGCATCGTTGGAGGCCGAGCCATCCACACCCAGGCCCACTGGCGCACCCGCGTCGGTCAGTTCCACGGTGGGGCAGATGCCCGATGCCAGGCGCATGTTGGAGCTGGGGCAATGGCAGATGCCGGTGCCGGCAGCGCCCAGGCGGGCAATCTCGTCGGGGTTGAAGTGGATGCCGTGGGCCAGCCAGGTGCGCGGGCCGAGCCAGCCGACACTGTCCAGATAGTCGACGGTACGCAGGCCAAAGCGCTGCAGGCAGAAGTCCTCCTCGTCGAGGGTTTCGGCCAGGTGCGTGTGCAGGCGCACGTCCAGCTCTTGGGCCAGGGTCGCGCTGGCGCGCATGATTTCGGGCGTGACCGAGAACGGTGAGCAGGGGGCCAGGGCGATCTGGATCTGCGCGCCCGCGTCACGCTCGTGGTAGCTGTGGATAAGTCGTTGGCTGTCGGCCAGGATCACCTCGCCCTGCTGCACCGTCTGCTGCGGTGGCAGGCCACCATCGGCTTCGCCCAGGCTCATGGAACCGCGGGTGAGCATGGCGCGCATGCCGAGTTTGCGCACACTCTCCACTTGTACGTCGATGGCGTTTTCCAGGCCGTCGGGGAACAGGTAGTGGTGGTCGGCAGCGGTGGTGCAGCCCGACAGCAGCAGTTCGGCCAGGGCTACCTGGGTCGCCAGCTCCAGCTTGGCCGGGGTGAGCCGGGCCCACACCGGGTACAGCGTCTTGAGCCAGGGGAACAGCGGCTGGTTGACCACCGGAGCCCAGGCACGGGTAAGGGTCTGGTAGAAGTGGTGGTGGGTGTTGATCAGGCCTGGCAGTACCACGTGCTCACGGGCATCGAAGGTCTGCTGGCAAGGTGTGGTGGGGGTTTGGCCGAGGCCGAGGACTTCGCGGATGATGCCGCCTTCGAGCACCAGGCCGCCACGGGCGTCGAGGGTGTTGGCGGTAAAGATGGCAAGCGGGTTTTTCAACCAGATACGGGTCGCAGGCATGGTGCCGGCTCCTCTGAAAGTGGGTTCAGGTTAGCCAGCTCAGTGTTGCCCTGTCTGCTGATCCAGGTCCGCCGCGGTGGGCGAAGGGCCGAGTCTACACCCACCGCGCGTCTGATCACCAGATCAGTTTTTCGCCCTTGTAGTTGATGAAATGCAGGCCACCCTTGCCGCTGTTGAGGGTGACCTGTTCAACCATCCCGCCCGTGCTGGTAGGCACGTCGATTTCAGCGCCTTCGCCGCCCATGTCGGTCTGGACCCAGCCCGGGTGCATGGCCAGCACGGTCAGGCCGGTGTCGCCCAGTTGCACGACGAAGCTGTTGATCATGGAATTGAGCGCCGCCTTGCTGGCCTTGTACAGGGCCAGGTCGGGCGCGTCGGGGATGCTCACGCTGCCCAGCACCGAGCTCATGAAGGCGATCACCCCACCCTTGTCGTTGAGCTGCCGGCTCAAGCGCTGCGCCACGCGAATCGGCGCGACGCTGTTGGTCATGAACAGTTCGCCGATATCCGCCAGTTGTACCTGCTCCGGGTTCTGGTCATCAGGGCCCTTGACCCCCGCATTGACGAACAGCAGGTCGAAGGTCTGACCCTTGAGGCGCGCCTGCAGTGCATCGAGCTGATCGGTGCTGTTCATTTCCAGGGTCTCGACCTGTACGCCGGGCACCGCGGCCAGCGCAGGGGCCCTGGCAGGGTCCCGAACGGTGGCGGTCACGTTCCAGCCCTGCTCGCGCAGGCGCTGAACAAGGCCAAGGCCCAGGCCACGGGATGCACCAATGATCAGTGCGGTTTTGGGGGCGGTCATGGGATAACTCCGTACAGGTGGGCAGAGGATACGCAGCGTAGCACGGCCTGGAGGCTGCTCATAAAATGATCAATCGGCGCGGAGCATTGGCCGGCAGGCCTTTGGCGCAGGCGCTCACGGTTTATCCACAGCTTGCTCCACAGTATTTGTGTGCAAGCGCCAGGCACAGTTTTGTGGCCATGGAGCCGGCCCTCGAGGGCACCTGGCTGGGGATAAGTCACTGATTCGACGCCGCTTGATGGCCTGTCATCAAATCTTGATCAAAATATGATCGTTTCTCTGCGAGCCTTGATCCAGAAGGGCTGCAGCCGAGTGCTAAGAGGTTATCCACAGCCGGGCCCACAGTGGATGTGGGCAAGTGTCAGCGCCGTTCGAGCAGAATGCGCCCGCGGCTCAGGTCGGCCAGTTGTCGTTGCACCGGTTCGATCTGCTCCTCGCCAAGCGCCAGCAACAGGTCGACACCGTTGGCGGTGAACTGCTCGTCCATCACCAGGCCGTCGGCTTCGGCGACGCGTAGCTTGAGCAGGGCCAGTTCGCTGAATGCGCAACTGCAGTGCAGCTCGACACGGCTTACCAGCAGGCGCTTTTCGGCCTGTTGCAGGCACTTGTTGGCGCCACCGCCATAGGCCCGGGCCAGTCCACCGGTGCCCAGCTGAATGCCGCCGTACCAGCGAATCACCAGCACCACTACCTGGTCGCAGTCCTGCGCCTCGATGGCCGCCAGGATCGGGCGCCCGGCCGTACCGCCGGGTTCGCCGTCGTCGCTGCTGCGGTACTGCGCCCCCAGTTTCCAGGCCCAGCAGTTGTGGGTGGCGGCCAGGTCGCTGTGCCGTTCGATGAAGGCCTGGGCCTCGGCCGGGCTGCTGATGGGGCCGGCCAGGGTGATGAAGCGGCTCTTGCGGATCTCTTCGCGAAACTCGCAAGTGTCCAACAGGGTAAAAGGCATAAGCAGGGTTCAGTTCGGTGGGGTCAGGCCACAGCCTTTGAGGATGATGTGGATAAGGTTGTTGCTGGCGTCTTCCATGTCCTGCTTGGTCAGGCGGCTGCGGCCGGTAACCTGGCAGATCTGTGTGGAGAAGTCGGCATAGTGCTGGGTGCTGCCCCAGAGCAGGAAGATCAGGTGGACCGGGTCGAGGCGGTCCATCTTGCCGGCATTCATCCAGCTTTCGAACACGGCGGCCCGGCCCTTGAACCAGTCGCGGTAGTCCTGGCTGAAGTAGTCGGTCAGGCACTGGCCGCCGCTGATGATCTCCATGGCGAAGATCCGCGAGGCCTGCGGGTTGCGCCGCGAGAATTCCATCTTGGCGCGAATGTAGCGGCTCAGCGCCTCGGCCGGGTCGTCGTCGGCACTCAGGGTGTTGAAGGTGCTGTCCCACAACTCGATGATGTTGCTCAGCACCGCCACGTACAGGCCCAGCTTGTTGGTGAAGTAATAGTGCAGGTTGGCCTTGGGCAGCCCGGCGTTCAGCGCGATGGTGTTCATGCTGGTGCCCTTGAAGCCGTGACGGGCGAACTCGTCTTCGGCAGCCTGGATGATGGCCTGCTCGTTCTTCTGGCGGATACGGCCGGCAGGCCTGGCAGCCTGGAGGCGGTGTGCGGGGACTTCGAAGGTCATGGGCGATTCCGGACAGAGCGGGGTAGTGTGGCACATGCACTGATAACCCAGCCGTGGCAGGCGGGCAAGCGCTCATCGGCGAAAAAGCCGATAAACCGCATCAGCGGGTGGCCGCCAGGCTGTCCAGGAAGCTCTCGAGCACCAGGTGCGGGCGCCGTCCCTTGCGGGTAACCCAGCACAGGCTCAGGTCATAGAAGCGTTCGTCGGGTTTGAGGGCGCGCAGGCGCCCCTGCTGTACCCAGGCGTTGGCGTAGTGGTCGGGCAGGTAGCCGATGTAGCGCCCGGTAAGAATCAGGAACGCCATGCCTTCGCGGTCCGAGGCGCTGGCGGTGCAGTGCAGGTCCTGATACTGGGCCTGGATCTCGGCCGGCAGGCGGAAGGTGGGGGCGATCGCGTCCTGGCTGTTGAGGCGGTCGTCGTCCAGCTGGCGGTCATCGGCATAGAACAGCGGGTGCCCGACCGCGCAATAGAGCAGTGAGCGCTCACTGTACAGTGGCTGGTACTCGAGCCCCGACAGCGGGCTGGTCTGGGGGACCACGCCGACGTGCAGGCTGCCGTCGAGCACGCCCTGTTCGACCTGGCTGGGAGCGATCATGCGGATCTGAATGCGTACCTCCGGCCCCCGGTCCTTGAGCTGCGCCAGGGCATGGGTGATGCGCATGTGCGGCAGGGTCACCAGGTTGTCGGTGAGGCCGATGTTCAGCTCGCCGCGCAAGTGCTGGTGCAGGCCGTTGACCTCGGTGCGAAAGCTTTCCAGCGCGCCGAGCAGTTGCAGGGCGCTCTGGTACACCTCGCGGCCCTCTTCGGTCAGCGAGAACCCGGCACGGCCGCGCTGACACAGGCGCAGGCCCAGGCGTTGCTCCAGGTCGCTCATCTGCTGGCTGATGGCCGAGCGGCCGATGCCCAGCACGTTCTCGGCTGCGGAGAAGCCGCCGCATTCCACCACGCTGCGGTAGATTTTCAACAGACGGATGTCGAAATCACTGACCTGCGCAAGCGGCTCCGGGCGACGGCTCATAGTTTAGTGTCCAGCTAACTGAAGATTAGAAAAGTAGGCTTTTTCAGACTTTATCCCCGTGACAACTTAGCTGCAACAACGTTTGCCTCCCTCATGTTGCTCATTGCCTTGCGAGGTTTGTCCCATGAATCTGCCTGAAAACGCTCCCCTCGGCCTTGCCAGCCAGCTCAAGCTGGATGCGCACTGGATGCCCTATACCGCCAACCGCAACTTTCAGCGCGACCCGCGCCTGATCGTCGCCGCCGAAGGCAGCTACCTGACGGATGACAAGGGGCGCAAGATCTATGATGCGCTGTCGGGGCTGTGGACCTGCGGCGCCGGGCATACCCGCAAGCAGATTCAGGAAGCGGTGTCGCGTCAGCTGGGTGTGCTGGATTATTCGCCGGCCTTCCAGTTCGGCCACCCGCTGTCGTTCCAGCTGGCCGAGAAGATCACCGACCTGACCCCGGGCAACCTGAACCACGTCTTCTATACCAACTCCGGTTCCGAATGCGCCGATACCGCGCTGAAGATGGTGCGTGCCTACTGGCGCCTCAAAGGCCAGGCGACCAAGACCAAGCTGATCGGCCGTGCCCGTGGCTACCACGGCGTGAACATCGCCGGCACCAGCCTGGGCGGCGTCAACGGCAACCGCAAGATGTTCGGCCAGTTGCTGGATGTGGACCATATCCCGCACACCCTGCTGCCGGGCAACGCATTCAGCAAGGGGATGCCGGAGGAGGGCGGTATCGCCCTGGCCGACGAGATGCTCAAGCTGATCGAGCTGCACGATGCGTCGAACATCGCGGCACTGATCGTCGAGCCGCTGGCCGGCTCCGCCGGTGTACTGCCACCGCCCAAGGGCTACCTCAAGCGCCTGCGCGAGATCTGCGACCAGCACAACATTCTGCTGATCTTCGACGAAGTGATCACCGGTTTTGGCCGTATGGGTACCATGTTCGGTGCCGACGCCTTTGGTGTGACGCCCGACCTGATGTGTATCGCCAAGCAGGTTACCAACGGCGCCATCCCGATGGGCGCGGTGATTGCCAGCAGCGAGATCTACCAGACCTTCATGAACCAGCCGACCCCGGAATACGCGGTCGAATTCCCGCACGGCTACACCTACTCCGCGCACCCGGTTGCCTGCGCTGCCGGCCTGGCTGCACTCGACCTGCTGGAGAAGGAGAACCTGGTGCAGTCGGCTGCCGACCTGGCACCGCATTTCGAACGTGTGCTGCACGGAGTCAAGGGCGCGAAGAACATCGTCGACATTCGCAACTACGGCCTGGCCGGTGCCATCCAGATTGCCGCGCGGGACGGGGATGCCATCGTGCGTCCGTTCGAGATCGCCATGAAGCTGTGGAACGCCGGCTTCTATGTTCGCTACGGCGGCGACACCCTGCAGTTCGGCCCGACTTTCAACACCACCCCGCAAGAACTGGATCGCCTGTTCGATGCGGTGGGCGAAGCGATCAACCAGGTCGGCTGATCCTTCTCTTTATATAAGCAGGCGCGCGGTGCCGCGCCTGAACCCCCTTTCTGGAGTTCTGCATGAGCATTGTTCAGCATCTGATCCACGGTGAAATGGTTTCCAGCGGTGAGCGCACCGCCGATGTGTTCAACCCGTCCACCGGCCAGGCGGTACGCAAGGTGGCGCTGGCCAGCCGGGAAACCGTGCAGCAGGCCATCGATTCGGCCAAGTCGGCATTCCCGGCCTGGCGCAATACCCCGCCGGCCAAGCGGGCCCAGGTGATGTTTCGCTTCAAGCAACTGCTTGAGCAGAACGAGTCGCGCATTGCGCAGATGATCAGCGAAGAGCATGGCAAGACCCTCGAGGATGCGGCGGGTGAACTCAAGCGCGGTATCGAGAACGTCGAGTTCGCCTGCGCTGCCCCCGAAGTGCTCAAAGGCGAATACAGCCGCAACGTGGGCCCGAACATCGATGCATGGTCCGACTTCCAGCCGCTGGGCATCGTTGCGGGGATCACCCCGTTCAACTTCCCGGCCATGGTGCCGCTGTGGATGTACCCGCTGGCGATTGCCTGTGGCAACTGCTTCATTCTCAAACCGTCCGAGCGCGATCCGAGCTCGTCGCTGTTCATTGCCCAGCTGTTGCTGGAAGCCGGCTTGCCCAAGGGCGTGCTGAACGTGGTGCATGGCGACAAGGTGGCGGTGGACGCGCTGATCGAAGCCCCAGAGGTCAAGGCGCTGAGCTTTGTGGGCTCCACGCCGATTGCCGAGTACATCTATGCCGAGGGCACTCGTCGTGGCAAGCGTGTGCAGGCGCTGGGTGGTGCGAAGAACCACGCGGTGCTGATGCCCGATGCCGACCTGGACAACGCGGTCAGCGCACTGATGGGCGCGGCGTACGGTTCGTGCGGTGAACGCTGCATGGCAATCTCGGTAGCGGTGTGCGTGGGTGACCAGGTAGCCGATGCACTGGTGGCCAAGCTGGTGCCGCAGATCAAGGCGCTGAAGATCGGTGCCGGTACCAGTTGCGGCCTGGACATGGGGCCGCTGGTGACTGCGGCTGCGCGCGACAAGGTGGTTGGCTATATCGATGACGGCCTGGCTGCCGGTGCCGAATTGGTGGTGGACGGCCGCGGCTACAGTGTTGCGGGGCATGAGCAAGGTTACTTCGTGGGCGGTACGCTGTTCGATCGGGTCAGCCCCGAGATGCGTATCTATAAGGAAGAGATCTTCGGCCCGGTGCTGTGCGTGGTACGGGTGAATAGCCTCGAGCAGGCCATGCAGTTGATCAACGATCATGAATACGGCAACGGCACCTGCATCTTCACCCGTGATGGGGAAGCGGCGCGTCTGTTCTGCGACGAGATCGAAGTGGGCATGGTGGGGGTCAACGTTCCGTTGCCGGTGCCGGTGGCCTATCACAGCTTCGGTGGCTGGAAGCGCTCGCTGTTTGGCGACCTGCATGCCTACGGCCCGGATGGCGTGCGCTTCTATACCCGGCGCAAGGCGATCACCCAGCGTTGGCCGCAGCGCGCCAGCCATGAAGCATCGCAGTTCGCATTCCCAAGCCTTTGAGGGCGGGCTGAAAGGAGGGAGGCCGCAAGGCCTCCCTCTTTTGTTTTTCAGCGTTTTTGACCGATGTGACAGATTTATTGCGAATAGCGCTTGACGGGTTTCCAGAAGTCTTTATACTTCGCCCCACTTCCAGCGTAGCAGGAACGAAAAACTCCTTGAATATCAACGAGTTGGACGTTTCAAGTCAAGCTAGAGGTGCTTCGATCGAAAGATCGGCAGCGGTGAAAAGGTGGTTGACAGCAGGTTGTAACGCTGTAGAATTCGCCTCCCGCTACGAGAGATCGAAGCGAGTCAAGTGTTTGAAGTGAA
>NZ_JAMYBY010000029.1:0-34772 GCF_024126555.1 Pseudomonas sp. VE 267-6A
CAAAACGCCCGATGCGGTGCATCGGGCGTTTTGAGGCCTATCGGCCTACCTGAACAGGTGTAAACCTATTTCAGGACTAGACACGGTTAAAACCGGAACACTTCCATCTCGGTACGAATCGGTGTCGCCATCGGAATCTTCGGCTTCTCCGGCTCCTTGCGCACCTGCTGTACCGGCGTGGCCTTCTTCGGCTGTTCCTGCACGATCGGCGGCTGATTGGCCAACGGCTTCAACGCCACGCTCAGCTGCTCGGCCAGACGCTGCAGCAGTTGCCCCTGCGCCTGTACCTGCGCCGCCGAGCTGCCTTCATGGGGCTGCTCGAAATGCACGATGCGGTTGTCACGCACCTGACCGCGACGATCAAGCAAGCGCCACTGGGCATCGAGGATCGCCGGCTGGCCGACGCCCGAGTCCAGGCGCGTGATCGACAGCAGCACCTGCACATCCGGGTTGAACCCGGTGCTGGCCGGTGCCAGCACCACACGCTGGCTGTCCAGGCGCCAGGCCAGCTGGCGCACCAGCAACTGGTCGATGTCGGCCGACAGGCTGCCCGCCCAGCGACCATCGGTCGCCGCCGTCAGGCTGCCGTCACGCTGGCGTTGCAGCAGGGTTTCGCGTTGCAGGTAGTCGGCCACCGAGACCGGCCCCAGCACCACGGCCATGCCGTTGCTCTGGCCAGGTTGCCCCGGCTCGCCACTGTCGAGCTGATACAGCGCTACCGGCTGGTGCATGCTGCACCCGGCCAAGCCCAGCACGCCACTGAGCAGTAGAACAAATGGAAGGCGCAGAAAAGTCATCATCCCATCCAGGCGGCCGCCACACGGCTTGCCGCAGTGATACTCATGAATACGTCGGGCACACAGCTACGCTGGCACCACAAGGGGCCTATCATCCGCGAAAGTTCCGTGCGACTCCAGTGTTTAAGCCGCAAACGGTCACTAAAATACCCGTTTGCGGCCACCAGGTCGCTTATTCGACGTTTTCCACCAGCAGCGCATCGACCCGCTGGAAGCCGCGCGGCAGCTTGTTGCCACGCCGCCCACGCTCGCCCTTGTAGTGCTCCAGATCATCGCCCTTGAGCGACAGGGTACGCTTGCCGGCCTGCAATACAAGGGTCGAACCCTCGGGAATCACTGCCAGGTCGGTGACAAATTCTTCACGACTAGCCACGCGGTCGCCCGGAATGCCGATGATCTTGTTGCCCTTGCCCTTGCCCAGCTGTGGCAGGTCGCTGATCTTGAACACCAGCAGGCGCCCTTCGGTGGTCACCGCCGCCAGCCAGTCCTGCTCGCGGTTGCCCACCGGGCGCGGCAGGATCACCTTGGCGTTGTTCGGCAGGCTCAACAGGGCCTTGCCGGCCTTGTTCTTGGCCTGCAGGTCTTCGCCCTTGACCACGAAGCCGTAGCCGGCATCGGAGGCAATCACGTACAAGCCGTCATCCTCGGGCATCAGCACGCACTCGAACGAAGCACCGGGCGGCGGGGTCAGGCGACCGGTCAGCGGTTCACCCTGGCCCCGTGCCGACGGCAGCGTATGCGCCGGCACCGAGTAGCTGCGGCCGGTGGAGTCGATGAACACCGCGTACTGGTTCGAGCGCCCCGCGGCTGCGGTCTTGAAGCCGTCGCCGGCCTTGTACGAGAGCCCGGTGGCATCGATGTCGTGGCCCTTGGCCGAACGTACCCAGCCCTTCTCGGACAGCACCACCGTGACCTTTTCGTTGGGCAGCAGGTCGTGCTCGGTCATCGCACGGGCTTCGGCGCGCTCGACGATCGGCGAGCGACGGTCGTCGCCATAGGTTTCGGCGTCCTGCAGCAGTTCGGTGCGCACCAGTTTCTTGAGCTTGGCTTCGCTGCCCAGCAGCGCCAGCAGCTTGGCCTGTTCCTTGAGCAGTTCGTCCTGCTCGTTGCGCAGCTTCATCTCTTCCAGACGGGCCAACTGGCGCAGCCGCGTGTCGAGAATGTAGTCGGCCTGGATCTCGCTCAATGCAAAGCGCTCGATCAACCTGGCCCGCGGGTGCTCCTCGGTACGGATGATGTGGATCACTTCATCCAGGTTGAGGTAGGCGATCAGCAAGCCGTCCAACAGGTGCAGGCGACGCTCCACCTTGTCCAGGCGAAACTGCAGGCGACGGCGCACGGTCTGCACGCGGAACTGCAGCCACTCGACCAGCAGCGTGCGCAGGTTCTTCAACTGCGGCTTGCCGTCCAGGCCGATGATGTTGATGTTGACCCGGTAGCTGGACTCAAGGTCGGTACTGGCGAACAGGTGCTGCATCAGCGCTTCGTGGTCGACGCGGCTGTGCACCGGGATGATCACGATGCGGCACGGGTTCTCGTGGTCCGATTCGTCACGCAGGTCGGCCACCTGCGGCGCCTTGGACGGCTTGGCCTGCATCATCGCGGCGATCTGTTCCAGCACCTTGGCGCCCGACACCTGGTGCGGCAGCGCGGTGACCACGATGTCGCCGTCCTCGATGTGGTACACGGCGCGCATGCGCACCGAGCCACGGCCGGTTTCGTAGATTTTCAGCAGGTCGGCGCGCGGGGTGATGATCTCTGCTTCGGTCGGGTAGTCCGGGCCCTGGATGTGCTCGCACAGCTGTTCGACCGTGGCCTTGGGCTCGTCGAGCAGGCGCACGCAGGCGGTGGCCACTTCGCGCAGGTTGTGCGGCGGCACGTCGGTGGCCATGCCCACGGCGATACCGGTGGTGCCATTGAGCAGGATGTTCGGCAAACGTGCCGGCAACACCAGGGGCTCGTCGAGGGTACCGTCGAAGTTCGGGCCCCAGTCCGCAGTGCCCTGGCCCAGTTCGCTGAGCAGCACCTCGGAATAGCGCGACAGGCGCGCTTCGGTGTAGCGCATGGCCGCGAAGGATTTGGGATCGTCCGGCGCACCCCAGTTGCCCTGGCCGTCGACCAGGGTGTAGCGATAGCTGAAGGGCTGCGCCATCAGCACCATGGCTTCATAGCAGGCCGAATCGCCATGCGGGTGGAACTTGCCGAGCACGTCACCGACGGTACGCGCCGATTTCTTGTGCTTGGAATCGGCGTCCAGGCCCAGTTCGCTCATGGCGTAGACGATGCGTCGCTGCACCGGCTTCAAACCGTCGCCGATATGCGGCAGCGCACGGTCCATGATCACGTACATGGAATAGTTGAGGTAGGCCTGTTCGGTGAAGTCAGCCAGTGACCGGCGCTCTACGCCATCGAGGCTGAGATCAAGGGAGTCGCTCATGCGGGCCTCATCATTTCAAGGTCTGGCGCAGCAGCAAGGTGCCGCCGCGCTGGGTAAATTCGAGTCGTTTCAGGGCACTCATGCCCAGCAGTACCTGCTCGCCGTCCAGCCCCGGCACCACCAGGGCGCGTACGTCGCGCAGCAGAATATCGCCCAGTTGCAGGCTGTCGAGGCGGGTGCGATAGCCCTCGGTACGACCATTGGCGGTACTCAGGGTCACGGGCGCACCACGCTCCAGGCTGAACTGCCGGGCCAGGCTCTCGGGGATCGCCACGTCGGTGGCGCCAGTATCCAGCAGAAAATGCACGGCCTGGCCGTTGATCAGACCGTCGGCCACAAAATGCCCCTGGCCATTGCCCAGCAGCCGCACCTCGACATAGCCATCGCCGTGCTGCGAGCTGATCTGGCTGTTGGGGTTGGCCTGGCGCTGTTCCCAGTCGCCGAAAAAGCGCGTGGCCAGGAACAGCCCGGCCGCCCACGCCAGCACCAGCATCACCCGGCCGGCACGCTTGCCCGGTGCCTGGCTCACGGCTTGGCGCTCCAGCCGCCCTGGGGCGCTGCAAAGCGCCACACGATCGGGCGGTTTTCGCCATCGGCGCGGCGACCGCCGTTGTTGTCCAGGCCTATCCAGGCACCCTTGGCATCGATCACCAGGGCCTCGGCCAGGCCGAACGGCTGCGAGTACTGCCGCGATTCGATCAGGGCATCGGCAGCGAACGACCAGCAGCGCTCCACGCTTCCAGTGTCGGCATCACGCCGGCAGATACGGTAGGCGTTGCGCTCCAGGGTGAACAGCTTGCCTTCGAACAGCGCCAGGTCGGCAAAATCCCGGGGCCGCTCGCGGGCATTGGGCATCTGCGCAGGCTGCATCTCGGTGCCGGCCTCGCTGAGCAGCACGCAGCCATCACCGCAGTGCCAGGTGGTCTGCTGGCGATTGATCGAAATCAGCCCGCGGCGCTCGCGCTCGGCGGCCAGCCACAGGCGATCGCCGGCCGGGTTCACGGCGATGCCTTCGAACAATGCATTGAAGTGCAGCAGCATGCCGCTGGCGCGCGCCTGGCGGACCATGCTCGGGTCGATCTTCAGCCAGCTGGGGTCGCCTGCGACCGGTACCTTGAGCACCGCCACATGGGTTTCGCTGACCAGGTAGTGATTGCCTGCGGCATCGCAACTGATGCCTTCGAAATCCAGCTCGCCGCCGCGCACGTAGGACATTGCCCAGTTGCTCGAGCGCAGGCCCCAGGGCAGGCCGCTGTCCGGCACCGGCGGCACCTCCAGGCGAATACCTTCGGCCTGCCACACCGTCTGGGTGGTGTCCAGGCGGTACAGCAGGTCGTCGTCGCGGTCCGAGACGGTCCAGAGCTCGCCGTTGCACAGGGCCAGCCCCGACAGGTTGCCGCCACGCATGCCCTCTACCGGATGCTCGCTCTGCATCGCCAGCTCCGGCCAGGTTTCGGCCAGCGCCGGCACGCCCAGCAGTGACAACAGCGCTGCCAGGCACCGAGCGATCAAGCCAGTACCTCGGCCAGGTTGCCTTTGGACTCCAGCCAGCTCTTGCGGTCGCCCGCACGTTTCTTGGCCAGCAGCATGTCCATGATCTCGCGGGTGCCTTCGAGGTCTTCCAGGGTCAACTGCACCAGGCGCCGGGTGTTCGGGTCCATGGTGGTTTCACGCAGCTGCGGCGGGTTCATCTCGCCCAGGCCCTTGAATCGGGTGACCTGCGGCTTGCCGCGCTTCTTCTCGGCCACCAGGCGGTCGAGGATGCCGTCGCGCTCGGCCTCGTCCAGGGCGTAGTAGATCTCCTTGCCCAGGTCGATGCGGTACAGCGGCGGCATCGCCACGTACACGTGGCCGGCCTCCACCAGCGGGCGGAAGTGCTGCACGAACAGGGCGCAGAGCAAGGTGGCGATGTGCAGGCCGTCGGAGTCGGCGTCGGCCAGGATGCAGATCTTGCCGTAGCGCAGCTGGCTCATGTCGGTGGCACCGGGGTCGACGCCGATGGCCACCGCGATGTTGTGCACTTCCTGACTGGCCAGCACTTCGCCGCCGTCGACTTCCCAGGTGTTGAGGATCTTGCCGCGCAGCGGCAGGATGGCCTGGAACTCCTTGTCGCGCGCCTGCTTGGCCGAACCACCGGCCGAGTCACCCTCGACCAGGAACAGCTCGGCGCGCATCGGGTCCTGCCCGGCGCAGTCGGCCAGCTTGCCCGGCAGTGCCGGGCCCTGGGTCACGCGCTTGCGCTCGACCTTCTTGCTCGCCTTGAGCCGGCGCCCGGCGTTGTTGATCGCCAGTTCCGCCAGTTGCATGCCCACTTCGGGGTGGGCGTTGAGCCACAGGCTGAAGGCATCCTTGACCACGCCGGAAACGAATGCGGCGGCCTCGCGGGACGACAGGCGCTCCTTGGTCTGGCCGGAGAACTGCGGCTCCTGCATCTTCATCGAGAGCACGAAGCTGATGCGCTCCCACACGTCCTCGGGGGCCAGCTTGACCCCGCGCGGCAGCAGGTTGCGGAACTCGCAGAACTCGCGCATGGCATCGAGCAGGCCCTGGCGCAGGCCGTTGACGTGGGTGCCGCCCTGGGCGGTGGGGATCAGGTTGACGTAGCTTTCCTGCACGCTGTCGCCGCCTTCGGGCAGCCACAGCAAGGCCCAGTCCACGGCCTCCTTGTTGCCCGCCAGGCTGCCGCAGAACGGCGCATCGGGCAGGCGCAGGAACTCGCTTACCGAGTCTTCGAGGTACGAGCGCAGGCCGTCCTCGTAATGCCACTCGACCTTCTCGCCGGTGCCTTTGTCCTCGAAGCTGACCAGCAGCCCCGGGCACAGTACGGCCTTGGCCTTGAGCACATGCTTGAGGCGGCTGATGGAAAACTTGGGCGAGTCGAAATACTTGGGATCGGGCGCGAAGTACACGCTGGTACCGGTGTTGCGCTTGCCGACGGTACCGATCACTTCGAGCTCGGTGGCCTTGAAGCCGTCGGCGAAGGTCATCTGGTACTCGTTGCCGTCGCGCTTGACCCGTACCCGTACCTGGTTGGACAGGGCGTTGACCACCGAGATGCCCACCCCGTGCAGGCCGCCGGAGAACTGGTAGTTCTTGTTGGAAAACTTGCCGCCGGCGTGCAGCTTGGTGAGGATCAGCTCGACGCCCGACACGCCCTCTTCGGGGTGGATGTCCACGGGCATGCCGCGACCGTCGTCGGACACTTCCAGCGAATGGTTTGCATGCAGGATGACCTGCACGGTGCGGGCGTGGCCGGCCAGCGCTTCGTCGACGCTGTTGTCGATGACTTCCTGGGCCAGGTGATTGGGCCGGCTGGTGTCGGTGTACATGCCCGGGCGCTTGCGCACCGGGTCAAGGCCGGAGAGGACTTCGATGGCGTCTGCGTTATAGGCGCTAGCGCTGGGATTGGCCATGGGTTCTCGTCGTCAGTCGTAGGTGAAAATAATCAGTCAAAGTACAGAAAAATCGAACGCCTGGTACACCTGCGGTGCAATGCCGGCAAAGCTCAGCATGGCCGGCAGGTGCTGCGCGAAGCCCTGGAAGCTGTGGTCGCCACCGGCCTCGATGCGTAGCGCACAGGCCCGATAGAAGGCCTGGGCACGGCGGTAGTCCAGGGTTTCATCGCCCGTCTGCAGCCATACCTGAAAGCGCTCGGGGTCGCTCGGTGCGGGCACTTCCAGCTCGGCCAGGGCCTGCACGTGGTCCAGTGTCAGCTCCCAGGTTTCCCCGGTGTAGAAATTCTGCTGCGGGCCCAGGTAGCCGTCGAACAGCTGGTGCGGATTGACGGCCGGGTTGATCAGCAGGGCCTTGAGCCCGTGGCGCTGGGCCAGGTGGGTGGCATAGTAGCCCCCGAGCGAGCTGCCGACCAGCAATGGCGAACCCAGCTCGGCGATGGCACGTTCAAGCTGCGCCACGGCCTGGCGCGGATGGTTGTCCAGCAGGGGCACGCGCAGCTGCCCGGCCAGCCCCAACTGCTGCATCACACTGCTCAGCTGGCTGGCCTTGGTCGAACTGGGCGCACTGTTGAACCCGTGGATATAAAGAATCGAACCCGACATGATCGCCCCCGATGCCCATGCAACGCCCGTCGCAACGAGCACAAAAGACGCGCAGTTTAGCCTGTTCGAGAAGCCTTGAGCGGCAACTTTCAAACATCAGGTTGCAACCGGGCGGTGATACTCGGGTTCACTTGCAGCTTGCAGCGCTCAGTACCCATTGCTGCCGTAATCGACGGTGAAGGCAAAGTCGGTCACGCGCGAGACCCCGGTCTCGAGCCTGCCGTCGTCATGCAGGCGCAGCCAGCGATACCCCGGGGCCTGGTCGCCCACCTTGAAGTCTTCACTGCCCGGCTCGAACTGAATGCAGGTGGAAGGCGAAGCGAGCAGGCGTACACCGTCACGCAGCTGGTCCCACTCCTGATGGATATGCCCCCAGAGCAGCGCGCGCACCTGTGGATAACCCTTGAGCAGGTCGAACAGCGCATCGGCGTTGCGCAGCCCGATGGGCGCCATCCAGGCGCAATCGATGGAAACCGGCTGGTGATGGAAGCAGATCAGGCAATGGCGCTGCGGTGCGGCCTCCAGGGCCTGCCTGAGCAGTTGCAGCTGATCGTCTGCCAGCAGCCCCGGCACCGAGCCGCACACGGCCGAGTTGAGCATGATCACCCGCCAGGCGCCGGCATCCACCACCGGCTCGAGCAGCGCGCTGCCGCGTGCCACCTGCGCCATGGGGAACGGTTCGTCGTGATTGCCGGCCAGCCAGCGGGCTGGGGCCGGAATCCTGCCGCTGAGGGCCAGAAACTGCAGATAGGATTCGACGCTGCCATCCTGCGACAGGTCGCCGGTGGCCAGCACCAGGTCGACCACCGGCTGTTCGTCGAGTACCCGCTCGACCACACGGCGCAGGCTGTCGCGGGTATTCATGCCCAGCAGCGTGCCTTCGGCTTCGGCGAACAGATGACTGTCGGAGAGCTGCACCAGCAGCACCGAGGCGTCACGGGAAGGGATGATCGAGTGCGGCAAGGCCGTCTCCTTGGGCGGATTCTGCACGATTATGGTGGGAATGCAGGCAACGGCAAACCCCGCGCCCACGACACCGGTCACATTTTCAGCGAACCGCTTCCAGTTCGTGGCCGCAGGCCAGGCAATGGCTCAGCCACTCGCCCAGGAACAGGTTGAGCTGGGCCTTTTCGTCCGGCTGGTGCATGGCCGCATTGGGGTATGGGTAGACACTGCGAAAGCGCCGCGCATGCTCGGCACTGACCACCTCGGCCATGCGCGCGTCGTGGTACACCTGCACCTCCAGCTGCGGCACCGGCAGCCACGGCAGGCTGTGCTCCTGGCGCACGCGCAGGGTGGTGGTGTAAGGGCAGGCCAGCACCACGTCGAGCACCAGCACGCCGAGCATCTGGTCACCCTGGGTCATGCCGATGCGGCGCGAGCTCTGGGTGGTGCGCATGTCGGGCAACAGGCGCATCAGGCGCGCATAGTTGGCCTCGCAGGCAGCCTGCAAGCCGACCAGATCGACCCGGTAGCGCTCGCGCAACAGATTCACGACCACAGCCCCCTGACTTCATCACGGTTCAACGCCAGCCATTGCAGGGCGATGATGCTCGCGGCATTGGCAATGCGCCCATCGCGCACGGCCTGCAACGCATCCTCGAACGCCCAGGCCTTCACGCGAATGTCTTCGCCCTCTTCTTCCAGCCCGTGCAGGCCGCCCGCGCCGTCGCTGTGGCAACGCCCCAGGTACAGGTGCACGAATTCATCGCTGCCGCCGGGCGACGGAAAGTACTTGGTCATCGGCCACAGCGCACTGAATGTCAGCCCAGCTTCCTCCTGCGCCTCGCGGTGCGCAACCTCCTCGGGCTGTTCGTCCTTGTCGATCAGACCGGCGACCAGTTCCACCAGCCAGGGGTTGTCGACCTTGCCCATGGCGCCGACACGAAACTGCTCGATCAGCACCACTTCGTCACGCTGCGGATCATAGGGCAGCACGCACACTGCGTCGTGGCGCACGAACAGCTCACGGCTGATCTCGCGGCCCATGCCGCCGGCAAACAGCTCGTGGCGCAGGTGCAGCCGGTCGAGCCGGTAAAAGCCCTTGAAGCAGTTTTCGCGCCGCACGATCTGTACGTCGGTCGGCATGGCCTTTGGCTTGTCTGTCATGGATACCTCGTTACCCCATTACCACGTCGCGCCATCCTAACCTGCACACTGCGCGGTTTCACCCCTTTAAAACAATCGTGCGGGCTGCGAGGATAGGCGCAGCCTTTCTTGTCAGCTTAGTGGCGAACCGACGGCATTGCCGACGGTCCAAGCCCGATTACCGTTGCACTACAAGGATCATCATGTCACTTGCGAAATTAGCCTGCGTGACCGCCCTGGCCTTGACCCTGGGCGCCTGCCAGAGCCTGTTCCAGCCCAACATGCGCGTGCCGCTCGAGGTCAAGCGCGACAGGTGGGAGCACATCAAGCCGGGCTGCACCGCAGCCGACTGCCCGCTGGTGAACATCGACACGGTGCACTTCCCCACCAACCCCAAGCTCGATGCGATCGTCGAGCGCAGCCTGCTCAAGCTCACCAGCGATGGCGAGGGCGCACCGTTGCCGGCCTCGCTCAAGTCCTACGAGGACAGCTACCTGCAATCGGCCCAGAGCCGCAACAGCAGCTACCTGCAGGCCAAGGTACGCGAGCAGCATGACGGCTTGGTGATCATCGAGTTGTCCAGCTACCTGGACACCGGCGGCGCGCACGGCATGCCGGGGCGCGGCTTCATCAACTATTCGCGCCAGCAGGACAAGGTGCTGACCCTGCAGGACATGTTGGTGCCGGGCCAGGAGGCAACCTTCTGGAAGACCGTCGAAGAGGCCCACAAGGGCTGGCTGATCAGCACCGGCATGGACAAGGACGCCGAGTTCGTGAAGAACTGGCCATTCCAGAAGTCACCGCACGTCGCCCTGACCTACGGCGCGGTGGTGGTGAAGTACGAGGTGTATGCCATCGCCCCGTACTCCATGGGCCACATCGAGCTCAAGATCCCCTACCCGCGCCTGAACGGCGTGATCAGGCCCGAGCTGTTTCCCGGCCGCGGTTGAAGCCCAGCAACAGATGCAGCGCCCCTGCCAGCAGCAAGGCTGGCAGGGTGGCGCCAACGTCTGCGGCGTAATGCGCCAGCACATGGTAGGTCGCCACGCCACAGGCCCACGCCACCAGCGCCCCGTAGTGCAGGCCGTCGACCACACTGGGCAGGCGACGCCGGCGCAGCACGTAGTGGTCGCTCAGCACCACACCGAACAGCGGCGCGAACACCGAGCCGATCAGCAGCAGGAAGTTCTCGTACTGGCCCAGCGGCGCGAAGCAGGCGATCAGGGTGCACACCACGCCGATCACCAGTGCCAGGTGCTCGACCTTCACGCCTGACAGCAGGCTGCTGGACACCGCCGCCGAGTGGATGTCGGCAAAGGCCTTTTCCGACTCGTCGAGCAGCACCAGCAACAGCGGGATGCCAAAGCCTGCGCCGGCCAGCGCCAGCAGCAGGGTGCTGGCTTCGCCATCGGTGGCGAAGGCCAGGATGTAGGCCACGCCCAGGCTCATCATCCACAGGTTGCCCATGAAGTAGCCCAGTGCGGTACCCACGAACACCTGCCCCGAATGCCTGCCGAAGCGCGAGTAGTCGGCAATCAGCGGCAGCCACGACAGCGGCATGGCGATGGCGATGTCAAAGCCCACCCCCAGCGACATCGAGCCGTCCCCGGCGCGCGCCCACAGGGCAGCCAGGTCGGCCTTGGCGAACAGGTTCCAGGTCAGCCACAGGCAGGCGCCCAGCAGCAGCCAGATGCCCCATTTGCGCAAAATGCGGCGCACGAAGGTCAGCGGGCCGGCCACCGCCAGCGCGGTGGCCAGGGCGCCGAAGCACAGTGCCCACAGCAGCGGGCTGACCCACAGGCTATCGGCGCCGAAGGCCCGCGCACCGAGCAGGCTGGCGGCGTCGCGCATCACGATGATTTCGAACGCGCCCCAGCCAACCAGTTGCAGCAGGTTGAGAATGGCCGGCAGCGCCACGCCGTGGCGGCCCAGGCTCAGGCGCAGGGTGCCCATGGCCGACAGGCCGGTGTCGCTGCCGATGACGCCGGCGGCGGCCAGCAGCAGAACGCCGACCAGCGTGCCGAGGGTGATGGCCAGCAGCGCTCCGGACAGGCCCAGGCCGGGGCCGAGCAAGGCGCCGGTCTGCAGCACCATCAGGCCGATGCCGAGGGAGAACCAAAGGGAGAACAGGTCCCGCGCGCCGAAGACGCGATGGCTGTCGGGAATGGGGGAATCGGGGGAGTAGTGGCTGGGTGTGCTCACGATGAAGACTCGGCAGGAAATGTGGGTTGGATGGAAGGCCCTTTCGCGGGTCAAGCCCGCTCCCACGGGGTATCGCTGATCTCTAGGGCAGCGGCATACCTGTGGGAGCGGGCTTGACCCGCGATGCTTTCAGACCTTCTGGTACAACTGGCTGCCTTCCTGGCGGAACCGCTCGGCCTGCTCGCGCATGCCCTCTTCTACCGCCACCTCGACCGGCTGGTTGGCGGCGTATTCACGCACTTCCTGGGTGATCTTCATCGAGCAGAACTTCGGCCCGCACATCGAGCAGAAGTGCGCGACCTTGGCCGAATCCTTGGGCAGGGTCTCGTCGTGGAACGAGCGTGCGGTGTCCGGGTCCAGGCCCAGGTTGAACTGGTCTTCCCAGCGGAACTCGAACCGCGCCTTGCTCAAGGCGTTGTCGCGGATCTGCGCGCCCGGGTGCCCCTTGGCCAGGTCCGCCGCGTGCGCGGCGATCTTGTAGGTGATGATGCCGGTCTTGACGTCGTCCTTGTTCGGCAGCCCCAGGTGCTCCTTGGGCGTCACGTAGCAGAGCATCGCGCAACCGAACCAGCCGATCATCGCCGCACCGATGCCCGAGGTGATGTGGTCGTACCCCGGCGCGATGTCGGTGGTCAGCGGGCCCAGGGTGTAGAACGGCGCCTCGTCGCAGCACTCGAGCTGCTTGTCCATGTTCTCCTTGATCAACTGCATCGGCACGTGGCCCGGGCCTTCGATCATGCACTGCACGTCATGCTTCCAGGCGATCTTGGTCAGCTCGCCCAGGGTCTCCAGCTCGCCGAACTGCGCCGCGTCGTTGGCATCGGCGATCGAACCTGGGCGCAGGCCGTCGCCCAGCGAGAAGCTGACGTCGTAGGCCTTCATGATTTCGCAGATTTCGTCGAAATGGGTGTAGAGGAAGTTTTCCTTGTGATGCGCCAGGCACCACTTGGCCATGATCGAGCCGCCGCGGCTGACGATGCCGGTCACGCGCTTGGCGGTCAGCGGCACGTAGCGCAGCAGCACGCCGGCATGAATGGTGAAGTAGTCCACGCCCTGCTCGGCCTGTTCGATCAGGGTGTCGCGAAACAGCTCCCAGGTCAGGTCCTCGGCCACGCCGTTGACCTTCTCCAGTGCCTGGTAGATCGGCACCGTACCGATCGGCACCGGCGAGTTGCGGATGATCCACTCGCGGGTTTCATGGATGTGCTTGCCGGTGGACAGGTCCATTACCGTGTCCGAGCCCCAGCGGATGCCCCAGGTCAGCTTGGCCACTTCTTCCTCGATGGAGGAGCCCAGCGCGCTGTTGCCGATGTTGCCGTTGACCTTCACCAGGAAATTGCGGCCGATGATCATCGGCTCCAGCTCCACATGGTTGATGTTGGCCGGAATGATCGCGCGGCCGCGAGCGACTTCTTCGCGTACGAATTCGGCGGTGATCTCCTTGGGGATGCTTGCGCCGAAGCTGTGCCCGGCGTGCTGCTGGTCGAGCAGGCCGGCGGCGCGGGCCTCCTGCAGCTTCATGTTCTCGCGGATGGCCACGTACTCCATCTCGGCGGTGATGATGCCCTGGCGCGCGTAGTGCATCTGGCTGACGTTGGCGCCGGCCTTGGCCCGGCGCGGGTTGCGCACGTGGGCAAAGCGCAGCTTGGTCAGTTCCACGTCGTTCAGGCGCATCTGGCCGAAACTGGAGGACAGCCCGGCCAGGCGCTCGGTGTCGCCGCGCGCGTCGATCCAGGCCGAGCGCACATCGCCCAGGCCCTTGCGCACGTCGATCTGCACGGTGGGGTCGGTGTAGGGGCCGGAGGTGTCGTACACCAGCACCGGCGCGTTGGCTTCGCCGCCGAAATCGGTGGGGGTGTCGTCCAGGCTGATTTCGCGCATCGGCACCTGGATATCGGGGCGCGAGCCCTGCACGTAGATCTTGCGCGAACGGGTGAACGGCTGCACGGACTGCTCGTCGACCTTGGCCGATTCACTCAGGTGCGCGGGGTATTTTTGTTTTTGGCTCATCACAGGCTCTCCAGACGGGTTGGCAGTCGGAGTGAACCTGAAAGGCACGGGCGCACCAGGGCTGGTGCTGTGCCGAAACGGAAGATGCCACACCAGCCAAAAAGCTGAAATGACAATCCCGCAGCCGACACAAGAGGGCTCGCGGGAGACGAGCAATCTTGTTCCCTACGCAGGCGCTAACCTGATCAGGTTCAACGGGATCCGGAATTATCCGATCTCAGCCTCAACGCAAGGCACCCCGACAAGAACGCGCCCAGCATAGACCGGTGCGACGCGAAACGCCAACAGTCCAAGCACAAGCATGATAAAAGGCGCAAATAGCGGATTGTTGCAAAATGCCTGCGCAACTACACTCATCGGTTCAGAAATACTCAACCGTTCAAGGACTGCCCTATGCTGCGCAAACTTTCACTGGCCCTCGCCGTGTCGTGTGCTACCAACGGAATGGCCTGGGCAGCAGAACCGCCCCTGTCGGTACGCACCGATCTGGTCAGCGTGTATCAGGAAGCGGTGAACAACAACGCCGACCTGGCCGCTGCCCGCGCCGACTACGGCGCCCGCAAGGAAGTGGTGCCCCAGGCCCGTGCCGGCCTGCTGCCCAACCTCTCGGCCGGCGCCGAGATGATGAACAGCCGTACGAAGATCGATCACCCCTCGATCACCGCCAACCGCAGCGGCAACTCCTGGCAGGCCACCCTGGCCCAGCCGATCTTCCGCGCCGACCGCTGGTTCCAGTTGCAGGCAGCCGAAGCGGTGAACGAACAGGCGGCGCTGGAGCTGTCGGCCACCGAACAGAACCTGATTCTGCAAAGTGCCGAGAACTACTTCGCCGTGCTGCGCGCCCAGGACACCCTGGCCTCGACCAAGGCCGAAGAAGCCGCGTTCAAGCGCCAGCTCGACCAGAGCAACGAGCGCTTCGACGTGGGCCTGTCGGACAAGACCGACGTGCTGCAGTCCCAGGCCAGCTACGACACCGCACGCGCCAACCGCATCGTCGCGCAGCGCCAGGTGGACGACGCCTTCGAGGCCCTGGTGACCCTGACCAACCGCGACTACAACTCGGTGCAGGGCATCGTGCACACCCTGCCGGTGCAGGTACCCACGCCCAATGACGCCAAGGCCTGGGTAGAAACCGCCGCAAAGCAGAACCTGAACCTGCAGGCCACCAACTACGCGGTCAACGCGGCCGAGGAAACCCTGCGCCAGCGCAAGGCCGGGCACGCGCCGACGGTGGACGCGGTGGCGCGCTACCAGAAGGGTGACAACGACAGCCTGGGCTTCAGCAACCCCAACCTGACGGGCCAGAACTACCGCGGCGACGTGGAGCAGACCAGCATCGGCCTGCAGCTGAACATCCCGATCTACAGTGGCGGGCTGACCAGCTCGCAGGTGCGCGAGGCGTACCAGCGCCTGAGCCAGAGCGAACAGCAGCGCGAGAGCCTGCGTCGCCAGGTGGTGGAAAACACCCGCAACCTGCACCGCGCGGTGAACACCGACGTGGAGCAGGTGCAGGCGCGCAAGCAGTCGATCATTTCCAACCAGAGCGCGCTGGAAGCGACCGAAATCGGTTACCAGGTGGGTACGCGCAACATCGTCGACGTGCTGGATGCACAGCGCCAGCTGTACACCTCGGTGCGCGACTACAACAACACCCGGTATGACTACATCCTCGACAACCTGCGCCTGAAGCAGGCCGCCGGGACCTTGAGCCCGCAGGACCTGAATGACCTGGGTCGCTACCTCAAGCCCGACTACAACCCGGACAAGGACTTCCTGCCGCCGGACCTGGCCAAGGCGGCGCAAGCCAATTTCGAAAGGCCCTGAAACAGCTTCGCCGGCAAGGCCGGCTCCTACAGGTGTTGCGCACCCCGTGTAGGAGCCGGCCTTGCCGGCGAACAGGCCTCACGCCTTGAGCAGATTCCCCAGCCCATCCAGCAGGCGCTTCAACGCCCCCTGATTGGCCCGCATCACCCCGACCCCCGCCTCGCCCATCTTCAGTGCATCGCTGGGCAGCTCGATCAGGCGCCGAACCTCGGCCGCCAGCCCCTGGGCATCATCCACTTCGCACAACGCCCCCGCCTCGCGCAGCATCGCCGCAATCTCGAGAAAGTTGAACAGATGCGGCCCACTCAGCACTGGCCTGGCCAGTGCAGCCGGCTCCAGCAGATTGTGCCCGCCGTTGGGCACCAGGCTGCCGCCGACGAACGCGATGTCCGCCAGCGCATACAGAAACAGCAGCTCGCCCATGGTATCGCCCAGCAGTACCTGGCAATCCGCCGTCACCGGCGCACCGCCAGAGCGGCGCACCGTGGAAAACTGCGCTGCGCACAACCCATGCACCGCGTTGAAGCGCTCCGGATGACGCGGTACCAGCATCAGCAGCGCGTCCGAATGGTGCGCCAGCAACTGCCGATGCGCTGCCAGGATCACCTCGTCCTCGCCCTCATGGGTGCTTGCGGCAATCCACACCGGCCGTTGCAGCGCCTGCCACTCTTCACGCAGTGCCCTGGCGCGCACCGACAGCTGCGCATCGATGGTCAGGTCGAACTTGATCGAGCCGGTCACCTGCACGCACTCGGGCCGCGCACCGAGCTGGCGAAAACGCTCGGCCTCGGTTTCGGTCTGCACCGCGATCAGGCTCATCTCGGCCAGCATCGGCCGGGTCAGCCCGGCAAAACGCGCATAGCCCTTGGCCGAACGCGCCGACAACCGCGCATTGGCCAGCGCCACCGGTATGCCACGCCGGGCGCACTGGTGGATATGGTTGGGCCACAGCTCGGTCTCCATGATCACCGCCAGTTGCGGGCGTGCACGCTCCAGAAACCGCGCCGCCGCCCACGGCAGGTCGTACGGCAGGTAGCAGTGCTGGATGCGTGGCTCGTTTGCGAACAGCGCCTGGATGCGCTCGGAACCGGTGGGCGTCATGCAGGTGATGGTGATCGGCAACTGTGGATAACGTTGCAGCAGGGCACGCACCATCGGCGCGGCGGCGATGCTCTCGCCCACCGACACCGCATGCACCCAGATGCCCCCCGGCTGCAGGGGCGGCAGCTTCAGGCCGAAGCGCTCGGCGATGCGCCGGGCATAGGCCGGCGCCTTGCGCGAGCGCAGGTACAGGCGCAGCGCGACCAGCGGCAGGCCCAGGTGAAACAGCAGGGTATATAGGGTTCTGTTCATGGCGCCGAAGTGTACTAGCCAATGGCGCACAAATGCACTGCGAAGCGCTCGGCCAGCCAGCGCGCAGCCGGCCCCAGCGGCTCGTCGCGGCGCCACGCCAACTCCACCACCAGCGCCGGCGGGCGCCACTCGCTGGCAAGCTCCACCATCTGCTGCTGGTAGGCCGGGTACTGCACCACATGGCGCGGCAGCCAGGCCCAGCCCAGCCCGCGCATGAGCATCTCGGCCATCACGTAGAAGCTGTCGGCGCGCCAGATCTGCGGGCTGATCGGTTCGCCGCCAGGGTAGCCGCTCTGCTGGGGCGTGATCAGCAACTGACGGTGCTGCGCCAGCTGCTGGCGATTGACGCTGGCCAGTTGCGCCAGCGGGTGATGCACCGCGCACACGGTGACCATCTCCACGCTGCCCAGCGCCTGGCGCTCCAGCGCTGCAGGCATGTGCTCGTGGTGAAACATCAGGCCCAGGTCGGCACGGCGCTCCAGCAGCTTGCGCGCCACATCGCCCTGGGCCCCGCTGGCCACCTGGATTTCCAGCAGCGGGTACTGCACGGCCAGCTCGTCGAGGCTGTCGAGCACCGGCTGGAAGGGCATGGCCTCGTCCTGCGCCAGGCGCAGTTGCGCCTCCTGCCCGCGCATCAGCGCCTGCGCCCGACCGTCCAGGCGCTCGCACTGGCGCAGCAGCTCGCGTGCCTCCTCGAGCAACGCCTGGCCGGCATCGGTCAGGCGCGGCTGACGCCCGCTGCTACGCTCGAACAGCGTGACCCCAAGGTCGGCCTCGAACAACGCGATGGCGTTGCTGACCGCCGACTGGGCCTTGCGCTGCTCACGCGCCACCGCCGAGAACGAGCGCAGTTCGGCGACCCGCACGAAGGTGCGAAGCTGTTCGAGGTTCCATTGACCGTGCATGCCAGCCTATCTCCAGAATAGATAGGTAATGACTTTACCCCATTGCGCCATCCTCTAGAATGCGCGACCAGAACAGAGGACTACCATGAACGCCTATACCTACCTGGCCATCGCCATCTGCGCCGAAGTCATTGCCACCGCCTCGATGAAGGCGGTCAAGGGCCTGAGTACGCCGCTGCCCCTGCTTCTGATGGTGTGCGGCTACATCGTGGCGTTCTGGATGCTGACCCTGGTGGTGCGCAGCATTCCGGTAGGCATTGCCTACGCCATCTGGTCGGGCCTGGGCATCGTGCTGATCAGCATCGCGGCGCTGGTGATCTACGGGCAGAAACTGGATGTGCCGGCCATGCTCGGCATGGCCATGATCGTCGGCGGCGTAGTGGTGATCCAGGTGTTCTCCAAAACCACCGGGCATTGATGAGCGACAGGGTACGAAACCTCACAGGCTGTATACTGCGCTCCTGTCTTTGCTTGTGAGGTGCGTGCATGTCATCCGTTATTTCCACCGACGTGCTGATCGTCGGCGCAGGGGTCGCAGGCCTCTGGCTCAATGCCCGCCTGCGCCGCCTGGGCTACTCGACGGTGCTGGTGGAACGCGCCAGCCTCGGTGGCGAGCAGACCCTCAAGTCCCAGGGGATCATCCACGGTGGTGCCAAGTACGCCCTGCACGGTGCGCTCACCGGCGCCTCCGAGGCCATTGCCGACATGCCGCGGCGCTGGCGCGAGGCCCTGGCCGGCAACGGCGAACTGGACCTGAGCGGCGTGCGCCTGCTGTCCGAGGCGCACTACCTGTGGTCGCCCGGCACCCTGGCCGGCAACCTCACCAGCTTCTTCGCCAGCAAGGCGGTACGCGGCCGGGTCGACCAGGTCAAGGGCGACCAGTTGCCCCCTGCCCTGCAGGACCGTGCCTTCAAGGGCAAGGTGTACCGCCTGGCCGAACTGGTGGTGGACGTGCCGAGCCTGCTCGCGCGCCTGGCAGAGCTGGCCGGCGACAGCCTGCTGGCCGGTGAACATATCGAACCGCTGCATGAAGGTGACGAACTGGTCGGCTTGCGTGTCGATGGCCGCGATATCCGCGCCCAGCGCGTGGTGCTCAGCGCCGGTGCCGGCAATGCCGCGCTGCTGCAAAGCCTGGGCCTGAGCCAGCCGGCCATGCAGCGCCGACCGCTGCACATGGTCATGGCCAAGGGCCCGAGCCTCAAGCCGCTGTACGCCCACTGCCTGGGCGGTGGGCCCAAGCCGCGCATCACCGTGACCACCCACCCGGCCGCCGACGGCCAGTGGGTGTGGTACCTGGGCGGCGACCTGGCCGAAGCCGAGGGCGTTGCCCGCGAACCCGAAGCGCAGATCGCTGCCGCCCGCAAGGAGGTCGCGGGGCTGCTGCCCTGGGTCGACCTCAGTCAGGTGCAGTGGGCCACCGTGCGTGTCGACCGCGCTGAACCCGCGCAATCGGGCCTGGTGCGCCCCGACAACGCCTTCCTCGCCGACCAGCAGCGCCTGCTGGTGGGCTGGCCGACCAAGCTGGCCCTGGCACCGGACTTCGCTGACCGCGTGCTGAACAGCCTGGAACGTGACGATATCAAGCCAGGCAATCTGCCTGCCCTGCCGCCCCTGCCAAAACCGCCCCTGGCACAACCGGTATGGGAGCAACTGCTGCCATGAGCCTGCCGACCCTGCACCCCTATCACCGCCCGCTGGGCAGCACCGGCCTGAGCGTTTCCCCGCTGGGGCTGGGCACGGTCAAGCTGGGCCGCGACCAGGGCGTCAAATACCCCAACGGCTTCACCATCCCCGACGACGACGAGGCCCGCCTGCTGCTGCGCCAGGCCCGTGAGCTGGGCATCAACCTGATCGACACCGCACCGGCCTATGGCCGCAGCGAAGAGCGGCTGGGCCCATTGCTGCGCGGCCAGCGCCACGACTGGGTGATCGTCAGCAAGGTCGGCGAAGAGTTCGACGACGGCCACTCGCACTTCGACTTCAGCGCCGCCCACACGCGCCGCTCGGTGGAACGCAGCCTCCAGCGCCTTGAAACAGATTGTATCGATCTTGTACTGGTGCATTCCGACGGCAACGATCTGCGCATTCTGCAGCAGGAAGCGGTGTACGAAACCCTGGCCCGACTCAAGCAGGAAGGCAAGATTCGCGGCTTCGGGCTGTCCGGCAAAACCGTCGAAGGTGGGCTGCAGGCCCTGCAATCAGGCGATTGCGCGATGGTTACCTACAACCTCGACGAGCAGGGCGAACGCCCGGTGCTGGACTATGCTGCCGAACACGGCAAGGCCATCCTGGTGAAAAAGGCCCTGGCCAGTGGTCATGCCTGCCTGGTCCCGGGCGTCGACCCGGTGCGGGCCAGCTTCGAGCTGCTGTTTGCCCACCCCGGGGTGAGCAGTGCTATTGTCGGCACCATCAATCCCGTGCACCTGGCCCACAACGTGGGCGTGGTTGCCAAGATCCTGAGCCAGCGCTGAGCCGCCGTCGCGGCCGACCCCAACGCAAGAAGGAGCCGAGATGCCGCGCACGCTGATCCGCAAGAACCCCAGCAACTTCAAGACCCTGCCCCTGCATGTGGAAGCCGGCCCCGAGGGCCTGAGCTACCAGAGCATCGGCATGCCGCTGAACTTTGCCCAGACCCTGCAGCGGCGCAAGGCGATCCAGGTGGCCGACCCCGAGCGTTTCGCCGTGGAGCTGGCCAACCTGGGCGTTTCGGTGCGCCTCACCCTGCAGTGGCAGAACCGCGACTACTGGGTACTGGTGCGCCAGCGCCGCCAGGACCGCGGTGATGTGGTGCTCAAGCTGATCTCCGGTTACGTGCCCGCTCAGGAGCTGAACCTGCCCTTGCACACGGCCGTGCAGGAAGTGGCCGAGGAATGCCTGCTGGAGACCCCGGAAGGCTGGCTTGGCGGGCGTTTCAACGACACCTGGTTGCCGGCGCCGTACGCCGATGCGCTGCATTACCGTGAAGCGATGCCCTTCGTGCTGACCCCTCACTCGGGGGCCGCGCGACCGGTGCGCTGTGGCAACCAGCCGCTGATCGAGCGACCGCGAGCCTATGTCCACCTGCCCACGGCGTCACTGCAACTGATTTATGACCTGCGCCTGCAAGTGCCCAGGGAAGCCAAATCATTGAGCCTGTTCCATGTGGACGAGCGCCTTGAGGGCGACCAACTGGTGGCACGCCTCAACCGCAGCCGGCCAGACTTGTACCTGATGCCGCTGGAAGACGGTCAGCCGCAGGCCGAGCTGTACACCCTGAAGAAGGACCGATTGGTGCCGGCGAGTACACGTGGTATCTACCTGGCCGAAAGCTTTGCCCGGCAGGATGGCTGGCTGGTGCGTGAAGAGCGGATTCGCTGGAAGGATTGGCTGAGGCAGCAGGGGCTGGTGGGGCCCAGGCCGGACTCGAAACTTAAAAGGCTGACGGGCAAGGCCCGCCAGCTGTTGGGGCTGGCGTTGCAGAAGTAGGACGTTTTTGCAGGCCCTAATCGCGGGTCAAACCACTCAGTTCTTGCGGATCTTCTCCACGATCGCCGTGGTCGAGCTGTTTTCCACCAGCCCCAGCACCTTCACCGTACCGCCATAGGCCTTGACGATATCGGCGCCCACCACCTGATCGATGCCGTAGTCGCCACCCTTGACCAGCACGTCGGGCTTGACCTCGGCAAGCAGGTTTTCCGGGGTGCCTTCGGAGAAGCTGATGACCCAGTCCACTGCCCCCAGCCCCGCCAGCACCGCCATGCGCCGGTCGACACTGTTGATCGGCCGACCCGGCCCCTTCAGGCGACTGACCGAAGCATCGTCATTGACCGCCACGATCAACCGGTCGCCCTGCGCACGCGCCTGCTCCAGGTAGGTCACGTGCCCGGCATGCAGAATGTCGAAGCAGCCATTGGTGAACACGATCTTCTCGTTGTGCGCCCGCGCATCGTCGATGGCCAGCAGCAACTGCTCAAGGCTCAGCACCCCGCGCTCGGAGCCTTCTTCGCGCTGGATGGCGCGGCGCAGTTCCGGCGCGCTGATGGCCGCCGTACCCAGCTTGCCGACCACGATGCCGGCGGCCAGGTTGGCCAGACCGACCGCATGGGGCAGCTCCTCACCGGCGGCGATCGCCGCCGCCAGGGTGGAGATCACGGTATCGCCGGCACCGGTCACATCGAACACTTCACGCGCCCGTGCCGGAAGGTGCATGGCCGGATGGCCCGGGCGCAGCAAGGTCATGCCGTGCTCGCCTCGGGTCACCAGCAAGGCGCCCAGTTCCAGCTCGCGCATCAGCTCGCCGCCCTTGCTGACCAGTTCGGTCTCGTCGGCGCAATGCCCGACGATGGCCTCGAACTCGCCCAGATTCGGCGTGATGACGCTGGCGCCGCGGTAGATCGAGAAATCCTTGCCCTTGGGGTCGGCCAGCACCGGAATGCCCTTGGCCCGCGCGGCCTGGATCAGGCTCTGATGGTTCTTCAATGCGCCTTTGCCGTAGTCGGACAGCACCAGCACCTTCACCCCTTCGAGCAGGGCGTCGACTTCGGCGCCCAGCGACAGCGGGTCGGTGGCAAAGGGTTCTTCGAAATCGATGCGCAGCAATTGCTGGTGACGGCTCATGACCCGCAGCTTGACGATGGTCGGCTGATGGGCGATGCGCTGGAAGATCGAACGCACCCCCGCTGCCTGCAGGCTGTTGGCCAGGCTGTCGGCGGCCTCGTCCTGGCCGGTGACGCCCACCAGCGAGGCCGGCGCACCCAGCGCGGCAATGTTCAGCGCAACGTTGGCCGCACCACCCGGACGGTCCTCGATCTGCTCGACCTTGACCACCGGTACCGGGGCTTCAGGTGAAATGCGAGAGGTACCGCCATGCCAGTAGCGGTCGAGCATGACATCCCCGACCACCAGTACCGGAGCTTGATCGAAACGCGGCATGGACAACTTCATGGGCAACCCATATAGACAAAATGAACAGGGGCGGGATATTAGCACAGCCCTGGCACCGGCCTGTTCGGCGCCGGTAACCTGCTGTGACAACCAGGGCGCAGAACGCGCCCTGGCAGGGTGACTCAGGTGATGTCGGCCTTGGCCGGCTCATCCAGGCCCATGGCGTGCAGGCGCGCGTAATAGCCGTTTTCAGCCAGCAACTGGCCGTGCGTGCCACGCTCGACGATGCGCCCCTGATCCATCACCAGGATCAGGTCGGCCTTCTCGATGGTCGACAGGCGGTGCGCGATCACAAGGGTGGTACGGCCTTTCATCACCTGGTCCAGGGCGGCCTGGATGTGCCGCTCCGACTCGGTGTCGAGGGCCGAGGTGGCCTCGTCCAGAATCAGCAGCGGTGCATTCTTGAGCAGGGCCCTGGCGATCGCCAGACGCTGGCGCTGACCGCCGGACAGCAGCACGCCGTTCTCGCCGACCTCGGTGTCCAGCCCTTGGGGCAACTGATCGATGAACTCCTTGGCATACGCGTCGGCTGCCGCAGCCTCGATCTGCTCGCGCGGCGCACCGGCCAGGTCACCGTAGGCGATGTTGTTGGCCACGGTGTCGTTGAACAGGGTCACATGCTGGGTCACCTGGGCAATGTGCCGACGCAGGTTACGCAGGCGGTACTGCTCCACCTCCACG
Source organism: Pseudomonas sp. VE 267-6A (assembly GCF_024126555.1). Taxonomy (NCBI): domain Bacteria; kingdom Pseudomonadati; phylum Pseudomonadota; class Gammaproteobacteria; order Pseudomonadales; family Pseudomonadaceae; genus Pseudomonas; species Pseudomonas sp. VE 267-6A. The sequence continues at coordinate 23,279 of NZ_JAMYBY010000029.1, forward strand.
CCATCGAGCAGGATCTCGCCCTCGGCATGCGGATAGAAACGCGGTATCAGGCTGGCCAGGGTCGACTTGCCGCTGCCCGAACGCCCAACCAGCGCCACCATCTGACCCGGCTCGGCGGTGAAGCTGATGTCATCGAGCACGCGGCGCTCGCTACCCGGGTAGGTGAAGCTCAGATGACGTACATCCAGGCGCCCGGTAACCCGGTCGCGCTCGACGGTGCCGTGGTCGACTTCCGGCTCCACATCCAGCTGCTCGAAGATGCTCTCGGCCCCCGACACACCCTTCTGGATGGTCGAGCTGACTTCCGACAGCTGGCGGATCGGCTTGGGCAGCAGACCGGCCGCAGTGATGTAGGCCACCAGGTCGCCGGCGGTGGAGTCGCCGCGCAGGTACAGCACCAGGAACATCAGCACGGCCATGGCCGAGTAGATCACCAGTTGCAGCATCGGTGTGTATACCGCGCTGGTCTTGGTCATGCGCAGCTGCTTCTCGGTGTTGCTCTGGCTGGCATCGGCGAAGCGCTGCTGCTCGTAGTTCTCGCCCCCGAAACTGCGCACCACGCGATAGCCCTGGATGGTCTCGGACGCGACATGCGTCACATCGCCCATGGCCACCTGGATCTTCTTGCTCTGCTTGCGGAATTTCTTGCTCGAACTGCTGACCATCAGCGCGATCAGCGGCAGGATCGCCAGCATCACGATAGTCAGCTTCCAGTTCATCCACAGCAGATAGCCGAACAGGAACACCACGGTCAGGCCTTCGCGGATCACAACCTTGATTGCATCGGTGGCGGCGCCGGTGACCATGGTCACGTTGAAGGTGATACGCGAAATCAGGTGTCCGGAGTTGTGGCTGTCGAAATAGCGGTTGGGCAGTACCAGCAGCTTGTTGAACAACTCCACCCGCAGGTCGTGTACCAGGCCCAGGGAAACCTTGGCCAGAAAGAAGTTGCCCAGAAACGAGCCCAGGCCCTGCCAGGCGGCGATCAGCACGATCAGCAGCGGCACGGCCTGCAACAGTTGGAGGTCACGCAGGTAAGGCACGTTGGGGAACAACACCGCTTCGGGATTGCTCAGCCCATCGACGAAATACTTGAGGATGCCCGCCAGCATGGGCTGGGTCGAGGCGAATATCACGAAGCCGAGGATACTCAGCAGGAAAATGCCAATGTAGGGCTTTACGTAGGTCAACAGTCGGAAATAGATCTTCAGACTGGAGCTCTGCTGCGCCGTGCGCGGTGTTTCAGCCATCTTCGAGCTCACTGTTCAGGTTGAACGATCGATTTTATCACAGCCTGCCGATTGGGCACGCGCCCACACCAGCACGCTGGCCAGCCCCACTGGCAACCAACTGATGAACCATTCGGCACGGGGGGTGCCAGTCAGGCTCGCAGCGTCGAACTGCATGGCCAGGGTGCAGAACAGCCACAGACCGATGAGGCCCTTGCCCAACAGCGTGTCGCGGGCACGCCACCCCTCCCTGAGCACCAGCAGCCACACTGCAGCCCACAGCAACAGGCCAGGCACACCCAGCTCGATGCCGATGTGGGTGAACATGTTGTGCGAGTGATCGAAGGCAATACCGTTGGCCACCACCTTGAACTGCGTACCCAGGCCCAATCCCAGCCAGGGATGGTCGGCGATCATCTGGAGCGCGCTGTTGAAAATCTCGGGACGATAGGAAACGCCGCGCAATACGATCAGCCGGTAGACCATCAGAAAGCCCAGTACCGAAATGATCAGCGCCCCAGCGGCAAGCACTCGACTGCGCCGGTCACGGCACCAAAGCGGCATTGCCACGACGGTAAGCAGAAGGGCCAGCGCAGCGCCGCGGCTTTGGCCAAGCATCACGAAGGCCCCCAGACATACCACCGAAAGTGCCCATAAAAGCTGCATCCAGCGCTGTTGCGGCATCCAGTGCAACATCCAGACAATGGCCGCACCCACCACGTAGGCACCCAGAATCGGATGGGAAATTTCACCGATGCCTTGCAGCCGAGCCACCCATGGGCGTCCCAGGACTCCGTAGAAGTGGACGATCGAGATTGCAGCGGCCAACCCCAGACCGATGCCACCCCATTGCATCAAAAGTAAAAATCGCTGCGTACCTGCACTGGCCAGCAAAGGAAACGCCAACAGGAACAGGATGATGTAGAACAGCCGCTTGCCCTCCCGGATCGGCTCTTCACCTACGGCCCAGCTCAACGACACCAGGCCCCAGCCCAGCAACATAAGCACGCTCATGCACAGCGCGCGCTGCTGTGCCCACAATCGGCCGACCTGCTCCCGGGCCGACCAGCCCAGTACCAGGGTCGGTAGCCAAAGAAACGCGATCAGACCTTGCTGATAAATCTTGTTACTAGGCGCCAGAGCAATACCTACCAGAAACCAGAGCAGCCCTACAGCCAACCACAATTGCGCCCAGCGACTCGCGTACATCATCCCTTCCCCATTCAATCCAAGCGACCAACATGGTGCATTCTTTTAGTTTTCGGCATTATGCCCTGTCATTCCTGCTCGCTATTTCGACAAGGCCATCTACATGCAATGCTCCCGGCTCCCTCAGGCCGACCTCAACCAACTGATCGTCGGTGCCCAGATACTGGAAGCTGACAGCTACGGTGCGAAAGTCTACCTGCTAGAGAACGGCAATATCCTTAAACTTTTCCGGCGCAAGCGCCTGCTGTCGTCGGCGTTGCTGCGCCCCTACTCCCGCCGCTTCATCGACAACGCCGCCAGGCTGGAGCAGTTGGGCATTCCGACTCTGCGGGTATTGGCGCATTACCGCCTGGAAAAGCCCGGCATGACGGCGGTGCTGTACCACCCCCTGCCCGGCCAGACGCTGAGCCAGCTCAGCCGCAAGGAAGGCTTCAGCTGGCAGCAGGCACTGCCGGACATGGTCCGCCTGGTACGGACCCTGCATCGATCGGGGGTGTATTTTCGCTCGCTGCACCTGGGCAACATCGTGGTGACGCCCGGTCAGCAGTGGGGGCTGATCGATGTGGCGGACATGCGCTTTCTGCGCGGGCCGCTGAGCCGGCGCATGATCAAGCGCAACATACAGCACTTCGCCCGCTACCTGTCACGTGAAAAACTCGACGGGAGCTTCCCCCTCGCCGAGCTGGAACAGGCCCTACTGGCTCCCTGAGTCAGGCTTGACCGCCCACATTTCCCGCAGGGTTCGACTGAAGCATTCCCAGGCTTGCTCCGGGGCCAACGAGCGGTGCTGCGCCTGGGCAACGGCGGTTGCCGGCAGGCTGGCGCAACGCTCGATGGCAGCAGCCCACTCCTGCACGTCACCGACCCGAGCGTAAAGACCGCTATCGCCCAACTGTTCATGGAACACCGGCAGGTCACTGCACAGCACCGGCACGCCGGCAATGACTGCCTCCTGCAGTACCAGGCCCAGGCCCTCGGCCCGCGAAGGCACGAGCAACCAGTCGAACGCCTGGTACAGGCGCCCCAGAATGTCACAATGCCCTGCCAGCGATACCTTGCCCTGCAGACCCAGCGCCTGGATCTTTTGCTGCAGCAATGGGCGCTCGGGGCCTTCGCCGAGAATGACCAGGCGCAGATCGGGTTGCGTCCGGCTAGCGGCGGCAAATGCATCGATCAGGTAGTCGAACCCCTTGTCCATGACCAGGCGACCGACAGCCCCCATGATCCGCACACCGGGCTCCCTCAACCCCATGACCTCGCGCGCTTGCTGCGCTGTCAGTTGCTCGTCGCAAAAACGGGTAGGTTCCAACGCGGTACGCAAGGCCGTCACCTTCAGGCCCAGCTCGGCCTGCAATGACGCCGCCAGCGTGGCCGACACCGCCACCAGTGACAGCTGCGCCGGCTTGAACCCGCGCAACAGCGCCACGTCACTGGGATGCAAACGGGTCTTGCCGTGAAACACCACGGTCGCCTTTACCTCAGGCAGGCCCTTGAGCACAGGCAAGATCAGGCGCGACACACCCACCCCATCGAGCAGCAAGGCGTCGGCATCGGCCTCCAGCAGCGCCTTGCGCAGCCGGGCGCGCAACCAGGGCTGCAGCAGCCCCCACACATGACGGCCCTTTATCAGGCGCTGTGGCAGGTTCCATTCCCGCGTTGCGCCCGGGGCGCACGCAGCCCCATGGCCCTGCAGCAACCAGCTGTTCACAGAGATGTCAGGAGGCACCAGCGAAAGAATCTGCTGATGGACCTTGTGCACCGAGACGAACGGCGAGCCACCAGCCCACATGATATTGATGACGTTCACTGGCCAGCCCACCTTGATTCACGTATCACTGAAAAGGCAGAAAACGACTCACGAAAAAAGAAGAGCAAGGCCAACTCCCACCACCAACCCCGCTATTGCCGCCAACGCCAACCGAACACGCTCGCGCTGTTTGCGACGTGCCTTGCGCAGCCGCTCCTCGGGCATCTTGACGTGATGGCCGAATCCGGTGTGCAGTACCGCATCGCCCTCAAGGGTCACAGCGGTCAGCTCAAGTTCGGCATACCGCTTTGACAGCGACTTTTCACCGCCATGCGCAGCGAAGGGTGCACATAGATGATAGTCACTCAGGCGCCGCAGCCCTGGGTTCAGCGAGAAAGACTGCCACTCGGGCTTGTCCGAGAGCAGCGGGTAGCAAGGGACCCCGGCGATGATCTCGCGCTCGCCCAGATGAATGTAGGGGCTGTTGACGTTGAGGTCGTAGACGAAATTGCGCAGCCATACCTGCAGCAGTTTCGGCCGCGCCTCGAGAATCGCCTGCGAATCTTCGACGAAGGCCGGGCGATAGAACCGCCAGTCATCTTCGCAATGAAAGATGTACGGGGTTTTGACATGGCCGTAGGCCAGGTCGATCGACGCCAGTTGCCCAAGCTTGGGCTTGTTCACGAACACCGTGCAGTAAGGCTTCCAGTGCTCCGGAATGGCGTTGTGTACGGCCTCGTCACCGCTGTCTTCGGTGATGAAAACCTCACGGACAGGCGCCGTGTTGAACTGATCGAAGCTGTCCAGCGTCAGCTTGAGCAGATCGAACCGCCCACAGCTGGTCACTACCAGCGTCACATCACTCTTTTCACTAAATTGCACAGCAACCCCCGGTAAATACATCCATGCAGTCGCAACCTCTCCAGTCCGTTCGGGCGGCAGCCCAGGGAGTCAGACCCCCAGTTTCAGACGCAGACGCTGCCAAGCGCTCAGTGGTGGGTGAGGACGGAGTACCGGCTGCAACTGCTCGACAATACTGCGCCCGACCTGGGCGAAACTGAAACGTGAAACCGCCAGATCGCGGCCGTTGGTGGCGATACGCTGCACCAGGGCCTCGTCGGCACGCAGGACCTTCAACTTGGCCTGCAGCTGGGCAATGCTGCCATACAGTACGACGTTGTGCATGTCCTGCAAACCCAGCGCACGATTCTCCGCCTCGCCCTGGTCGAACGCCAGCAGCACGCAACCGCAGGCCATGGCCTCGAAGTTCTTGATCATGTATTCGCCCATGCCAACGTCGGCACTGACGAAGAAACGAATGCGGTTGAGCGTGTCGCAATACTCGGCACCCGAATTGGTACGGGTCACCACCAGGTTCTCGACTTGCCCCAGCTCGTCGAGCAACGCCTTGCGGCCGCTGTAGGCCACACTGTTGGTGCTGCCGACGAAGGCAAGTTCCATGTCCCGCTCGCGCCCCTGGTCGGCCAGCAACTGCTGGTCGTAGCCCTTGGGCACGAACACCGCGTCGAAGCCTTCCTGGCGCAGGCGCTCGCTGACCATGAAGCCCGAGCTGATCACCCGGGCCCAGGGCAGCTTGCGGTAATGCGCGCTGAACTTGCCGGTGTACTTGCACGGAATGTAGTTCTGGTAGGCATCGTGCTCCAGAATGACCAGATTGGGCACGGTACGGATGAAACCGACCTGACGGATCTCCTGCTTGAAGCGCAGGAAGAAGACGATGCGGTCGTACCGGGTGACGTCCACCTCGCGGCGAAAATACCCGTGCAGATCGCGCTGTTCGGCACTGCTCAACCAGCGCAGGTCGCATTCGCAATGGGCCGCAACCCCTTCGTACAGCCGGTCAAGAATGGCCCGCTGTTCCTTCTGCACCAGAAATAGAACTTTCATTGTCTTCCTTGCGGCGCTCGGGCCACAGCTATGCAGTCATGCACCGGGTTCAGAGGTCCCGGCGCCAGAACAATTCGTGTCGACGTACCGCCTTGCGGAAGAACTCGTTCTCACCGTAAGGCGAAGGCTGACGCCCGGCCAGCCAACGTTGCAGCAGGCGACGCAGGCGACGCTTGAAGGGTGCACGCGGCTGCAGGTCATGCATCATGCCCAGGGCCATGGCCTTGTCGCGCTGGGTGTCCAGCGTCAGGCTCAGGCTGTAGGGCGCCCAGGCCTGGCCAGGCTCGACCTGCGGCGGCAAGGCAATGCCGGAACCGCTGTCACCCATCGGCCAGCGATCGTTGTCATGCAGGTGGTTGGCGTAGTACAGCACGCTCTCGGGCTGCCATTGCAGGCCGTGCAACGCTTCGAGCACGGCGGCCTGGGCACACAGGTGGTCCGGATGCGGGTCCAGGGTCGGGTGCGGCATCACCAGCACCTGTGGGCGCGCCTGCATGATCAGTGCACGCAGGTCGGCCAGCAGGTTGTTCCAGGTGGGCGCGCCGTCCTGGTCGCCCGGCAGCGACAGGGCGTTGAGCTGGCGGAACAGCCGCGTATCGCTCAGGTCGGCTTCGCGTGAGGCGACGGGCTGATCCGGTGCGGCCTGCATGGCGGGCAACTGCAGGCAGAAATAGCCCAGTTGCACGCACTGCACTTCTGGCACACCGGCCCAGCGCGGTACGGCGATACTGTCCCACGCGCGCAAGCGGCCCTTCAGGCGTGCGGCCTGCGCAGGCTCCAGGCCCATCTGCTGGTAATGCTCGGCCTCGATCTCGCCGGCCGTAAGCGTCACGACCCACGCCTCTTCGGCCTGGCTGTACAGCCCGTAGGCGGCCAGTTCCGCATCGTCGGCGTGGGGCGCAATCACCATCACCCGGCGCTGGCGCAGGTCGCTGGCGCGCACCACGATCAGCGACGCAGCCTCGACCACCCGGCAGCAACGCCCGCGGATGCGCAGAGTGCCGGCCAGCAGCGCCGGCGCCTGCCCGGTCAGATTGAGGTAGCGCAGCCCGTCGACCCCGCGCTCCAAGCCCTGCAGATCCGCCCCCCCCTCGCCAGACACCTCGACGCCAGGGTCGCGAAAACGCCCCAGCAGCGAGCTTTTGACACGCACCTGCAGCACCAGCGTCTCATCGCCCGACAGGCTCAATGATGCCGGCGCACGCAGCACCAGGCCATCCAGCGACACCGGCACGCGCTCGCAGGGTTCAGGGAACTCGTACAGATAATCATCACCTGGCGAATAGAACAGGTGATCGGCAAACCATGCCTCGTGAGCCACCCACAACAGCGGCAACAGCATCAGCGCCAGCCACCATTTCACCAGCACGCCCAGGGCGATCAGCACCACCAGAGCGACCAGCAGGCCCACGCGCTTGTTGCGCCGATGGCGCCTGAGCAACTGCTGCTTGCGGCTCACACCTGAAACACCGGCACGGGGTTGCACCATCGGTCCTTGTACTCGCGATCGGCGCGGCCGAAGGAGAACCGCAGCGGCTTGTTCAGCGCGCGCGCGGCTTCCCAGGCGCTCTGGGTGTTGAGAAAGCTCAGCACGCTGCCTGGGCTGAACGCACGCGTCTCGGGATCGACGCCGCCGTTGACGTACTCGACGCTGACCCACTCGGGAGCCTCGACGCGGTACACCAGCTGGATCGCGATCGGCTTGTCTTCCAGAAACAGCACCGAGCCGATCAGCAACGCGCGCAGGCGTTCGACCATCTCGGCCATGCGCTCGGCACCGGTGGCCGCAAAGCCCCAGCGGCGCTGGAACAGGTCGCAATACATCGACGCGATCTCGGTACTGGTGAACTCGGTGATGGCCCGCACCTGCCCGCCCGCCTCTTCCAGCAAGCGCAGTTCGCGGCGCTGGTTGTAGCGAAACTTCTTCGACAGTTCTTCGGGCTGGCGTGCCATGGCCAGGGCTTCGGGCTGCGCCTTGAGGCCGCTGAAACGGCCCTGGTTGAGCTCGGACAGGTAGCGCCCGGCATGGCGCAGCGGCGCCTGTGCATCGGCAGCGGCCGGCAGAATCAGCTCGGCATTGCCCAGGTCGAACAGGCCCTTCTTGCCCCGGCGCTTGAGCACGTCCTTGGACAATGCCAGGTAGCGGTCCCAGGTGGGGATGGCCGCCTTCAGTTGGTCACCCTGGTACCAGCCCAGGTAACGCACCGGAATATCGGCCATCTCGGCCAGTTGCGCGAGCACCAGCGGGTGGGTCGCCACACTGCCGCCAAAGCGCTGCCAGGCGTCGGCGTAGGCCGGCGCATCGATCACGCGCCAGCCGCGCTCACGCCAGCCTTGTACATAATTGAGCATCAGGCCTGCCCCGTCAGTTCGACAACCTGGGGAAGGTGCCAGAAAGTCTCGCGCACGGCCGTGTCGGAGAAGCGTTCGCGCAGGCGCTCGAGCATGCGCTCGGCACAGGCCTGGCGTTGCGCCTGGTCCAGCTTGGCCAGGTGTTGCAGGCCTTGCGCCAGACGCTCGGCATCCCCGAGCGGGAACAGGATGCCGACACCTTCGACCACTTCCTTGGCGCCACCGCAAGCGGTGGCCAGCAATGGCACGCCGGCGACCATCGCTTCGAGCAGCACCATGCCGAAAGGCTCGTGGTCCGAGCTCAGGGCAAACACGTCGAAGGCACTGAAATAGCGCCGTGCATCCGGCACCTGGCCGAGAAAGTCCACCTGTGCGGCAATCCCCAGCGCCTCGGCCTGCGCCTTGAGCGCGTGCTCCAGGCGGCCGGTGCCCAGCACTGCCAGGCGGGCGCCTGCCGGCAGTGCCGGCAGCGCCTGGGCAAACCCGCGCAGCAAGGTGGCCTGGTCCTTGTCCGGGTGCAGGCGGCCGACGTTGCCGACGATCCACGCCTTCGCATCCAGGCCCAGGGCCTGGCGCGCCTGCGCGGCGGGCACCAGGCTGGCCTGCAGGGCGTCGATATCGATGCGGTTGTACAGCGTCTGGATACGCTCGGCCGGCCACTTGGGCAGGCACTGGCGCATGTCGTCGCGCACCGCGTCCGACACCCCGAGCAGGCTCAGGCGTTTGCTGAACAGGTTGGCGAACAGCTGGCGGGTACGCCGCTGGTAGTCGCCAAAGGCGTGGTGCACGCCGATCACCGGCAGGCGGGTGGCCAGCAGGGCGATGTAGATAGGCTTGAAGCGATGGGCGATGCAGAAGCTGAATCGGCGCGACGCGGCAATGCGGCGCAGTTCGCGAATCGCGCCCAGCTTCAAGCCACGAATGGCCTTGGAGCTGAACTCGAGAAACAGCACTTCATCGCTCGCACAGCCCGCCGCCACCTGCGGATCGGCGGCGCCGGTGAGAAACACCGTGGTGACGCGGTAGCCCTTGCCCGCGAACAGGCTGGCGTACTGACGGGCGCAGTCGAGAAACGGCCCGTCATAGCCATGGCAAAACTGCAGAACGTGCCGTTCAGCCAACGCTGTCATAAGCTTTCGCGCCGTCCTTGACCACCAGGATGTCTTCCATGATCAGGTACTGCAGGTCCGAGCCGAAGAACATGTTCAGGGCATCGGTCGGCGAGCAGATCATCGGTTCGCCACGACGGTTGAGCGAGGTGTTGAGCGACACGCCGTTGCCGGTCAGGGTCTCCAGCGCCTTCATCATGTCGTAGTAGCGCGGGTTGTACTCACGCTTGAGCACCTGGGCCCGCGAGGTGCCATCTTCGTGGACCACTTCCGGCACGCGGGTCTTCCACTCTTCAGCCACTTCGAAGGTGAAGGTCATGAACGGGGCCGGGTGATCGATCTTGATCATCTGCGGCGCCACGGTGTCGAGCATCGACGGGCAGAAAGGCCTCCAGCGCTCGCGGAACTTGATCTGGTGGTTGATGCGGTCGGCCACGCCCGGCACGCTCGGGCAGCCGATGATCGAACGTCCGCCCAAGGCCCGCGGGCCGAACTCCATGCGGCCCTGGAACCAGGCCACCGGGTTGCCGTCGACCATGATCTGGGCGATCTGCTCGGGCATGTTGTCCAGCTTGCGCCAGGTCGGCTTGTGTTCGTGACGGGCGCAGGCGGCGATCACGTCCTCGTTGCTGTAAGCCGGGCCGAGGTAGACGTGTTCCATCTTCTCGACCGGTACGCCACGGGCGTGGGACACATAGGCGGCAGCACCGACTGCGGTGCCGGCGTCGCCCGAGGCGGGCTGCACGAACAGCTCCTTCACGTCGGGGCGGGCGATGATCTTCTGGTTCAGCTTGACGTTCAGCGCGCAGCCGCCGGCAAAGGCCAGCTTGCCGGTTTCCTTGAGCACGTCACCCAGGTAGTAGTCGATCATCTGCAGCGCGAGCTTCTCGAACAGCGCCTGCATGCTGGCCGCGTAGTGGATGTACGGCTCGTCGGCGATGTCGCCTTCGCGCTTGGGGCCCAGCCACTCGATCAGCTTGGGCGAGAAGTAGAAACCCTTGCCCTTCTCTTTATAGCGGCGCAGGCCGATGACGTTGGCGTAGTCGGTGTTGATCTCCAGCTCGCCGTTTTCGAAGCTGGCCAGGCGCGAGAAGTCATACTTGCTGGCGTCGCCATACGGCGCCATGCCCATGACCTTGAACTCGCCGTCGAGCATTTCGAAGCCCAGGAACTCGGTGATCGCGCCATACAGGCCGCCGAGGGAGTCCGGGTCGAAGAATTCCTTGATCTTGTGGATCTTGCCGTTTTCGCCGTAGCCGAAGAACGTGGTGGCGTACTCACCCTTGCCGTCGATGCCCAGGATCGCGGTCTTTTCCTTGAAACCCGAGCAGTGGTAGGCGCTGGAGGCGTGGGCCAGGTGGTGCTCGACCGGTTCGATCTTGATCTTTTTCGGATCGAAGCCCAGTTGCTCCAGGCACCAGACGATCTTGTTGCGGTAGCGCTTGTAGCGACGGTTGCCCATCAGCAGCGCGTCGAGGGCGCGATCCGGGGCGTACCAGTAACGCTTGGCGTAGTGCCAGCGGGCCTTGCCGAACAGGCTGATGGGGGCGAACGGAATCGCTACCACATCGACATCGGACGGCTTGATGCCGGCCTGTTCGAGGCAGAACTTCGCCGATTCGTAGGGCATGCGGTTCTTTGCATGTTTGTCGCGCACGAAGCGCTCTTCTTCAGCGGCGGCAATCAGCTTGCCGTCGATGTACAGGGCCGCGGAAGGATCATGGCTAAGGGCGCCGGACAGGCCAAGAATCGTCAATGCCAAGGGTCTAGCCTCTTCAAATCTGTAGATGTGCGCCCCGGCCTCATGGGCGGGTGGCAGCGAAAGGGCGGGATTATAGCGTAAAGCGTGGTACGGAGTGCAGGGCGCACTGCTGGCGTGGAACCCATCGCGGGTCAAGCCCGCTCCCACAAGGACATCATTGCCTCTGTGGGAGCGGGCT
>NZ_JAMYBY010000030.1:0-30875 GCF_024126555.1 Pseudomonas sp. VE 267-6A
CACGCTGTGTGCGCTTTACACCTTGCTCCATCTGACTCTCCGGAAATTCGGGATGGGAGGTGTAAACCTTATTCAGGACGGGACACCGGCCACAAAAAAGCCCGCAGCGATGCGGGCTTTTTTGTGGCCGGTTGAAACCGGCTCCTACGGGGCCTCAGGTCTTGATCTGGCGCTCGTGCATCCGTGCCAGCTGGCGCTCCAGCATCGACGGATACGGCTCCATCAGGCGCTCCACACAGCACGCCCCTTCAGGGCTGGCAATCGGGCGGATGCGGGCACGCTGGCGAATCAGCGCATCATCACTGACCTTGCGCTCCACCAGCAGCAGGTTGCGGCTGTGTTGCGACAACGCCAGGGCATCCTGGGCCTTGTCGGTCAGCAGCAGGTCGATCTGGCTCAGGCCGTGCAGGTCTTCACCCAGCGCCAGGCCCAGCTGCAATTGCAGGGTAATCCCGCTGTCGGCCACTTCCACCTGCAACGCATGTCCCAGGGCACGCAGCAGTTCGCCACAGCAGATGGCGTTGGTCAGGTAGTCCTCGCCGCTTTCCGAGCTGTGGAACAACAGCAGCGTGCTGCCATCGTTGAGTGTGTGCACTTCGCTTTCATACAGCGACGCGGCCTGGTCGAGGCAGTCGCGGTAGCGGTCCAGCAGTTCGGTCAGACGTGCCCGAGGCAGGCGGCGCAGTTGCTCCTGGGAGCCCAGTTGCACCGCCAGCACCGCACTGGCCTGCGGCTCGCGTGGCGCAGTGGGTACTACAGCCTGCGGTGCGGCATCGCTGTCGTCGCGCAGGTCGGCAAACGCCTCGTCGTCGTCTTCATCATGCGCTACTGGCCTGGGCAGCGCCGGCTTGGGCTCCAGCGCCGGCTCGCGCAGGTTGCGCACCTGCAAGGCCGGCTGCGCTTCGTGTTCGTCGTAGTCGTCTTCTTCCTCGGGCTCTGCTTCAGGCTCCGGCGGTGGCGGGGCAAAGCGCGAATGCAGCTGGCGCGCCAGGTCGCCGATCTCGTCCTGGCGGTCGGTGGCCGGGGTGTAGGCATCCAGGTCGCGCAGCCACACCCGCAGTTGCAGCAGCGGCGTCGAAATGAAGCGCCCCAGGCGCAGGCTCAAGGCCAGGGCCAGGGCCAGCAGGATCGCCGCCAGAATGCCCATGCTCTGCAGGCTGATGGTCAGCGGCTGCTGGAACTGGCTCATGTCCAGGCTGATGCGCAGTTGCCCGGCCGTCACGTCCTGGAAGGTGATCTTGGTCTGGTACAGGCCCTCGACCTCGCCCAGCAGGCCGTTTTTCGGGCGCTGGCCGGCTTCGGCGAGGATCCGGTTGTCGACGCTGTAGATGGCGGCATGGGCCACCAGCGGGTTCTTCACCAGGTTGCCGAGCAGCACGTTGAGGCTGAGGATGTCGTTGGACACCAGCAGTTCGGTGGCAGACGTGGCGGTCTGCGTGGTCAGGCTCTGACCCAGGGCGTCGGCCTGCTCGTGCATGGCCTGCTTGAACTGCAGGCCCATGACCCCGGCGTAGATGACCAGCGCCAGCGCTACCAGAAACACGTTGTGGCAGGCGATCCGCAAGGCCAACGGCACACGGCGCTGGCGCAGGGCACGGAAGATCAGCAGGAAGAAATTGTCGGTTTTAACTGGCGTGGGCCGGTTCACAGAGCGCGGCTCTTTATGTCGGAGAAGGTGCTGCGCAGTATAGCGACAGGGCATGGGCCGGCAAAGTATCGACTGCGCCCGATGGTCTGCGAAAGTGGGTAGAATGCGCGTTTTGTCACTGTGTCGGAGCCCGTTTTGCGCGAAATCGTTCTGATTAACATCACCGGCGAGGACCGTCCGGGTCTCACCGCGGCCATTACCGGCGTGCTCGCCCAGGGCGGGGTGAACATCCTCGACATCGGCCAGGCGGTCATCCACGACACGCTGTCGTTCGGCATCCTGGTGGAAATCCCCAGCACCGAGCAGGCCAGCGCCGTGCTCAAGGACATCCTCTTCACCGGGTACAAGCTGGACCAGCAGGTGCGCTTCACCCCGGTTTCCGAGCAGGACTACCAGCAGTGGGTCGACGGCCAGGGCAAGGCCCGCCACATCGTGACCCTGCTGACGCGCAAGGTCACTGCCGAGCAGTTGCAGCGGGTGAGCTCCATCACCGCCCAGTACGGGTTGAACATCGACCATATCGACCGTCTGTCGGGTCGTATCGCGTTGGACACCCCGGCCGACCAGGGCAAGGGCTGCATCGAGTTCTCCGTGCGTGGCGAGCCGGCCGACCCGCAGGCCCTGCGTGCCGAGTTCCTCAGCGTGGCGCAGGAGCTGAACGTCGACATCGCCTTCCAGCAGGACTCGCTGTTCCGCCGCAACCGTCGCCTGGCGGTGTTCGACATGGACTCCACCCTGATCGAGGCCGAGGTCATCGACGAGCTGGCCAAGGCGGCAGGCGTGGGCGAGCAGGTGTCGGAAATCACCGAGCGTGCCATGCGTGGCGAGCTGGATTTTCGTGCCAGCTTCAAGGAACGCCTTGCGCTGCTCAAGGGCCTGGACGTCAACGTGCTGGACGAGATCGGTGCTTCGCTGCGCCTGACCGAGGGCGCCGAGGTGCTGTTCGCCGAGCTCAAGCGCCTGGGCTACAAGACCGCGATCCTGTCGGGTGGCTTCACCTACTTTGCCAAGCAGCTGCAGGCCAAGCTGGGCATCGACTATGTGTTCGCCAACGAGCTGGAAGTGGTGGACGGCAAGGTGACCGGCGTAGCCGTGGAGCCGATTGTCGACGCGCAGCGCAAGGCTGACCTGTTGACCGAGCTGGCACGCAAGGAAGGCTTGCAGATGGAGCAGACGATTGCCGTGGGCGACGGTGCGAACGACCTGCCGATGCTGGCGATTGCCGGCCTGGGCGTGGCGTTCCGGGCCAAGCCGCTGGTCAAGCAGTCGGCCAAGCAGGCGATTTCGACGCTGGGGCTGGATGGGGTGCTGTATCTGCTGGGCTTCAGGGATCGCGACGGTCGCGACTGAGAAAGCGCGGCCGCTGCGCGGGTCAAGCCCGCTCCCACAGGTTTGCCATCGCTCCAGAAGGCCGTGCAGCCCCTGTGGGAGCGGGCTTGACCCGCGATGAGGCCCGACAGCCAGGCACAAAAAAGCCCGCATCGCTGCGGGCTTTTTGTTGGGTCAGGCGTGCTGCGCCGGCAACCCCAGGCATTCGCCCATGTTCACCACCGACCCCGCACCCAGCGATTCGGCCCACTTCACCTGCTCTGGCCCGAACAGCACCACAGCCGTCGAACCCAGCTTGAAGCGGCCCAGCTCGGCGCCTTTTTCCAGGTGGATCGGTGCACGCGCTGCCTCGTCGTAGCGGAAGGTCTTCAGCTCGCGCTTGGGCGGCGTGACCAGCCCGGCCCATACCGTCTCGACCGACGCCACGATCATCGCGCCCACCAGCACCACGGCCATCGGCCCGCGCTCGGTATCGAACAGGCACACCACGCGCTCGTTGCGCGCAAACAGCTCCGGCACGTTTTCGGCGGTGGTCTGGTTGACCGAGAACAGCCGCCCCGGCACGTAGATCATCTCGCGCAGGGTACCGGCCAGCGGCATGTGCACGCGGTGGTAGTCCTTGGGCGACAGGTAGATGGTGGCGAATTCGCCGCCCATGAACGGCGCAGCATTGGCCGGGTCGCCGCCCAGCAGCTCAAGGGCGCTGAAGCTGTGGCCCTTGGCCTGGAAGATGCGGCCATGCTCGATCGGGCCCAGCTGGCTGACAGCGCCGTCGGCCGGGCACAGGATCGCCCCCGGGGTCTGGTCCAGCGGGCGCGCATCCGGCTTGAGCGCGCGGGTGAAGAATGCGTTGAAGTGCTCGTAGGCGGTCAGGTCTTCGACCTGGGCCTGGGACATGTCGACCTGGTAGCGCTTGGCGAACCAGGCGGTGAAGGCGTTCTTGAACCATTTCACGCGGCATTCGGCCACGCAGCCGGCCAGGCGCGACAGCAGGTGGTGGGGCAGCAGGTACTGGCTGATGATGAACAAGCGGGATTTCATTGAATTTCCTTAAACTTCTACAGGCGTGTCGGGGTGGTTGCCCCATTCGCCCCATGAGCCGGCATAGGCCTTGACCCGTGGGTAGCCCAGGTGTTTGGCCACAAGATAGGTGAAGCCGGAGCGGTGGTGGGTCTGGCAGTGGGTAATCACTTCCTTGTCGCGGGTGATGCCCAGCTGCTCGAGGATCTGGGGCATGTCCTTGCGGATGCGCAGGTGATCGTTCTGGTCCATGCCGGCCGTCCACTCGAAGTTGACCGCGCCCGGGACGTGTCCGCCCTTGGCGGCCAGCACTTTCTCACCCCGGTATTCCTGCGGGCTGCGGGCATCCCAGACCGCCAGGTCGGCAGCGCCCAGGCGGCTTTGCAGGTATTCGCGGGTGGCGGTGGGGGCTTCGTGCAGGGTCAGGCTGACGCTGCCGGCAGCGGGCGCGGGCACATCGGTCGAGAGCTCGCCGGTCCAGCCCAGCGCGCCACCGTCGAGGTAGTGGTAGCGGGTATGGCCGATCACATCCAGCAACCAGATGAAGCGCCCGGCCCAGCCGCCGCCTTCGTCGTCATACACCACATACACGGCGTCCGGGTTGTGCCCCAGCTCGCCGAACAGCTTTTCCAGGTCGCCTTGGCTCGGCAGCAGCCCGGGCGCCGGTGGCTGGCCCAGCTGGGTGCGCTTGGGGTCGACGAAGCGCGCACCGGGAATGTGCCCGCTGCCATAGCGTTTCGTGCTGGTCAGGTCGACCAGGATCAGCCCCGGCGCATCCAGGCGGGCTTGCAGGTCGGCGGGTTCAATCACCAGGGGCAAGCCGGAAAAGTCAGTCATCCAGAGTCTCCAGATCGGAACAGAGTGGGCGATTGTAGCGCATGGGTCAGGTGCTGCGGTTGCTGAAGGCGGTGAGGGCGCGCTCGATGCACTGGGCGGTCTTGCCGAACGCCTGCACGCTGATCTCCGAGAACGGGCCGCCGCCCTGGTCGGCCAGCACCACCATCACCACCTTGCCGTTGCTCGACAGCGAGCGCAGCAGCAGGTGCTGGCCACGGAACAGCACGCGCAGGGTGCCGGGCAGCAGGGCACCGAACTGGGCATAGTTGTCCGGGGTCAGGCGCAGTTGTGCCGACTGGGTCAGCAGGCGTTGCAGCAGCTTGCTCTGGGCGAGCGGCACCACCAGGCCGCCGGCCTCGGCGGGCAGCCCGGCGATCTGGTGCACGCGCAGGTGGGTCATGCCCTTGTCGGCCATCAGCATCATCACCCGCTGCATGCCGCAGGCCACCAGGGCATCGCGGGCGTAGGTGGTCAGGTGCATGGCGTTGGTGAACGCACTGGGCTCCACCAGCAGGTCGGCGCAGTACTTGCGCCAGGCCCCCAGCGATTCGGTCGAGGGCACGTCGGCAGGCCGCAGGCGGCGGTGTACGTAGTGCGAGCCGGTCGGCCAGATCAGCGATTCGGCGGGGTGGTAGAGGTCGTCGTCGGCGTGCAGGCGCGCACTGTTGGCGGCCTGCTGGTGCACCTGTTGCTGCACCTCGCTCAGCGGCACCTGCAGGTACAGGCTGGTCAGGCGTTGCCAGCGCTGGCTGTGCGGGCAGTCCCAGGCGTGCTGCGCCGCCAGGGCCAGGCCGTTGGCTAGCAGTACGGTGTTGGCCGGCTGGTTGAGCCAGCGGCGCAGGGCCGGGTCGGCGTCCAGCAGCTGTTGCTGGCGCAGCGGGTTGTCGTGCAGGCGGGCGATGTGCATGACCTTGACCAGCGGGCGGCGTTCTTCGCTGAGCACGTGGTAGCCCTGGGTGACCCAGTTGGGCAGGCGCCAGTAGTCGGCCAGGGCGCGGCACAGCGCCAGCAGGGGTACACCGAACAGTTCGCGCTCCACGCGCAGGGCCGGCTCGCCGCGGTGCACCACGCGCACTTCCCATTCCTCGATCAGCTTGGGGTGCGCCAGGGCCAGGGTCCACAACGGCGAGAGGAACAGCAGGCTGCCCCAGTGGATCTCCTGCCACAGCCGCGCCAGTTGGCTGGCGAACAGGCCGCTGGCCTGCTGGCTGGCATGCAGGCTGATCATCTGCAGGTGGCGCAGGGCCTTGGGGATCTGCGCCGGCGGCGCGGTGGGCAGGCGCAGCAGCAGTTCTTCGGCGCGCTTGAGGCCAAGCCGGTTGAGGGCGATTTCCAGGCTTTCGGCCGGCTCGGCCATGCTGGCGTGGGTATGCCGGTTGGCTTCGCGCATCACGCTGAGCACCAGCGCGGGGCTGTCCTGCATCAGATCGGCGATGTCACGCAGCGAGCGGCGGCTGTCGCCGATGGCGGCTTTTACCCGCTCGTGACTGTCCAGCGGCACCGGCAGTTGCACGCTGTCGAGCAGTTTGATCCAGGCGTCTAGGGTCTTTGGAATTTGAGTTGGCACGTGAGTTCACTAGGCATGCTGGGAGGTGGCCGAACTGGCTTTTCGCCTTGACTGGCTATAGTCTGGCGCAGAACTGCCGATAAGTAGAAGAAGAGTTTTACGAACTTCCGCCCCCGACCCTGACCACGACAGTAAGTGCTTCCAATCTATGGCTAAAATTATCGGCATCATTGTCGTATTCGCGAGCGTGCTTGGCGGATACGTTCTTTCTCACGGCAAGATCGCGGCCCTGATTCAGCCTTTCGAGGTGCTGATCATCGGCGGTGCCGCCTTTGGTGCGTTCCTGCAGGCCAACCCCGGCTACATGACCATGCACGTGATCAAGAAGTCGCTGAGCATGTTCGGCTCGCGCTTCTCGCACACCTTCTATATAGAAGTGCTGGGCCTGATCTACGAGATCCTCAACAAGAGCCGGCGCGAAGGCATGATGGCGATCGAGGGCGATATCGAAGACGCCGCGGCCAGCCCGATCTTCGCCAAGTACCCGGCGGTACTCAAGGATGAGCGCATGACCGCGTACATCTGCGACTACCTGCGCATCATGTCCACCGGCAACATGGCCCCGCACGAGCTCGAAGGCCTGTTCGACATGGAACTGCTGAGCATGAAGGAAGAGCTCGACCACCCGTCCCATGCGGTGACCGGCATCGCCGACGGCATGCCAGGCTTCGGTATCGTGGCGGCGGTACTGGGTATCGTGGTGACCATGGCCTCGCTGGGCGAGGGCGACCAGAAGTCCATCGGCCTGCACGTGGGTGCGGCGCTGGTGGGTACCTTCTTCGGTATTCTGGCGGCCTACGGCTTCTTCGGCCCGCTGGCCACCTCCCTGGCCCACGACGCCAAGGAAGAGGTCAACGTGTACGAGGCGATCAAGGCCGCACTGGTGGCGTCGGCCTCCGGCATGCCGCCATCGCTGGCGGTGGAGTTCGGTCGCAAGGTGCTGTTCCCCAAGCACCGTCCAAGCTTTGCCGAGCTGGAACAAGCAGTTCGCGGTCGCTGATCCATGGAAAACAATCAGCCGATCATCATCAAGCGCGTAAAGCGCTTCGGCGGCGGCCATCACGGCGGCGCCTGGAAAATCGCGTTCGCCGACTTCGCCACGGCGATGATGGCGTTCTTCCTTGTGCTGTGGCTGCTGTCCACCGCCACGCCCGAGCAGAAGATCGCGATTGCCGGCTACTTCAAGGACCCCATCGGGTTCTCCGAGAGTGGCACCCCGTACATCATCGACCTGGGCGGCTCGCCGGAGCTGGCCCCGGAAAAGACCATCAACCCTGAAGTGCAGTCCGAGCCGACGCCTGACACCAGCATCCAGCTGGACAAGGACGCGGTCGAGAGCATGGCCGAGCAGGTCGAGAAAGACCGCTTGAACCTGGTGCTGCAGGAGCTGCAGAACAAGGTCGAAGAGAACCCGCAACTGCAGAAGTTCAAGGACCAGATCCTGTTCGAGATCACCCAGGACGGCCTGCGCATCCAGATCATGGACGCCGAGAACCGGCCGATGTTCGACCTGGGCAGTGCGCGCCTGCAGCCGTACTTCGAGGACATCCTGCTGGCGATGGCCGACACCATCAAGGCGGTGCCGAACAAGATCAGCATCAGCGGCCACACCGATGCCAAGCCCTACGCCGGCACCGGTGATTACGGCAACTGGGAGCTGTCGGCCAACCGTGCCAACGCGGCGCGTCGGGCGCTGGTGGCCGGTGGCTATCCGGATGCCCAGGTGGCGCGGGTGGTGGGGTATGCATCGTCGTCGCTGTTCGACCGCGAGAACCCGCTCAACCCGGTGAACCGTCGTATCGACATCATCGTGCTGACCAAGAAGGCCCAGCGCACCATCGAAGGCGAACAGACCTCGCCGACGCCGCCGGACGCAGCCCAGCCGGGCGCGGCACCTGCGCCGGGCGCTGCGGCACCGACGCCCGAGCCCGAGCCGATGCAGCCGCGTGAACTGCGCGAGAAGCTGAACATCTTCGAGGATGGCGTGTTGAAGATGGACGAGCCCAACAAGCCGCAGTGAGCCGGCAGCCGACAACGCCCGCATGGAGTGATCCGTGCGGGCGTTGTGCTGTGTGGGGTTCGGCATTTCAGTAGCCGCGACCGATGCTGGCCTTGAGCTCGGCCTGGAAGTGCTGGGCATTGCAGCGATTGTCGCCGGGTGCGACCTGCGTGGGCAGGTTGAGGGCACGGCCAAGGGTGTGTTCCAGGCGGTACGCGCTGACGAACAGGTCCAGGTCGGTGGCTTGCGCCATGGCCGGCAGTTCGCCCAGGTAGGTGGGGCTGGCCGGCTCGCCCAGCTGGAACGTGGCGACCCGTCGGTCGGCCAGCGCTGCGGCGCCCAGGGCGAAGGGCACCCACCAGGCGCCGCAGGTGTTGCCCGACACCAGCACGATCAGGTGGGTGCAGCCGTGCAGGCTGCGGCTGATGAGGGTGGTGAGGGTGCAGGCATCGTCGGCCTGGGGGTCGATGGCCTCCAGGCAGGTGGCGAGGCCCTCGAGGCGCAGGTGCTCGCCGATGGCCATGGCGGCGGCCAGGTCGTTGCGGCAGTAGAGGAGTGAGACTGGCATCCGGAGGTCCCTGGTGGGCGCAAATCTGGTGCGGGATACCTTTGATGATTACGACGCGTGGTGCAAGGCGTGGGATTGAATCAGGAGGTGGACTACATGCCTGGGTGAAAAGGCCTACAAATGTGTTGCGACAACTGACGCCTTCGCCGGCGAGGCCGGCTCCTACAGGTGTCCGCGTAAGGCGAATCTTCGGAATTTCCCTATTCCCTGTAGGCCCCTTCCCAATCATACTTTTGCCGCTTTCCCGCCATTGCGGTGGTCACGGTAGCGCTCTAGTCTGCGTCCCGTCGTTGGTGTTCAACGACCGGTTTTGACAGGCCGTATTTATCGTGGGCATGCGCAGCCTTTATGGCGACTGTGCGTGGGGCACATTCGTGTGCGCCGAGTCCCGGTGATCGGTCTGTCAACCCGCGTACAGTTGCCACCCATTTGTTTGACAGCAGATGTGGGCGACTCCACCACCGGAGGTCCCATGTTGAAAATCGTCCCCGATCCACCCCAATACGCCAATCTGCCCCTCGAAGACATCCTCTCGTGCACAGATCGCGAGCGCTGCGCGCTCGTTCGCCGGCAAGGCCGGCTCCTACAACGGCTCGCAGTACCTGTAGGAGCCGGCCTTGCCGGCGAAGACGCCCGTAGAGCCAATTAAGAAAGTCGTCGGGAGATAACAGATGGAAAACAGCTCAGTCTTCAAGACACTAGGCGTCGGCACTTTCGGCGAAGGCGAGGGCGGCCCCACCGCCGAGCGCCTGTTTCGCGTGCAAGCCGGCCACAACGCCGACTTCGCGCTGGAACAATCGGCCCTGCTGCTCAGTTGCGCCTACAAGCTCACCTTGCAAGCCGGCATCGAGCCGGATGGCACGCTTGTCTGGGCGGCACATTACCTGAGCGGCATGTCCAAGGCCCTGGTCGAGGATGTGGCGCACGCGATGTTCATCGAACAAACGCCTGCGCCATGACCGTCAGTAGCTGTCCTGCGGCAGGCTGGCAATGATCGAGCGATAGCTGTTCATGCGCTGCTGCTGCACGCGCCCGTCTTCCAGCGCCTTGAGCAGCGCACAGCCCGGCTCGCGGTCGTGCTTGCAGTCGCGGAAGCGGCAGGTGCCGATCAGGTCGTTGAACTCGATGAAGCCGGCCTCCACGTCCGCCCGGCTCACGTGCCCCAGGCCGAACTCGCGAATGCCCGGCGAGTCGATCAGCTCACCGCCACCCGGGAAGTGGTACAGCCGCGCGGTGGTGGTGGTGTGCTGGCCCTGGCCCGACCACTCCGACAGCTCGCCTACGCGGGTGTCGACATCGGGCAGCAGGCTGTTGACCAGCGACGACTTGCCCACCCCGGACTGGCCGACGAACACGCTGATGTGCCCATCGAGCAAGGTCTGCAACTGCTGCATGCCGTCGCCATGGTGCGCCGACACTTCCAGCAGCGGGTAACCCAGCTGACGGTACACCGCCAGCAGCGCATTCAGCGCCGGGGCGTTCTGCTCGTCGATCAGGTCGGCCTTGTTCAGCAGCAGCAGCGGGCGGATACCGGCATGCTCGGCGGCCACCAGGTAACGGTCGATCAGGTTGGCATGCGGCTCGGGGGCCGGGGCGAACACGATCACGATCAGGTCGACGTTGGCCGCCACCGGCTTGAGCTGGCCACGGCTGTCGGGGCGGCACAACTCGGTGCTGCGCGGCATCTGCGCCACGATCACGCCGATACCCTGGTTGCCAGCGCGCCATACCACCTTGTCACCAGTGACCAGCGCCGGCAGGTTGGCGCGCAGGTGGCAACGGAACACCTGGCCGGCCACGTCGCCGTCCTGTGCTTCGACTTCTACCTGCACGCCGAAGTGTGCAATCACCAGGCCCAGTTGTTCAGGCCCCAGGTCGCCGCCTTCGAGGGTGTCCAGCGTGTGCTGTTCGCGTTTGGCAGCGCGGGCGGCGCGCTCACCCTGGATTTTTTCGATGCGCCAGTTCTGGCGGCGATTGAGCTGGCGTTTGGCCATGTAGGTCTCGTTTCGTCAAGCAAAGCATGTGAGGGTGCAACGGCGTCGAGTCTAGCACGCTCCACTAGGCTAAACTGCGCGCCTACCGAGGAGCAGAATCATGCAGAACCCACAGAACCTGATCTGGATCGATCTGGAAATGACCGGCCTGGATCCGGACAGCGACGTCATCATCGAGATGGCCACCATCGTCACCGACAGTGACCTGAACACCCTGGCCGAAGGTCCGGTGATCGCCATCCACCACAGTGACGAGGTGCTGGCGCGCATGGACGAGTGGAACACCCGTACCCACGGCAACTCCGGCCTGACCCAGCGCGTGCGCGAGAGCAAGGTGAGCATGGCCGAGGCCGAGGCCGAGACGATCCGCTTCCTGGAGCAGTGGGTGCCCAAGGGCAAGTCGCCGATCTGCGGCAACAGCATCTGCCAGGACCGTCGCTTCCTGTACCGGCACATGCGCGAGCTGGAGAATTTCTTCCACTACCGCAACCTGGACGTGTCCACCCTCAAGGAGCTGGCCGCACGCTGGGCTCCCGAGGTGCGCGACAGCTTCAAGAAGGGTGGCACGCACCTGGCGCTGGACGATATTCGCGAATCCATCGCCGAGCTGCGCCACTACCGCGAGCACTTCATCAAGTTCTGACCCGCACTGCGCCAACAATCGTTGGCGCGCCCCCTTTTGGTGCCTGGGGCAACTGGGTAGACTGCGCGCCTCTTTGCACGGACCTGCGCCATCATGCTGTTGATGCTCTATTTGATCGCCATTACCGCCGAAGCCATGACCGGGGCGCTGTCGGCCGGGCGGCGCGGCATGGACTGGTTCGGCGTGGTGCTGATCGCCTGCGTCACGGCCCTGGGCGGAGGCTCGGTGCGCGACGTGCTGCTGGGCCACTACCCGCTGACCTGGGTGAAGCACCCGGAGTACCTGGTGCTGACCAGCGTGGCGGCCTTGATCACCATTTTCATCGCGCCGCTGATGCGCCACCTGCGTTCGCTGTTTCTGGTGCTCGATGCGCTGGGGCTGGTGGCGTTCACCCTGATTGGCTGCATGACCGCGCTGGAAATGGGCCAGGGCATGCTGGTGGCGTCGATCAGCGGGGTGATCACCGGCGTGTTTGGCGGCATCCTGCGGGATATCTTCTGCAACGACATTCCGCTGATCTTCCGGCGTGAGCTGTATGCCAGCGTGTCGTTTCTGGCGGCGTGGTTCTACCTGGGGTGCGTGTACTTCAAGGT
This sequence comes from Pseudomonas sp. VE 267-6A, assembly GCF_024126555.1. Lineage (NCBI taxonomy): Bacteria > Pseudomonadati > Pseudomonadota > Gammaproteobacteria > Pseudomonadales > Pseudomonadaceae > Pseudomonas > Pseudomonas sp. VE 267-6A. Next base: position 12,199 of record NZ_JAMYBY010000030.1, read on the forward strand.
GCCGGGGGAGCAGGCGATTCTGCTGACGTTGTTTGGCGGGTTGCTGCTCAGGCTGCTGGCGATACGGTTTCGCTGGGAAATGCCGAAGTTCCAGTACAACGACGAGCATTGAGGGCCTGTTCGCCAGCAAGGCTGGCTCCTACAGACGGCACCGGCCTGTGTAGGAGCCGGCCTTGCCGGCGAAGGCCGCACCGCCTGCCTAGAGGCGTGCCTGATGCTGACGCAGCGCCCACTCCACATGCTCCCTCACCAGCTCCGACGGATACTCCCGCCGCGCCTGGAGCGCCTCCAGCACCGGTATGGTCGAGGGCGCATTGCCCAGCCCCACCGCCAGGTTGCGCAACCAGCGCTCATACCCCGCCCGGCGCAGCGGCGAGCCTTCGGTGCTGGCCAGAAACGTCTCTTCATCCCACATGAACAGCTCCGCCAGCCCGGCATTGTCCAGCCCGTGGCGCGGCTTGAAATCCGCTTCGCCGGTGGGCCGGGCAAAGCGGTTCCACGGGCACACGATCTGGCAATCGTCACAGCCGAACACCCGGTTGCCGATCAGCGGCCGCAGCTCTTCGGGGATCGCGCTCTTCAGTTCGATGGTCAGGTACGAAATGCAGCGCCGCGCATCCAGCACATACGGCCCCACGAAGGCCTGGGTGGGGCAGATGTCCAGGCATGCACTGCACCGCCCGCAATGCTCGGTGGCCTGCGCCTCGTCCACCGGTAGCGGCAGGTCGACGAACAGTTCGCTGAGGAAGAAGTAGCTGCCCGCCTTGCGGTTGAGCAACAAGGTGTTCTTGCCGATCCAGCCCAGCCCGGCCTGTTCGGCGATGGCCTTTTCCAGCACCGGCGCGCTGTCGACGAAGGCGCGGAAGCCGAACGGCCCGATGTCTTTCTGGATGCGCTCGGCCAGGTGCTGTACGCGCTTGCGGACCAGCTTGTGGTAGTCGCGCCCCAGTGCATAGCGCGAGATGTAGGCCTTTTCGGGCTGGGCGAGCATCTGCGCCATCTGCGTGTCGCCCGGCAGGTAGTCCATGCGCAGCGACACCACGCGCAAGGTGCCCGGCACCAGCTCGTCGGGGTGCGAGCGTTTGCTGCCATGGGCGCCCATGTACTCCATCTCGCCGTGATAGCCCTCGGCCAGCCAGCGTTCCAGGTGTTTTTCGTGTTCGCCCAGCTCCACACCGGCAATGCCGACGTGCGCAAAGCCCAGTTCACGGCCCCAATCCTTGATCGATTGGGCGAGGGCGGGTAGATCGAGGGGGGAAGCAGACATGCGAAATAGGGCAACGATGACTCAGGTGCGTATAATTCTGCCAGACATCGGAGCCGAACGACGCATGCCTCAGACCAAACACCCTGCAAATCAGCCATTGGTGCTCACCAGCGTCACCCTGGCGAGCCTCGCGCCGCGTTCGAATGCCGCGCACAAGGGCGACTTCGGCCATGTGCTGGTGGTCGGTGGCGACCGTGGCACGGGCGGTGCGGTGCTGCTCAGTGCCGAGGCGGCGCTGCGCTGCGGCGCCGGCCTGGTGTCACTGGCCACCCGCAGCGAGCAGCTGCCCGCCGCGCTGGCCCGCCTGCCCGAGGTGATGAGCCTGGGCGTGCATTCGGCAAACCAGTTGATGGCGCCGATTGAACGCGCCACCGTACTGGTGGTCGGACCCGGACTGGGGCAGGCCGCCTGGGGGCGCAGCCTGCTCTCGGCGGTGGTGCCGGCCAGGCACGCCCAGGTGTGGGATGCCGATGCGCTGAACTTGCTGGCGCAAGCACCCTTGCCGCTGGCGGCGGGCAGCATCATTACCCCGCATCCGGGGGAGGCGGCGCGCCTGCTGGGGATTTCCACCGAAGCGGTGCAGGCCGATCGCTCCTGGGCGGCGCTCAAGCTGGCGCGCAAGTACGCGGCGGTGTGTGTGCTTAAAGGCGCCGGAACGCTGGTGGCCGACCCGGCCGGGCAATTGGCACTGTGCCAGCGCGGTCACCCGGCCATGGCCGGTGCCGGCCTGGGCGATGTGCTCAGCGGCGTGCTGGGTGCGCTGCTGGCCCAGGGCATGCCGGCCTGGGACGCCGCCTGCCTGGGGGTGTGGCTGCACGCCTGTGCCGGCGAGCGCCTGGGCGTGCAAGGTCGCGGGCTGGCGGCCAGCGACCTGATACCGGTCATTCGTCAAGTTCTGGAGGAGCATTCAGCGTGTCAGGTGTAACCCTGTTTATGGCCGACGAAGCGGCCATGGGTGCGTTCGGCGCCCGTATCGCCCAGGTGACCAAGGGTCACGGCGTGATTTTCCTCGAGGGTGACCTGGGGGCCGGCAAGACCACCTTGTCACGGGGCATCATCCGTGGTCTGGGACACACCGGCGCGGTGAAAAGTCCTACCTTCACCGTGGTTGAGCCCTACGAGATTGGCGATATTCGTGCCTTCCATTTCGACCTGTATCGCCTGGTCGATCCGGAGGAGCTGGAGTTCATGGGCATTCGCGACTACTTCGAAGACGACGCCCTGTGCCTGTTCGAGTGGCCCCAGAAGGGGGCGGGCATTTTGCCAAAGCCCGACCTGACCATTACCATAAGCCCCCAGGCGGACGGGCGTTCGCTGAACCTGTTGCCGCAGGGCTCTCGCGGTGAAGCCTGGTGTGCCGCTCTGGCCTTGGAAATCAATTAGAAAATGGGGATAGGTATGCGCTTTCGCGCACTGTTTGGCGTTGTAGGACTGCTGCTGGCGGCAGTAACCGTCGATGCCTTCGCGATCACGCAAGTCAAGAGTGTCCGTTTATGGCGTGCGCCGGACAACACACGCCTGGTGTTCGACCTGTCCGGCCCGGTGCAGCACAGTGTGTTCACCCTGACGGCCCCGGATCGCCTGGTGATCGACATCAATGGCGCAACCCTGGGTGCGCCTTTGAACGTGTCCACCTCCAATACCCCGATCACCAGCGTGCGCTCGGCGCAGCGCACCCCTACCGACCTTCGCGTGGTCATCGACCTGAAAAAGTCGGTGACACCCAAAAGCTTCACCCTGGCGCCCAACGCCCAGTACGGCAACCGTCTGGTGGTCGACCTGTTCGATCAGGAATCCGACGCCACGCCACCCACCCCGACCCCGTCGGTGGCCACCACGCCGGCCGTGCCGGTGACCCCCACGCAGCCGGCGATCAAGCTGACCCCGGTGCCCAGCGGCAAGCGTGACATCGTGATTGCCATCGACGCCGGTCACGGCGGCGAAGACCCGGGTGCGTCCGGCTCGCGTGGCCAGCATGAGAAAGACATCGTGCTGGCCATCGCCAAGGAACTGCAGCGCCAGATCAACAGCGAGAAGGGCTTTCGCGCCGAGCTGACGCGTACCGGCGACTACTTCATCCCGCTGCGCAAGCGTACCGAGATTGCGCGCAAGAAGGGCGCCGACCTGTTCATCTCGATCCACGCCGACGCCGCGCCGTCCAAGGCGGCCTTCGGTGCCTCGGTGTTCGCCCTGTCCGACCGTGGCGCCACGTCCGAGACGGCGCGCTGGCTGGCCGACAGCGAAAACCGCTCCGACCTGATCGGTGGTGCCGGCAACGTCAGCCTCGACGACAAGGACCGCATGCTTGCTGGCGTGCTGCTCGACCTGTCGATGACCGCCTCGCTCAGCTCCAGCCTCAACGTGGGGCAGAAGGTGCTGGGCAATATCGGCCGGGTCACGCCGCTGCACAAGCGCCGCGTGGAACAGGCCGGGTTCATGGTGCTCAAGTCGCCGGACATCCCGTCGATCCTGGTGGAAACCGGGTTCATCTCCAACGCCAACGAGGCCTCCAAGCTGGCCACTGCCAGCCATCAGCAGGCCCTGGCGCGCTCGATCCACAGTGGCGTGCGCCAGTTCTTCCAGCAGAACCCGCCGCCGGGCACCTACATCGCCTTCCTGCGTGACAGCGGCAAGATCGCCCAGGGCCCGCGCGAGCACACCGTGCGTCCGGGCGAGACCCTGGCCATGATCGCCGTGCGCTACCAGGTCAGCGTGGCCAGCCTGCGCAGCACCAACGGCCTGAAAACCGATGAGCTGAAAGTTGGCCAGAACCTCGACGTACCGGCCACCACGCTGGCTGGCCAGCCATGAGCAGCGGCGCTCGCATCGAGCTGCTCAGCCCGCGGCTTGCCAACCAGATCGCCGCAGGCGAGGTGGTCGAACGCCCGGCCTCGGTGATCAAGGAGCTGCTGGAAAACAGCCTCGACTCCGGCGCCCGGCGCATCGATGTCGAGGTGGAGCAGGGCGGGGTCAAGCTGCTGCGGGTGCGCGATGATGGCAGCGGTATCGCTGCCGACGACCTGCCGTTGTCCCTGGCGCGGCACGCCACCAGCAAGATCCGCGACCTGGAAGACCTCGAGCGGGTAATGAGCCTGGGCTTTCGCGGCGAGGCACTGGCGTCGATCAGCTCGGTCGCGCGCCTGACCCTGACCTCGCGCACCCGCGACGCCGACCAGGCCTGGCAGGTTGAAACCGAAGGCCGCGACATGTCCCCGCGGGTGCAGCCGGCAGCGCATCCGGTGGGTACCTCGGTCGAGGTGCGCGACCTGTTCTTCAATACTCCGGCCCGGCGCAAGTTCCTCAAGACCGAAAAAACCGAATTCGACCATCTGCAGGAAGTCATCCGGCGCCTGGCGCTGGCGCGCTTCGACGTGGCCTTCCATTTGCGCCACAACGGCAAGAGCGTCCTCAGCCTGCATGAAGCCCATGACGACACGGCCCGCGCACGGCGCGTGGCCTCGATCTGCGGCCCGGGCTTTCTGGAGCAGGCGCTGCCGATCGAGGTGGAGCGCAACGGCCTGCATCTGTGGGGCTGGGTCGGCCTGCCGACCTTCTCGCGCAGCCAGGCCGACCTGCAATACTTCTTCGTCAACGGCCGTGCCGTGCGCGACAAGCTGGTCGCCCACGCGGTGCGCCAGGCCTACCGCGACGTGCTGTTCAATGGTCGGCACCCGACCTTCGTGCTGTTTCTGGAGGTCGACCCCACCGGCGTGGACGTGAACGTGCACCCCACCAAGCACGAGGTGCGCTTTCGTGACGGGCGCATGGTGCACGACTTCCTGTACGGCACCCTGCACCGGGCGCTGGCCGATGTGCGCCCGCAGGATCACCAGCCGGGCGCAGCCGCTGCCCCCGAGGTGGAGCGCCCCAGTGGCCTGCAGGCCGGCGAGTTCGGCCCCCAGGGCGAGATGCGCCTGGCCGCCAACCTGCTCGAACAGCCCCCGGCGCAGCCGATGCTGAACACGGCAGGTAGCGCCGCGGGCAGTGGCTCGGGCGCCGGCTACCAGTACCAGTACACCCCGCGTCCGGCCCAGGCATTGCCCGCGGCCGAGGCCCAGGGGGTGTATCGCGAATTCTTCGCCCCGCTGCCCGGCAGCGAGCCGGCCAACCTGCCCCAGGGCCAGGGCGATATTCCGCCGCTGGGCTATGCGCTGGCGCAGCTCAAGGGCATCTATATTCTTGCCGAGAACGCCCAGGGCCTGGTGCTGGTGGACATGCATGCGGCCCACGAGCGGATCATGTACGAGCGGCTCAAGGTGGCCATGGCCAGCGAGGGCCTGAGCGGCCAGCCGCTGCTGGTGCCCGAGTCCCTGGCCCTGAGCCAGCGCGAAGCCGATTGCGCAGAAGAACACGCGGCGTGGTTCCAGCGCCTGGGCTTCGAACTGCAGCGCCTGGGCCCGGAAAGCCTGGCGATCCGGCAGATCCCTGCGTTGCTCAAGCAGGCCGAGGCCAATCGCCTGGTGCAGGACGTGCTGGCCGACCTGATGGAATACGGCACCAGCGACCGTATCCAGGCACACCTGAACGAGCTGCTCGGCACCATGGCCTGTCATGGCGCGATTCGCGCCAACCGGCGCCTGGCCCTGCCGGAAATGAACGGCCTGCTGCGCGACATGGAAAACACCGAGCGCAGCGGTCAATGCAACCATGGCCGACCGACCTGGACCCAGATGGGCCTGGACGATCTGGACAAACTGTTCCTGCGCGGTCGCTGATATGGCAGTTCGCAATCCCCTGGCCATCTTCCTGATGGGCCCCACCGCCGCCGGCAAGACCGACCTTGCCATCGAGCTGACCAAGGTGCTGCCGTGCGAGCTGATCAGCGTCGATTCGGCGCTGGTCTACCGCGGCATGGACATCGGCACCGCCAAGCCGTCCAAGGCGCTGCTGGCCGAGCACCCGCACCGGCTGATCGACATCCTCGACCCGGCCCAGAGCTATTCGGCAGCCGATTTTCGCCGCGATGCGCTGCAGGCCATGGCCGAGATCACCGCGCGCGGCAATATCCCGCTGCTGGTGGGCGGCACCATGCTGTATTTCAAGGCGCTGCTCGAAGGCCTGGCCGATATGCCTGCGGCCGATGCGCAGGTGCGTGCCGAGCTTGAAGCCGAGGCTGCACAGCTGGGCTGGCAGGCCTTGCACGCCCAGCTGGCGGCGGTCGACCCCGAATCGGCGGCGCGCATTCACCCCAACGATCCGCAGCGGTTGGTACGGGCGCTGGAGGTGTACCGGGTCAGCGGCATGACGATGACGTCACATCGCGAGCGTCAATCGGCGCAAAGTAGCGTCGCAGGCGCTTCGGGCCAGGAACAATTGCCCTATACTGTCGCCAGCCTGGCAATCGCCCCGCAGGATCGAAAGGTGCTGCACGAGCGAATTGCGCTACGATTTGGGCAAATGCTGGAACAGGGCTTCGTCGACGAGGTCCGATCACTGCGTGCCAGAAGTGACTTGCATGCAGGGCTGCCGTCTATACGGGCAGTCGGTTATCGCCAGGTCTGGGATCACCTTGATGGCAAGTTGAGTGCAGCTGAAATGCAGGAGCGCGGCATCATTGCCACTCGCCAATTGGCGAAGCGGCAGTTTACCTGGTTACGCAGTTGGGCCGATCTGCACTGGTTGGACAGCCTGGCTTGCGACAATCTGCCACGCACCTTGAAATACCTGGGATCGGTCTCCATATTGGGCTGAGTCCCTGCAATTGCCGTCTACTCTTGGGGGTGGGGCGGCCTGAGCCATCATATTTCTTTGATTTTTTACTATTGATCCTTACAGGAGTGCGGCATATGTCAAAAGGGCATTCGCTACAAGACCCTTACTTGAATACTTTGAGAAAAGAGAAGGTCGGCGTTTCGATCTATCTGGTCAACGGCATCAAGCTGCAGGGCACGATCGAGTCGTTCGACCAGTTCGTGATTCTGCTGAAGAACACCGTCAGCCAGATGGTCTACAAGCACGCGATCTCGACAGTGGTGCCGGTTCGTCCGATTCGTCTGCCAAGCGCAGCCGACGCCGAACAGGGCGACGCTGAGCCAGGTAACGCCTGATAGGAGTCTGCTTTGTTCTTTGAGCGCCACGGTGGTGGTGAACGGGCAATCCTCGTTCACTTGGAAGGTCAGAGCCCTGAGGCGCGCGAAGACCCGCAGGAGTTCCGCGAGCTGGCCCTGTCGGCCGGTGCCGATATTGTCGCGTTCGCCAATGTGGCGCGACACCAGCCTACCGCCAAGTTCCTGATTGGCAGCGGCAAGGTCGAGGAATTTCGCGACCTGGTCAAAGCCGAACAGGCCGATTTGGTCATTTTCAATCACACCCTCACGCCCAGTCAGGAACGTAACCTCGAACGTATCTTCGAGTGTCGCGTGCTTGACCGCACGGGTCTGATTCTCGACATCTTCGCCCAGCGGGCACGTACCCACGAAGGCAAGCTGCAGGTCGAACTGGCCCAGCTCGAGCACATGAGCACGCGCCTGGTGCGCGGTTGGACTCACCTCGAGCGGCAGAAGGGCGGTATTGGTCTGCGCGGGCCGGGTGAAACCCAGCTCGAAACCGACCGGCGCCTGCTGCGCATACGCCTGCGCCAGATCAAGGGCCGCCTGGAAAAGGTGCGCAGCCAGCGCGAGCAGGCACGGCGCGGGCGCAAGCGCGCGGATATCCCCTCGGTGTCGCTGGTGGGGTACACCAACGCCGGCAAGTCCACTTTGTTCAATGCGCTGACCCAGTCCGAGGTGTATGCGGCCGACCAGCTGTTCGCCACCCTCGACCCGACCCTGCGTCGGCTCGAGCTGGATGACGTCGGGCCGGTGGTGCTGGCCGACACCGTGGGCTTCATCCGTCACCTGCCGCACAAGCTGGTCGAGGCATTTCGGGCTACGCTCGAAGAGTCGAGCAACTCCGACCTGCTGCTGCACGTGATCGACGCCCATGAGCCGGAGCGCATGGAGCAGATCGAGCAGGTCATGGCGGTGCTCGGCGAGATCGGTGCCGAAGGCTTGCCGATCCTCGAGGTGTATAACAAACTCGACCTGCTCGAAGGGGTCGAGCCGCAGATCCAGCGCGATGCCGACGGCAAGCCGCAGCGGGTATGGGTATCGGCCCGTGACGGTCGTGGCCTGGAGCTGGTGGGGCAGGCGATTGCAGAACTGCTGGGGGATGACCTGTTCATCGGTACCCTGCGCCTGGAACAGCGTTTCGCGCGGTTGCGCGCGCTGTTCTTCGACCTGGGGGCGGTGCAGAGCGAAGACCATGACGAAGACGGCAACACCCTGCTGGCGGTACGCTTGTCCCGGGTCGAGTTCAATCGCCTGGTAAGCCGCGAGGGGATGAAACCGCTGGAGTTCATCGAGCAACACACTTTGCAATACAAGCCCGACCTCGCGGTCGGGCAGCCGTGACAGGCATTCTGTAGCATTGGACGGCGCGCCGTGGGCGCGTCTTTGCTTTATCAGATGGAGAGCGCTATGGCTTGGAATGAGCCGGGTGGCAACTCGAACAATCAGGATCCTTGGGGTGGGCGCCGTGGTGGCGGCGACAAGAAGGGACCACCGGATCTCGACGAGGCCTTCCGCAAGCTGCAGGATAGCCTGAACGGCATGTTCGGCAGTGGCAAGAAACGGGGCGGCGACAGCGGCTCCGGCAAGGGTGCCGGTTTCGGTCTGCTGGGTATCGGCCTGGCCGTACTGGCGGCCATATGGCTGTACAGCGCCGTGTACGTGGTGGACGAACAGGAGCAGGCCGTGGTGCTGCGCTTCGGCAAATACTACGAAACCGTAGGGCCGGGCCTGAACATCTACTTCCCGCCGATCGATCGCAAGTACATGGAGAACGTCACCCGCGAGCGTGCTTATACCAAGCAGGGCCAGATGCTGACCGAAGACGAGAACATCGTCGAAGTGCCGCTGACCGTGCAGTACAAGATCACCAACCTGCAGGATTTCGTGCTGAACGTCGATCAGCCTGAAGTCAGCCTGCAGCACGCGACCGACAGTGCCCTGCGCCACGTGGTGGGTTCCACCTCGATGGACAAGGTGCTGACCGAAGGTCGTGAGCAGATGGCCGTGGAAATCAAGGAGCGTCTGCAACGCTTCCTCGACACCTACCGCACCGGTATCACCGTGACCCAGGTCAACGTGCAGAGCGCGGCAGCCCCGCGTGAAGTGCAGGAAGCCTTCGACGACGTGATCCGTGCCCGTGAAGACGAGCAGCGTGCGCGCAACCAGGCCGAGTCCTACGCCAATGGCGTGGTGCCGGAAGCCCGTGGTCAGGCGCAGCGCATCATCGAGGATGCCAACGGCTACCGCGATGAAGTGGTCTCGCGTGCCAAGGGTGAGGCCGACCGCTTCACCAAGCTGGTCGCCGAGTACCGCAAGGCTCCAGAGGTGACCCGTCAGCGTCTGTACCTGGACACCATGCAGGAAGTGTATAGCAACACCAGCAAGGTCCTGGTATCTGGCAAGGACGGTCAGAGCAACCTGCTCTACCTGCCGCTGGACAAGATGATCGACAGCCGCCGCAGTGGCAGCACCCCGGTCACCAGCGTCACGCCGTCGGCCAATGACGCCGCCAACCGTGCCGCCGCAGACCTGCAACAGCAACAGCGCGAGACGCGCTCCAGGGAGAGCCGCTGATGAGCAATAAATCCCTGATCGCCGTGATCGTCGCCGTGGTGCTGGCGATCGTCGCCTGGAACAGCTTCTACATCGTGGCCCAGACCGAACGCGCCGTGCTGCTGCAATTCGGCCGTGTGGTACAGGCCGATGTGCAGCCTGGCCTGCATGTGAAGGTTCCCTACGTCAACCAGGTGCGCAAGTTCGACGCGCGGCTGATGACCCTTGACGCACCGACCCAGCGGTTCCTGACCCTGGAGAAGAAAGCGGTGATGGTCGATGCCTACGCCAAGTGGCGCGTGCAGGACGCCGAGCGTTTCTACACCGCGACTTCGGGCCTCAAGCAGATCGCCGACGAACGTCTGTCGCGCCGTCTGGAAAGCGGCCTGCGCGACCAGTTCGGCAAGCGCACCCTGCATGAGGTGGTATCCGGTGAACGTGACGCGCTGATGGCTGACATCACCGCTTCGCTGAACCGCATGGCCAGCAAGGAGCTGGGCATCGAAGTGGTCGACGTTCGCGTCAAGGCCATCGACCTGCCCAAGGAAGTGAACCGCAGCGTGTTCGAACGCATGAGCACCGAGCGTGAGCGTGAAGCTCGCGAGCACCGCGCCAAGGGTAACGAGCTGGCCGAAGGCATCCGTGCCGACGCCGATCGTCAACGCCGCGTGTTGCTGGCCGAAGCCTATCGCGAGTCGGAAGAAACCCGTGGTGATGGTGATGCCCAGGCAGCAGCCATCTACGCCAAGGCCTATGGCCAGGACCAGGAGTTCTACGCGTTCTATCGCAGCCTGAAGGCCTACCGCGAGAGCTTCGCCGACAAGAGCGACGTGCTGGTGCTGGACCCGAGCAGCGAGTTCTTCCGCTTCATGGGCAAGACCAAACCGTAAGCATGCACACCCCGCCCGGCGGCTAAAACGTCGGGCGGGGTGCCTCCCGCGAGAAAACGGGTGTATGATGCGGCAGCCGGGAAATTCCCGGCTTTTTTGCGTCTGCAAGATCGATTGGCCTTTATCGGGCCCGGGCTTGTGGCGCACTTCAGGTTTTACGAGGGTATCGGCACTGCGGTTTCGCTGGAATCAGCGCTGCCCGTCATTGTGTGCCGATAGCTGCTTCACTCAAGGCTCGCCCGCGGGCAGGCCGCCCGGACCATAGGGGAAATGGCGTAATGGCAACGGTAGACCGCTGGCTGCTGCCAGATGGCATCGAAGAAGTACTGCCACCTGAGGCGGCGCGTATCGAGATCGCGCGTCGTCAGGTGTTGGACCTGTTCCAGAGCTGGGGTTACGAGTTTGTCGTGACCCCGCATATCGAGTACCTGGAATCGCTGCTCACCGGTGCCGGCCAGGACCTGGATCTGCGCACCTTCAAGGTCATCGACCCGCAATCCGGGCGGCAGATGGGCTTTCGGGCCGACATCACGCCACAGGTGGCGCGCATCGACGCGCACACCCTGCGCCGTGAAGGGCCGAGCCGCCTGTGCTATGCCGGCAGCGTGCTGCACGCCTTGCCACGTGCCCTGTCGACCTCGCGCAGCCCGATTCAGCTGGGCGCCGAGCTGTACGGCGATGCCAGCCCGGTCAGCGACGTCGAGGTCATCAGCCTGATGCTGGCCATGCTGCAACTGGCCGACGTGCCGGATGTGCACATGGACCTCGGGCATGTCGGTATCTACCGCGGCCTGGCCCGTGCGGCCGGCCTGTCGGGCGCGGTCGAGCAGCAGTTGTTCGACGCCCTGCAGCGCAAGGCCATCGACGAAGTGATCGAGCTGACCGCCACGCTGCCGGCTGACCTGGCCGGCATGCTGCGTTCGCTGACCGAGCTGTGCGGTGGGCGCGAAGTGCTCGAGCAGGCACGTGTGCGCCTGGGCCGTGCCCCGGCCGCAGTGCTGGCGGCGCTGGATGACCTGATGGCGATCGCCGAGCGCCTCGCCACGCGTTACCCCGAGCTGCCGCTGTATTTCGACCTGGGCGAGTTGCGCGGCTACCACTACCACACCGGTGTGGTGTTTGCCGCCTTCGTGCCAGGCGTCGGCCAGTCGATCGCCCAGGGCGGTCGCTATGACGACATCGGAGCGGACTTTGGCCGGGCACGCCCGGCTACCGGTTTCTCCACGGATTTGAAGACCCTGGTCACACTGGGGCGAGCCGAGGTGGTGTTGCCGTCTGGCGGGATCTGGATGCCCGACAGCAGCGATGCAGCACTTTGGCAGTTGGTCTGCCAATTGCGCAGTGAGGGCCAGCGGGTGGTTCAGGCCTTGCCTGGGCAGCCGCTGACCGCCGCCGTCGAGGCGGATTGCGATCGGCAATTGATTCAGCAAAACGGGCTTTGGCAGGTTCTGCCGCTGGCCATTTGAGATTCCACGCCGGCACGAGCCGGCGCCAAGTTTGCGCGAATGAGGACAAGTGTTATGGGTAAGAATGTCGTAGTCCTGGGCACCCAGTGGGGTGATGAGGGCAAAGGCAAGATCGTCGATCTGCTGACCGAACATGCTGCCGCCGTAGTGCGCTACCAGGGTGGCCACAACGCCGGCCACACCCTGGTGATCGACGGTGAGAAGACCGTGCTGCACCTGATCCCTTCGGGCGTGCTGCGCGAAGGCGTGCAGTGCCTGATCGGCAACGGTGTGGTGGTTGCTCCCGACGCCCTGCTGCGCGAGATCACCAAGCTGGAAGAGAAGGGCGTACCGGTGCGCGAGCGCCTGCGCATCAGCCCGTCCTGCCCGCTGATCCTGTCCTTCCACGTGGCCCTGGACCAGGCCCGTGAAAAGGCCCGTGGCGAGCTGAAGATCGGCACCACCGGTCGCGGCATCGGCCCGGCCTACGAAGACAAGGTTGCGCGTCGTGGCCTGCGTGTGGGCGACCTGCTCAACATGCCACGCTTCGAAGACAAGCTGCGCGAGCTGGTGGACTACCACAACTTCATGCTGGTGGGTTACTACAAAGAGCCGGCCATCGAGTTCGAAAAGACCCTGGCCGAGTGCAAGGAATACGCCGAACTGCTCAAGCCGCTGATGCTGGACGTGACTGCCGAGCTGCACGACCTGCGTCGCGCCGGCAAGGACATCATGTTCGAAGGTGCCCAGGGTTCGCTGCTGGACATCGACCACGGTACCTACCCCTACGTGACCAGCTCCAACACCACCGCCGGTGGCGTTGCGACCGGTTCGGGCGTTGGTCCGATGTTCCTGGACTACATCCTGGGCATCACCAAGGCCTACACCACCCGCGTGGGTTCGGGCCCGTTCCCGACCGAGCTGTTTGACGACGTTGGTGCGCACCTGGCCAAGCAGGGCCACGAATTTGGCGCAACCACCGGCCGTGCCCGTCGTTGCGGCTGGTTCGACGCCGTCATCCTGCGTCGCGCCATCGACGTGAACAGCATCTCGGGCATCTGCCTGACCAAGCTGGACGTGCTCGATGGCCTGGAAACCATCAACATCTGCGTCGGCTACAAGGACGCAGAGGGCAAGGACGTTGCCCCTACCGACGCCGACAGCTACGTGGGCCTGCAGCCTGTGTACGAAGAAGTGCCGGGCTGGAGCGAGTCGACCGTGGGCGCCAAGACCCTGGAAGAACTGCCGGCCAACGCCCGTGCCTACATCAAGCGTGTGGAAGAACTGATCGGTGCGCCGATCGACATCGTCTCCACCGGCCCGGACCGCAACGAGACCATCGTGCTGCGCCATCCGTTTGCCTGATTCGCTGTAGGCAGTAAAGAACGCCGCTGTCCCTCCGGGCCAGCGGCGTTTTTTTTGGCCAGTTGGTGAAAGGGTCATAAAGGTCAGCCCTGGCTATGAATTTGACCGGTATGCCTGCTGCCCGGCACGGCCTTTGCTGTAAGAATCGTCCTATAAGGTGCCATCACTATAATGGCCCCGCGATACGGAGGGTTCTTGTGTGTCGGCCGTTCTCTCATTGTTACGAAGCCGCCTGTTGCGGCCTGTCTTTGTTGCGTTGGGTATCGCTCTTTTGGTGCAGGTGCTGGTTGCGGTCGCGCTGACGCGGAGCACGGTGACTGCGCTGGAGGCCGATCTGGGTAATCGCCTGGGTGCAGACAGCCAGAAACTGTCGGGTGAACTGGAACAAGCCGGGCGTGAGCTCAGCTCGGGCCTGGACAGCCTTTCGGCCAGTACCCGCCAGCGTTTGTCCGCCGGGCTATCCGCACGCCTTCAGGAGGAGCAGGCGCAACTGCGCGTCACCCTCGAAAAAAGCCTCAAGGAGTCGGCCAATCACATGGCCGAACTGCTGGCATCGGTTGCGCCGCGGGCCATCTGGGATGACGACATACCGGCACTGTCGGAGTTTTCCCGGCGCGCCCAGCGCAATGCCAACGTGCTCTTCGTGGTCTACGACGACGCCCAGGGCCAGCACCTGACCCGCTACCTGAACCGGCAGAACCCGATCAACCAGGCCCTGATGGAAAAGGGCCAGGGCGAACGGGCGCTCGACAAGGTGCTGGACGCGGCGCGCAACGACCCGGCGGTGTACATGATCGAAGCCTCGATCAACCCCAACGGCACCGAGATCGGCAAGGTGGTGATGGGCGTCTCCACGGCGTCGGTCGACAACGAGCTCAAGGCGCTGGACGCGCGCTTCTCGGCGCTGATCGCCAGCGGCGACCAGTTGGTCGGCGACAGCCTGGTGGGCGCTGCGGCCGACAGCAACAAGGCCCTGAGCGCCCGCCTGCAGGCGGCCCAGGCCAGTGCTGCGGCGATGCAGGCCAACACCTCGCAGACCGTGCAGCAAGCGGCGGCGACCCTGCGCTGGAACATCGGCCTGGGGCTGGTGGCGGTGGGCTTCGGCGTATTGCTGGTGGTGGCCGTGGTACTCGGCCGGCGCGTGCTGAGCAAGTTGCGCCTGCTGATTGCCGCGCTCAACGACCTGGCGGCCGGCGACGGCGACCTGACCAAGCGCGTACCGATCGACAGCCGAGACGAGATCGGCGACATGGCTGCAGCGGTCAACCAGTTCGTCGACAAGCTGCAGCCCATCGTGCGCGAAGCGGGCGAGGTGGCGCAACGCACCGGGGTCGAGATCGGCACCATGGCGCAGAACAACGCGGGCGCCGATGCGGCGGCCGCTTCGCAGCGCGATGAAGTGGCCGAGAGCCTGCGTGCCCTGTCGAGCATGGCCGATGAGGCCCAGGCCGAAAGCCAGGCCATGCAGGCAGCGTTGCAGCAGGTGGTGGACATTCGCCAGGCCACCGACGAGAACAGCCGTACCTCGGCCCAGGTGGCCAAGCTGATCGAAGCGTTGGCCGGGCAGGTGGGGGCGGGCTCCAAGGTGATCGAGCGGCTGGCCGAGCAGAGCCAGCAGATCGAGGTGGTGCTGGAGGTGATCCACGGGATTGCCGAGCAGACCAACCTGCTGGCGCTCAATGCCGCCATCGAGGCGGCGCGGGCTGGCGAGACCGGGCGCGGGTTTGCCGTGGTGGCCGACGAAGTGCGGGCGCTGGCGAGCAAGACCCAGAGTTCGACCGGTGATATCCAGGCACACATCGGTGCCTTGCAGCAGGGCGCGCGAGAGGCGGTGGCAGCCATCAGCCAGGCCGGGCGTCAGGCCAGCGAAGGCTTGACCGTGCTCAAGGACAACGCTCGCCTGCAGCAGTCGGTGCAGGTGTCGGTGGAGCAGGTGCATGCGGCGATCGGCCTGGCCACCCGGGCGGCCGAGCAGCAGGCGCAGGGGGCGCAGGCGGTGCGTGGGCGGGTCGAGACGATTCATGCCCAGGCCGAGCGTGCAGCGCAGGTGGTGATGCAGACCACGGCCAGCAGCAAGGTGCTGGATGACCTGGCGGCGCAGTTGAAGGCCAGCCTGGGGCAGTTCAGGGCCTGAGATAGTGTCGTTTGTATCGCGGGTCAAGCCCGCTCCCACAAGGGCCTCATCGATCCTTGTGGGAGCGGGCTTGACCCGCGATGCCTTTCAGGCGCGGTTCAGGTACATCCGCGTCGTCAGCAGGTACACCGGCAACCCCGACACCACAATCAACAGCGCCGCATAGGGCGCCGCCGCCGCGAATTCGACGTTGGCGGTATGCGCCCACACTTCGGTCGCCAGCGTGGTCATGCCGGTGGGGCTGAGCAGCAGGGTGGCGGTCAGCTCCTTCATCGCATCCAGGAACACCAGCGCAAACGCTGCCGCCAGGGCCGGGAAGATGATCGGCAGGGTCACCTTGCAGAACGCCTTGAACGGCGTCGCGCCCAGGGTGCGCGCCGCCTCTTCCAGCTGTGGTGCGGCCTTGGTCAGCGCGGTACGCACCGGCGCCTGCGCCAGCGGCAAGAACAGCAGCGCATAGGCCAGCAACAGCAGGCCGGTGGTCTGGTACAGCGCCGGCACATAGTGCAGGGCGAAATACACCAGGGTCAGCGCAATCACCAGCCCCGGCAGCGCGTGCAGCAAGTAGGGCAGGCGCTCGGCCCAGATCGCCAGGCGGCCCTTGTAGCGCACCACCAGAAAGCTCACCGGTAACGCCAGCAGCAGGCTCACCCCCGCGCCACCCAGTGCCAGCGACAGCGACGAGAACAGCGCCCGGCTGATGTCGGCCACCGGGAAGGCCGCTGACGATCCCACGCTCAGCCAGTAGCCCAGCATGCCCAGCGGGATGCCGCTGCCCAGCACTGCCAGCAGCAGGCAGCTCAACTGCCCCAGTACACTCCAGCCACCCAGGCGGATCGGCTTGGCGCGGCGTGCCACGCCCTGGCCGATGCGCACGTGCCGCGCCTTGCCGCGTACCCGCAGCTCGAACCACAGCAGCAACAGGCACATGAACAGCAGCACCGCCGAGAGCATCGCCGCATTGGCGTTGCTGAACTCCAGCTCGAACTGCTGGTAGATCGCGGTGGTGAAGGTCTGCAGGCCCAGGATCGACAGCGCGCCGAATTCCACCAGCATGTGCAAGGCAATCAGCAGGCTGCCGCCCAGGATCGATGGCCACAGCAGCGGTAGAGTGACCCGGCGGAACACACCCCAGCGGTTGTAGCCCAGGGTGCGGGCCGATTCTTCAAGCGAGGTGTCGAGGTTGCGCAGGGTCGCGGCCACCGGCAGGAACACCAGTGGATACTTTGACAGCGCCATCACCAGGATCGCCCCGCCCAGCCCCTCGAAGCGCGGGCTCAGCGAGACCCAGGTGAAGCCGCTGACGAACGCCGGCACGGCAAACGGCAGGCACAGGATCACGCCCCACAAACGCCGCCCGCGCAAGTCGCTGCGCTCCAGCAGCCAGGCCAGGGCCAGGCCGACCACGGCGCAGGCCACGGTCACCCCGGCCATCAGCAGCAGGGTGTTCTTCATCAGGCCCCAGACGAAGGGCCGCCACAGCAGGTACAACGCCTCGCGCCAGCCGGCCTGCCAGGCCTTGAGGCCCACGTACAGCAACGGCAGCAGGCTCAGGCCCACCAGCAGCAGCACCGGCAGCACCACCCAGATCGAGGGGCGCTTGCGGCGCGGAACATAACGCGCCACAGACGGCGCAGGCAGCACGGCTTCCATCAGAGCAGGCCGACCTCGCGCTCAAGTTCCAGGGCTTCCTCGGCATTGCCCAGGTCGGCCGGGGTGATCTTCGGCGGGCGCAGGTCTTCGAACGGCTTCAGGCCCTGGTCCGAGACCATGCCCTTGTGCAGCGGATACTCGGCGGTGGTCTGGGTGATCACGCGCTGGCCTTCTTCGCTGGCCATCCAGGCGAGCAGGGCCTGGGCTTCCTTGGGGTGCTTGCTGGCCTTGACCGCCGCTGCGCTGGAAATGGTCACCAGGCCACCGACGTCGCCGTCGGCCAGGTAGTAGAGCTTGGAGTCCAGCTGGCCGCGCTCTTTCTTGAGGGCGTACCAGTAGTAGTTGTTCACCAGTACGGCAGCCACTTCGCCGTTTTCCACGGCCTTGAGGGCAACCATGTTGTTGGTGTAGGTCTTGCCGAAGGCCTTGAGGCCGGTCAGCCATTCTTCGGCCGCTTCACGCCCGTGCAGCTTGAGGATGGCCACGGCCTGTTCCTGGAACGCGCCGCTGGTGGGCACGAAGCCGACCTTGCCGTCCCACTCGGGGTCGGCGAAGTCCATCACCGATTGGGGCAGGTCTTTTTCGTCGATCACCTTGGGGTTGAAGGCCACCACGCGGGTGCGAGCGGTCACGCCCATCCAGGTGCCGTTGCTGGCCACGTATTCCTTTGGCAGCACTTGCAGGGTCGAATCGTCGATCTTGGCCAGCAGGCCCTTCTCGCCCAGGTTGTTCAGCGGCGGCGATTCTTCGGTATAGATGACGTCGGCCGGGGAGCGTGCGCCTTCTTCCTCGATCTGGCTGGCCAGCTGGTTGCTGCTGCCCTTGCGGATATTGATGTGAATGCCGGTCTTGGCCTCGTAGGCCTTGGCGATGGCTTCGCCGATTTCCTTGTGCTGGCCGTTGTACAGGGTCAGCGTCACAGGGTCGGCGGCCATGGCGGCGGGTGCTGCGAGCACCAGGCTGAACACGGAAACGGCCAGGCCGCGCAAAATCGGGTTGATGCGGATCGTCATGCGGGTGGTTCCTCGCTTGCGGGCTACAAATCTTGAAACAATGATAAACGATATAGTTTCTCAAGTACGCCCGTGAGGAAAAATTCATGAGCTGACTATCGGTTAACTCACTTGATTTGTTGGGCGGGGCGGGGTGGCAACGCAGCGTCCGAATGGGCGGCAGTGGGGTGAGCTCGAATCGCAGGCATAAAAAAACCCGCTTTCGCGGGTTTCTCTAGAATATGGTGCCCAGAAGAAGACTCGAACTTCCACGACCGTAAGGTCACCAGCACCTGAAGCTGGCGTGTCTACCAATTTCACCATCTGG
>NZ_JAMYBY010000031.1:0-24407 GCF_024126555.1 Pseudomonas sp. VE 267-6A
GGCAAGGCCGGCTCCTACAGCCCTTTGTAGGAGCCGGCCTTGCCGGCGAAGAGGCACGCCACCCCACTACGAAGGCACCCGCATGACCTGGCAACCCCACATCACCGTCGCCACCATCGTCGAAGACAACGGCCGCTTCCTGCTGGTCGAGGAATTCAAGGCCGGCCGGCACGTCTTCAACCAGCCCGCCGGCCACCTCGAAGCCAACGAAACCCTGCTCGAAGCCGCCCTGCGCGAGACCCTCGAAGAAACCGCCTGGGACGTCGAGCTTACCGGCATCGTCGGCATCTACCTCTATACCGCCCCCAGCAACGGCGTGACCTACCAGCGCATCTGCTTCGCTGCCCGCCCGCTTCGCCACCACCCCGAACGCGCCCTGGACACCGATATCGTGCGCGCCACCTGGCTCACCCGCGACGAACTGCTGGCAGACCCCGAGCGCTGGCGCAGCGAGCTGGTGCCGCAATGCATCGACGACTACCTGGCCGGCCCGCTGCACAGCCTGAGCCTGATCCGCAATTGAAGCCGCGGCTTTCGCCTTGCGCGGCGCAGCCTGATAGAATCGACGTCTTTTTCCAGATACACAGCCGGTACCTATGACCAGTCCAGCACTCTACGAACCCGAAAAGACACGCGTCATCGTCGGCATGTCCGGCGGCGTGGACTCTTCCGTCTCCGCCCTCCTGCTGATCGAGCAGGGCTACCAGGTGGAAGGCCTGTTCATGAAGAACTGGGAAGAGGACGACGGCACCGAATACTGCACCGCCCGCGAAGACCTGGCCGATGCCCAGGCCGTGTGCGACCGCATCGGCATCAAGCTGCACACTGCCAACTTTGCCGCCGAGTACTGGGACCACGTGTTCGAGCACTTCCTGGAAGAGTACAAGGCCGGGCGCACGCCGAACCCGGACATCCTGTGCAACCGCGAAATCAAGTTCAAGGCGTTCCTCGACTACGCCCTGATGCTCGGTGCCGACCTGATCGCCACCGGCCACTATGTGCGCCGCCGCGACATCGACGGGCGTACCGAGCTGCTCAAGGGCCTGGACCCGAACAAGGACCAGAGCTACTTCCTGCACGCCGTCGGCGGCGAGCAGATCGCCCGCACGCTGTTCCCGGTGGGCGAACTGGAAAAGCCCGAGGTGCGCGCCATCGCCGAAAAACACGGCCTGGCCACGGCCAAGAAGAAGGACTCCACCGGTATCTGCTTTATCGGCGAGCGCCGCTTCAGCGATTTTCTCAAGCAATACCTGCCGGCGCAGCCCGGTGAAATCCAGACCACCGAGGGTGAAGTCATCGGCCAGCACCACGGCCTGATGTACCACACCATCGGCCAGCGTCAGGGCCTGGGCATCGGCGGCCTCAAGGATGCCAGCGACGAGCCGTGGTACGTGCTGGAGAAAGACCTCAGCCGCAACGTGCTGGTGGTCGGCCAGGGCAACGAGCACCCGTGGCTGTTCTCCCGCGCCCTGCTCGCCTCGGAGATCTTCTGGGTCAACCCCGTCGACCTCTCCAGCCCGCGCCAGCTGACGGCCAAGGTGCGCTACCGCCAGAGCGACCAGGCGTGCACCCTGGAACGCACCGCAAGCGGCTACCGCGCCGTTTTCGACGAGCCGCAGCGCGCCGTGACGCCGGGCCAGTCGGTGGTGTTCTATGACGGTGAGGTATGCCTGGGGGGCGGTGTGATCGAAGTGGCCGAGCCCTGGAGCAGCCGCTGATGAACCAGATGCAAGAGCAACTGGTCGCCCTGGGCGGGGTATTCCAGGCCGCCGTGCTGGTCGACCGAATCGCCCGCACGGGCCAGGCCAGCGAGGCCGACCTGGGCTGCATGCTCGGCAGCCTGCTGGTACGCGACCCCAAGGACACCCTGGAGGTGTTCGGCGGTGACGACCTGAACCTCAAGGATGGCTACCGCGCCCTGGCCAGCGCGCTGGAGCGCGACCCTGCCAGCCTGCAGCGCGAGCCGCTGCGCTACGCCTTGTCGATGCTGGGCCTGGAGCGCCAGCTGGCCAAGCGTGGCGACATGCTCGACACCATCGGCAAGCGCCTGCCGCAGATCCAGTCCCAGGCCGATCATTTCGGCCTGGTGCATGAAAACGTGATCGCTTCGTGCGGCGCCCTCTACCAGGACACCCTGAGCACCCTGCGCCAGCGTATCCAGGTGCATGGCGACATGCGCAACCTGCAGCAGCCCAACAATGCCTCGAAGATCCGTGCCCTGCTGCTGGCCGGCATCCGTGCTGCGCGCCTGTGGCGCCAGCTGGGCGGGCACCGCTGGCAGCTGGTGATCAGCCGGCGCAAGCTGCTCAAGGAGCTGTACCCGATGCTGCGCGGCTGACCCTGACCGCGTCGCGGCCTTCGCTGGCTTGCCAGCGAAAAGGCCCGAAAGACCTTTTGTCACCCTCAAAACCCGGGCGCGTTTTTCATGTATGATATGCGCCCTTTTCGTTGCCCGACTGTCCGAGAACACCCCATGCAGCTTTCCTCGCTCACTGCGGTTTCCCCTGTTGACGGCCGCTACGCCGGCAAAACCCAGGCCCTGCGCCCCATCTTCAGCGAATACGGCCTGATCCGTTTCCGCGCCCTGGTCGAGGTCCGCTGGCTCCAGCGCCTGGCCGCCCACCCGCAAATCGCTGAAGTACCAGCGTTTTCCGCCGAAGCCAACGCCGTGCTCAACGCCCTGGCCGACGACTTCGCCCTCGAGCACGCCGAGCGCGTCAAAGAGATCGAGCGCACCACCAACCACGACGTCAAGGCCATCGAGTACCTGCTCAAGGAGCAGGCCGCCCAGCTGCCGGAACTGGCCAAGGTCAGCGAGTTCATCCACTTCGCCTGCACCAGCGAGGACATCAACAACCTGTCCCACGGCCTGATGCTGCGCGAAGGCCGCGACAGCGTGCTGCTGCCGCTGATGCGCCAGATCGCCGAGTCGATCCGCGAACTGGCCCACCGCTTCGCCGACGTACCGATGCTGTCGCGCACCCACGGCCAGCCGGCTTCGCCGACTACCCTGGGCAAAGAGCTGGCCAACGTGGTGTACCGCCTGGAGCGCCAGATCGCCCAGGTTGCCGCCGTGCCGCTGCTGGGCAAGATCAACGGCGCCGTGGGCAACTACAACGCCCACCTGTCGGCCTACCCGCAGATCGACTGGGAAGCCAACGCCCGCGCCTTCATCGAAGACGAGCTGGGCCTGGTGTTCAACCCCTACACCACCCAGATCGAACCGCACGACTACATTGCCGAGCTGTTCGACGCGATCGCCCGCTTCAACACCATCCTGATCGACTTCGATCGCGATATCTGGGGCTACATCTCGCTGGGCTACTTCAAGCAGCGCACCATTGCCGGCGAAATCGGTTCCTCGACCATGCCGCACAAGGTCAACCCGATCGACTTCGAGAACTCCGAAGGCAACCTGGGCATCGCCAACGCGCTGTTCCAGCACCTGGCCAGCAAGCTGCCGATCTCGCGCTGGCAGCGCGACCTGACCGACTCCACCGTGCTGCGCAACCTGGGCGTCGGTTTCGCCCACAGCGTGATCGCCTACGAGGCCAGCCTCAAGGGCATCAGCAAGCTGGAAATCAACGAAGCCCGCATCGCCGAAGACCTGGACGCCTGCTGGGAAGTCCTGGCCGAGCCGATCCAGACCGTGATGCGCCGCTACGACATCGAAAACCCGTACGAGAAGCTCAAAGAGCTGACCCGCGGCAAAGGTATCAGCCCTGAAGCGCTGTTAACCTTCATCGATGGCCTGGACATGCCGGCCGAAGCCCGCGCCGAGCTGAAGAAGCTGACCCCGGCCAACTACATCGGTAATGCCGCGGCACAAGCCAAACGCATCTGATTGCCCCCGCGTTTTGACGCCCGGCTTGGCCGGGCGTTTTTATTGCTGAAAGAAAATTACTTTTTTTCAATAGGTTACACATGAATCCTGATACCCCACTTCAGCTGCTGGGCGGCCTGACTGCCCGCGAATTCCTGCGCGACTACTGGCAGAAGAAGCCCCTGCTGGTTCGCCAGGCCTTCCCTGATTTCGAAAGCCCGATCGATGCCGATGAACTGGCCGGCCTGGCACTGGAAGAGGAAGTCGAATCGCGCCTGGTCATCGAACATGGCGAGCGCCCGTGGGAACTGCGCCGCGGCCCGTTCGACGACGATACCTTCAGCACCCTGCCTGAGCGCGACTGGACCCTGCTGGTACAAGCCGTCGACCAGTTCGTGCCGGAAGTGGGCGAGCTGCTGGAGAGCTTTCGCTTTCTGCCAAGCTGGCGCATCGACGACGTGATGATCAGCTTCGCCGCCCCGGGTGGCAGCGTGGGCCCGCACTTCGACAACTACGACGTGTTCCTGCTGCAAGGCCAGGGCAAGCGCAACTGGAAGATCGGCCAGATGTGCGACAGCGACAGCCCGCTGATCGAGCACGCCGACCTGCGCATCCTGGCCGACTTCGAGCAGACCGATGAGTGGACCCTGGAACCGGGCGACATGCTCTACCTGCCACCGCGCCTGGCCCACTACGGTGTGGCCGAAGACGACTGCCTGACCTATTCGGTCGGCTTCCGCGCGCCGAGCGCCGCCGAAGTGCTGACCCACTTCACCGACTTCCTCAGCCAGTTCCTGCCTGACGAAGAGCGCTACACCGACGCCGACGCCCAGCCAGTGAGCGACCCGCACCAGATCCAGCGCGACGCCCTGGACCGCCTCAAGGGCCTGCTGGCCGAGCACATGAGCGACGAGCGCCTGCTGCTGACCTGGTTCGGCCAGTTCATGACCGAACCACGCTACCCGGAACTGGTGGCTGGCGAGGCACTGAGCGAAGAAGACCTGATCGACAGCCTGGAACAGGGTGCGATCCTGATCCGCAACCCGAGCGCGCGCCTGGCCTGGTCGGAAGTCGACGACAACGTGCTGCTGTTCGCCAGCGGCCAGAGCCGCCTGCTGCCGGGCGAACTGCGCGACCTGCTCAAGCTGATCTGCGCCGCCGACGCCCTGCACGTGGAAAACCTCGCGCCATGGCTTGGCGACGAAAATGGCCTTACCCTGATCTGCGAACTGGTCAAGCAAGGAAGCCTGGGATTTGCCAATGAATAAGATCGAAGTACGCCTGGCCGACTGGCAGAAAGACAACGCCGACATCCGCCGTATCCGCGAATCGGTGTTCATTGCCGAGCAGAACGTGCCGCCAGAGCTGGAGTGGGATGCCGACGACAACATCGCCGTGCACTTCCTGGCCTTTGAGGGTGACTACGCCATCGGCACCGCCCGCCTGTTGCAGGATGGCCAGATCGGGCGCGTGTCGGTGCTCAAGGACTGGCGCGGGCTCAAGGTGGGTGACGCACTGATGCAGGCCGCCATCGCCGAGGCGCAGAACCGCGATCTGCGCCAGCAGAAGCTCACCGCACAAGTGCATGCCACCGCGTTCTACGAGCGCCTGGGCTTCAAGGTTGTCAGCGAGGAGTTCCTCGAGGCCGGCCTGCCGCACGTGGACATGGTGCGCGACTCGCAGTAAGCGCCAGCCCTGTCGCCGGCAAGACCAGCTCCCATACCCGCGGGAGCCGGCCTTGCCGGCGAACAGGCCAGCACAACCGCTACAAATTTGCCATCATGTCCACTCCACCCGCGGAGACCATGGACATGCCGCTACGCCCCCTGCTCGCCACCCTGCTTCTGTCGTTCAGCCTCAGTGCGCTGGCCGCCACCGAAGTCCTGCCGCTGAACCACCGCACCAGCGCCGAACTGCTCCCCGCCGCGCAAGCCTTCATCGGCAAGGACGGCAGTGTCAGCACCTTCGAAAACAAGCTGATCGTCAATGCCGAGCCCGGCAAGATCGACGAACTTCGCACCCTGCTGCAACAACTGGACACCGCCCCCAAGCGCCTGCTGATCAGCGTCGACAACACCGACAGCAACGTCCAGGACAACCGCGGCAACGCCCGCGTGATCCGCTACGGCACCGCCAACCGCGAGGGTGGGCTGCAACAGGTGCAGGCCAGCGAGGGCACTCCAGCGCTGATCCAGGTTGGCCAGAGCATTCCCATCACCAGCACCCAGACCGACAGCTACGGACGCGTGCAGAGCAACACCGAGTACCGCAACGTCACCCAGGGTTTCTACGTCACCGCCAGCGTCACCGGCGAAACCGTGCACCTTGCCATCAGCACCAACAATGACCGGATGAGCCAGGAACGCCCCGATGTAGTGAAGGTGCAAAGCACCGACACGAAGGTCACCGGCAAGCTTGGCGAGTGGATCAGCCTGGCAGGTGTCAACGCTCAAAGTCAGGCCGATCGCAGCGCTTCGACCCTCAGTTACTCCACACAGCGCGGTGAGAACATGACTTTGCGGGTAAAAGTCGAGGCACTGGACTGACCCCGCGTCGTTCAAGGCCTCGACCAAAGGCCTCGAAACTGACTGACGAGTCGTATTAGACCAAAGATGTAGTGGATGAAAAAAAGCACTACAAAACATTTGACGCCCCCGAATCGCAGAGGCATGATGGCCCCGCTCCCGCTAATCAGAGGCCCTGGCAAGGGCCTTCGAGTTGCGCTCTGACCTACCCGACCTGAGCCGATTCGTGTCTGTACAGCCCACAAGGCGGTTTGACGAGATTGCGACTGGAACGAAGTTGTCCCGAGGGACGGAAGCGCATCAAACGGTAGACGGCACACCCTGATCGACGCAGCACGGCAACCACGAGCCAACCTGCCCGACAGCCACGCCAAGGACCTGCTCACTTCCCCCTTCGAGCCCCATCGTTCAACGTCGCCATTTCGCCCACACCACTGGCTGCCAGTGCTTCTGACCAGCGAGCAATCGGAGCTGCCCCTGTACGCACAGCGCAGCCGACAGAGCGAACATTTTTTACCGACCTATGCGACGAGGTTTACTTTCATGGCACTGACACGCGAACAGCAAATTGCAGCCCTCGAAAAAGATTGGGCCGAGAACCCACGCTGGAAAGGCGTGACCCGTACCTACTCTGCCGCTGATGTCGTTCGTCTGCGTGGCTCGGTTCAACCTGAGCACACCCTGGCCCGCATGGGTGCCGAGAAGCTGTGGAACCTGGTAACCAAAGGCGCCCACCCTTCGTTCCGCCCTGAAAAAGATTTCGTCAACTGCATGGGCGCCCTGACCGGCGGCCAGGCTGTTCAACAGGTCAAGGCCGGTATCCAGGCTATCTACCTGTCCGGCTGGCAAGTGGCTGCCGACAACAACTCGGCCGAGTCCATGTACCCCGACCAGTCGCTGTACCCGGTGGACTCCGTGCCAACCGTGGTCAAGCGCATCAACAACTCGTTCCGTCGCGCCGACCAGATCCAGTGGAAAGCCGGCAAGAACCCGGGCGACGACGGCTACATCGACTACTTCGCACCGATCGTGGCTGACGCTGAAGCCGGTTTCGGCGGCGTACTCAACGCCTACGAGCTGATGAAGAACATGATCGAGGCAGGCGCCGCCGGCGTTCACTTCGAAGACCAACTGGCCTCGGTTAAAAAATGCGGCCACATGGGCGGCAAGGTACTGGTTCCGACCCAGGAAGCCGTACAGAAGCTCAGCGCTGCCCGCCTGGCAGCCGACGTTGCCGGTGTACCGACCATCATCCTGGCCCGTACCGACGCCAACGCCGCCGACCTGCTGACCAGCGACTGCGACCCGTACGACCAGCCATTCGTGGTTGGTGAGCGCACCCAGGAAGGTTTCTACAAGGTACGTGCCGGTCTGGACCAGGCGATTGCCCGCGGCCTGGCCTACGCACCGTATGCCGACCTGATCTGGTGCGAAACCGCCAAGCCGGACCTGGACGAAGCACGCCGCTTTGCCGAAGCCATCAAGAAGGAATACCCGGACCAGATCCTGTCCTACAACTGCTCGCCTTCCTTCAACTGGAAGAAGAACCTGGACGACGCGACCATCGCCAAGTTCCAGCGCGAGCTGTCGGCCATGGGCTACAAGCACCAGTTCATCACCCTGGCTGGCATCCACAACATGTGGCACGGCATGTTCAACCTGGCGCACGACTACGCCCGCAACGACATGACTGCCTACGTGAAGCTGCAGGAGCAGGAATTCGCCGACGCGTCCAAAGGCTACACCTTCGTGGCGCACCAGCAGGAAGTGGGCACTGGCTACTTCGACGACATGACCACCGTGATCCAGGGTGGCAAGTCTTCGGTTACCGCCCTGACCGGCTCGACCGAAGAAGAGCAGTTCCACTGATCGGCTGATCGATTGGTGACATTCGGGTAACACGCAAGACCCGGGGCCTGTGATGGGGCTCCGGGTCTTGTGCCATTCATACCCCGCGCAGGCGCCAGCCTTGCCGGCGAAAAGGCCAGCCGCCCGGCACAAGGCTTCCTTATTACCCCCGATTGGCTATGCTAGTGCACACCGGCGTCAGCGGACGGCCGTGGCAACGCAGATACCGACGCGCCACCCCCGCGCACAACCCTGAGCCAGAGCCCAGCGCCAGCACGCAGACACTGCCCGAAACAGGGCCGCACAAACTTGCCGGCCACACCCTTGAACAACAACTTTTAGTTGACGCAGGAGGTAGGAATAACAGGAGCTCTTCAAATGATATTAATTATCATTTCGAAACTTGCATTTCGTTACGCCATACAAGAAACATAATTAACAAAAGCACGCGCAATCCACGGAATACGTGGCCTGCAGCGAGTTACGAAAGATTTTTGTTCTTAATGCTACGAATAAATTTGCTGCAGAAATTTTACTTGCTACGGGTTTACCCATAAAATCAGCGCGATAGATTTCGCTGCGACATATCGTCACTGCTCTACTTCTTTTCAAGCTCAGAGACCAAGCGCTCTGTTAAGGATTTTCAGCATGCCCGATTCGACAGGACTCATCGCCCACAACTGGGGCTTTGCCATCTTCCTTTTGGGTGTCGTCGGCCTGTGTGCCTTCATGCTCGGCCTGTCCGCCCTGCTGGGCAGCAAGGCCTGGGGCCGCAGCAAGAACGAACCGTTCGAGTCCGGCATGCTGCCAACAGGCGGTGCCCGCCTGCGTCTTTCCGCCAAATTCTATCTGGTCGCGATGCTGTTCGTGATCTTCGATATCGAAGCCCTCTTTCTCTTTGCATGGTCTGTGTCCGTCCGCGAAAGCGGCTGGACCGGATTCGTCGAAGCACTCGTTTTCATAGCAATTCTGTTGGCAGGTCTTGTCTACCTATGGCGCGTCGGGGCCCTCGATTGGGCTCCCGAAGGTCGTCGCAAGCGGCAAGCGAAGCTGAAACAATGAGGCTTTGGCAATGCAATACAATCTCACCAGGATCGACCCCGATGCGCCCAACGAGCAGTATCCAATCGGTGAACGGGAAACCGTCTCCGATTCGCTGCTAGAGGACCAGGTCCACAAGAACATCTTCATGGGCAAGCTCGAAGATGTACTCAGTGGAGCCGTCAACTGGGGGCGCAAGAATTCCCTGTGGCCGTACAACTTCGGCCTCTCCTGCTGCTACGTGGAAATGACCACGGCCTTCACGGCGCCCCACGACATCGCCCGCTTCGGCGCCGAGGTCATCCGGGCATCGCCGCGTCAGGCCGACTTCATGGTCATCGCCGGCACCTGCTTCATCAAGATGGCGCCGATCATCCAGCGCCTGTACGAGCAGATGCTCGAACCCAAGTGGGTCATCTCCATGGGTTCGTGCGCCAACTCCGGTGGCATGTACGACATCTACTCGGTCGTTCAGGGGGTCGACAAGTTCCTCCCCGTGGATGTCTACGTGCCTGGCTGCCCGCCTCGCCCCGAAGCGTTCCTGCAAGGCCTGATGCTGCTGCAGGAATCGATCGGCAAGGAGCGGCGCCCTCTTTCGTGGGTCGTCGGCGATCAAGGCGTTTACCGCGCCGAGATGCCGTCGCAGAAAGAGCAGCGTCGTGAACAGCGTATCCAGGTTACCCACCTGCGCAGCCCCGACGAAGTCTGATCCAGCGACCTGCCGCCTGTTCATTCGAGCAGGCGGCCTGGCTTCATTCTCTACGTTGACCGAAAGCGATCGAGACCATGACAGCGGACACCGCTATTTACATCCCGCCTTACAAGGCTGACGACCAGGATGTGGTCGTCGAATTGAACAATCGTTTTGGCCCCGAGGCGTTCACCGCCCAGGACACCCGCACCGGCATGCCGGTGCTTTGGGTTGCCCGCGCCAAGCTGATCGAAGTGCTGACCTTCCTGCGCAACGTGGCCAAGCCGTACAGCATGCTGTACGACCTGCACGGCGTGGACGAGCGCCTGCGCACCCAGCGTCGCGGCCTGCCGGGCGCCGACTTCACCGTGTTCTACCACCTGCTGTCCGTCGAGCGTAACAGCGACGTGATGATCAAGGTGGCACTGAACGAAGGTGACCTGAACCTGCCCACCGTCACCGGTATCTGGCCCAACGCCAACTGGTACGAGCGCGAAGTCTGGGACATGTTCGGCATCGACTTTGCCGGCCACCCGCACCTGACCCGCATCATGATGCCGCCCACCTGGGAAGGCCATCCGCTGCGCAAGGACTTCCCGGCGCGCGCCACCGAGTTCGACCCCTACAGCCTGAACCTGGCCAAGCAGCAGCTCGAGGAAGAAGCCGCACGCTTCAACCCCGAAGCCTGGGGCATGAAACGTTCCGGTGCCAACGAGGACTACATGTTCCTCAACCTTGGCCCCAACCACCCTTCGGCTCACGGTGCGTTCCGTATCGTGCTGCAGCTGGACGGTGAAGAGATCGTCGACTGCGTCCCGGACATCGGCTACCACCACCGTGGTGCCGAGAAGATGGCCGAGCGCCAGTCCTGGCACAGCTTCATCCCCTACACCGACCGCATCGACTACCTGGGCGGGGTGATGAACAACCTGCCCTACGTGCTCGCGGTCGAGAAGCTGGCCGGCATCAAGGTGCCGCAGAAGGTCGACACCATCCGCATCATGATGGCCGAGTTCTTCCGCATCACCAGCCACCTGCTGTTCCTGGGTACCTACATCCAGGACGTCGGCGCCATGACCCCGGTGTTCTTCACCTTCACCGACCGTCAGCGCGCCTACACCGTGATCGAAGCCATCACCGGTTTCCGTCTGCACCCGGCCTGGTACCGTATCGGTGGCGTGGCCCACGACCTGCCGCGCGGCTGGGAAAAACTGGTCAAGGACTTCGTCGACTGGCTGCCCAAGCGCCTCGACGAGTACACCAAGGCCGCCCTGCAGAACAGCATCCTCAAGGGCCGTACCATCGGCGTGGCTGCCTACAACACCAAGGAAGCCCTGGAATGGGGCGTCACCGGTGCCGGCCTGCGTTCGACCGGTTGCGACTTCGACCTGCGCAAGGCGCGCCCGTACTCGGGCTACGAGAACTTCGAGTTCGAAGTGCCGCTGGCCAGCAATGGCGATGCCTATGACCGCTGCATGGTGCGCGTGGAAGAAATGCGCCAGAGCATCAAGATCATCGACCAGTGCATGCGCAACATGCCGGAAGGCCCGTACAAGGCGGATCACCCGCTGACCACGCCGCCGCCAAAAGAGCGCACCCTGCAGCACATCGAGACCCTGATCACGCACTTCCTGCAGGTTTCGTGGGGCCCGGTCATGCCGGCCAACGAGTCCTTCCAGATGATCGAAGCGACCAAGGGCATCAACAGTTACTACCTGACGAGCGACGGCGGCACCATGAGCTACCGCACCCGGATCCGCACTCCGAGCTACCCGCACCTGCAGCAGATCCCTTCGGTGATCCGCGGCAGCATGGTCGCGGACCTGATTGCGTACCTGGGCAGTATCGACTTCGTTATGGCTGACGTGGACCGCTAAGCATGAATAACACGCTTATCCAAACCGACCGTTTCGCCCTGAGCGAAACCGAGCGCTCGGCCATCGAGCACGAGATGCACCACTACGAGGACCCGCGCGCGGCGTCCATCGAAGCCCTGAAGATCGTTCAGAAGGAACGCGGCTGGGTGCCGGACGGCGCCGTGTACGCCATCGGCGAAGTGCTGGGCATCCCTGCCAGCGACGTCGAAGGCGTGGCCACCTTCTACAGCCAGATCTTCCGCCAGCCGGTCGGCCGCCACATCATCCGTGTGTGCGACAGCATGGTCTGCTACATCGGCGGCCACGAGTCGGTGGTCAGCCAGATCCAGAGCGAGCTGGGCATCGGCCTGGGCCAGACCACTGCAGACGGGCGTTTCACCCTGCTGCCGGTGTGCTGCCTGGGCAACTGCGACAAGGCCCCGGCCCTGATGATCGACGACGACACCTTTGGCGACGTGCAACCTGCCGGCGTTTCCAAACTGCTGGAGGGTTACGTATGACCATCACTTCCTTCGGCCCGGCCAACCGCATCGCGCGCGCCGCCGAAACCCATCCGCTGACCTGGCGCCTGCGCGACGACGGCGAGCCACTGTGGCTCGACGAGTACCAGGCCAAGGACGGCTACACCGCTGCCCGCAAGGCACTGGCGCAGATGTCGCAGGACGACATCGTGCAGACCGTCAAGGACTCCGGCCTCAAGGGCCGTGGCGGTGCGGGCTTCCCGACGGGCGTCAAATGGGGCCTGATGCCCAAAGACGAATCCATGAACATCCGCTACCTGCTGTGCAACGCGGACGAAATGGAGCCCAACACCTGGAAGGACCGCATGCTGATGGAGCAACAGCCCCATCTGCTGATCGAAGGCATGCTGATCAGTGCCCGCGCGCTCAAGGCCTACCGCGGCTACATCTTCCTGCGTGGCGAATACACCACCGCCGCGCGCAACCTCACCCGTGCGGTCGAGGAAGCCAAGGCTGCCGGCCTGCTGGGCAAGAACATCCTGGGCAGCGGTTTCGATTTCGAGCTGTTCGTGCACACCGGCGCCGGGCGTTACATCTGCGGTGAAGAAACCGCACTGATCAACTCCCTCGAAGGCCGCCGCGCCAACCCGCGCTCCAAGCCGCCCTTCCCTGCCGCCGTGGGCGTGTGGGGCAAGCCGACCTGCGTGAACAACGTCGAGACCCTGTGCAACGTGCCGGCCATCGTCGGCAACGGCATCGACTGGTACAAGTCTCTGGCCCGCGAAGGCAGCGAAGACCACGGCACCAAGCTGATGGGCTTCTCCGGCAAGGTGAAGAACCCTGGCCTGTGGGAACTGCCCTTCGGCGTCACCGCCCGCGAGCTGTTCGAAGACTACGCCGGCGGCATGCGCGACGGCTTCAAGCTCAAGTGCTGGCAGCCAGGCGGCGCCGGTACCGGCTTTTTGCTGCCCGAGCACCTCGACGCCCAGATGTACGCCGGCGGCATCGCCAAGGTCGGTACCCGGATGGGTACGGGCCTGGCCATGGCCGTTGACGACAGCGTCAACATGGTCTCGCTGCTGCGCAACATGGAAGAGTTCTTTGCCCGCGAATCGTGCGGCTTCTGCACCCCGTGCCGCGACGGCCTGCCGTGGAGCGTCAAGCTGCTGCGCGCCATCGAGAAAGGCCAGGGTCAGCCAGGCGACATCGAGACGCTGCTGGGGCTGGTCGGTTTCCTCGGCCCAGGCAAGACCTTCTGCGCTCACGCACCCGGTGCGGTCGAGCCGCTGGGCAGTGCCATCAAATACTTCCGCCCCGAGTTCGAAGCCGGCATCGCAGCCACTGCTGCACCGCGCCCGGACTTGGCCAAACCCGTTGTGGTTGGCGCATAACGAACAAGAAGACGGGCGGTCCGTGCCGCCCGTTGCCCGCGATGCTCGCCCGGATGACGGCGAACCGCAGGCATACAGCTTTCCATTAGCCACGCCCGCAGACGCGGGCCAACGAAGAACTTTGAACCATGGCCACTATCCACGTAGACGGCAAAGAGCTCGAAGTCAACGGTGCAGACAACCTGTTACAGGCGTGTCTGTCGCTAGGCCTCGACATCCCCTATTTCTGCTGGCACCCGGCGCTCGGTAGCGTCGGTGCCTGCCGCCAGTGTGCGGTCAAGCAGTACACCGACGAGAACGACACCCGTGGTCGCATCGTCATGTCCTGCATGACCCCTGCCACCGATGGCAGCTGGATTTCCATCGAAGACGAAGAAGCCCGCGTGTTCCGCGCCAGCGTCGTCGAATGGCTGATGACCAACCACCCGCACGACTGCCCGGTGTGCGAGGAAGGCGGTCACTGCCACCTGCAAGACATGACGGTGATGACCGGCCACAACGAGCGCCGCTACCGTTTCACCAAGCGTACCCACCAGAACCAGGAGCTCGGCCCGTTCATCTCCCACGAGATGAACCGCTGCATCGCCTGCTACCGCTGCGTGCGCTACTACAAGGACTACGCCGGCGGTACCGACCTGGGCGTGTTCGGTGCGCACGACAACGTGTATTTCGGCCGCGTCGAGGACGGTGCCCTGGAGAGCGAGTTCTCCGGCAACCTGACCGAGGTCTGCCCGACCGGTGTGTTCACCGACAAGACCCACTCCGAGCGCTACAACCGCAAGTGGGACATGCAGTTCGCCCCGAGCATCTGCCATGGCTGCTCCAGCGGCTGCAACATCAGCCCGGGCGAGCGCTACGGTGAACTGCGCCGCATCGAGAACCGTTTCAACGGCTCGGTGAACCAGTACTTCCTGTGCGACCGTGGCCGCTTCGGCTACGGCTACGTCAACCGTACCGACCGCCCACGCCAGCCACTGCTCCAGGACGGCCAGAAACTGGGCCTGGACGCCGCGCTGGACAAGGCAGCCGACATGCTGCGCGGGCGCAACATCGTGGGTATCGGTTCGCCCCGTGCAAGCCTGGAGAGCAACTACGGCCTGCGCGAGCTGGTGGGTGCCGAACACTTCTATGCAGGCATGGAAGCCGGTGAGCTGGAGCGCGTGCGCCTGGCTTTGCAGGTGCTCAACGACAGCCCGCTGCCGGTGCCGACCCTGCGCGACATGGAAGACCATGACGCGGTGTTCGTGCTTGGCGAAGACCTGACCCAGACCGCTGCCCGCGTGGCCCTGGCCCTGCGCCAGTCGGTCAAGGGCAAGGCCGAGGCGATGGCCGATGCCATGCGCGTTCAGCCATGGCTCGATGCCGCGGTGAAGAACATCGGCCAGCACGCCATGTACCCGCTGTTCATTGCCAGCCTGAGCGAGACCAAGCTCGACGACGTGGCGCAGGAGTGCGTGCACGCCGCGCCGGACGACCTGGCCCGCATCGGTTTCGCCGTGGCCCACGCCATCGACCCGAGCGCCCCAGCCGTCGAAGGCCTGGACGCCGAAGCCCTGGACCTGGCCAAGCGCATCGCCGACGCCCTAGTCGCGGCCAACCGCCCACTGGTGGTTGCCGGTACTTCGCTGGCCTCCAGGGCTCTGATCGAAGCCGCTGCCAACATCGCCAAGGCACTCAAGCTGCGCGAGAAGAACGGCTCGCTGAGCCTGGTGGTGCCCGAGGCCAACAGCCTGGGCCTGGCCATGCTCGGTGGCGAGTCGATCGATGCGGCGCTGGACGCCGTGATCGCCGGCAAGGCCGATGCCATCGTGGTACTGGAAAACGACCTGTACAGCCGCGTACCGGCTGCCAAGGTCGACGCTGCCCTGGCCGCGGCCAAGGTGGTGATCGTTGCCGACCACCAGAAAACCCCGACCACCGACCGCGCGCACCTGGTGCTGCCGGCCGCCACCTTCGCCGAGGGCGACGGTACCCTGGTCAGCCAGGAAGGCCGCGCCCAGCGCTTCTTCCAGGTGTTCGACCCGCAGTACCTGGACAGCAGCATCCTGGTGCACGAAGGCTGGCGCTGGATGCACGCACTGCGTGCCACCCTGCTCAACAAGCCGGTCGACTGGACCCAGCTGGACCACGTGACCCACGCCGTGGCTGGCGTGGTGCCGCAACTGGCCGGCATCGTCAACGCCGCGCCATCGGCCGCGTTCCGCATCAAGGGCATGAAACTGGCCCGCGAGCCGCTGCGCTACTCGGGCCGTACCGCCATGCGCGCCAACATCAGCGTGCACGAACCACGTACCCCGCAAGACCCGGACACCGCGTTCGCCTTCTCCATGGAAGGCTACTCGGGCTCCGCCGAACCGCGCCAGCAGGTGCCGTTCGCCTGGTCGCCGGGCTGGAACTCGCCGCAGGCCTGGAACAAGTTCCAGGACGAGGTCGGTGGTCACCTGCGTGCAGGCGACCCGGGCACCCGCCTGATCGAGACCCAGGGCGACAGGCTGAACTGGTTCGCCAGCGTTCCGGCGGCGTTCTCGCCGGCCCGTGGCACCTGGCAGGCCGTGCCGTTCTACCACCTGTTCGGCAGTGAAGAGAACTCTTCGCGCGCCGCCCCGGTGCAGGAGCGCATCCCGCAGGCCTACGTGGCACTGGCCAAGTCCGAAGCCGACCGCCTGGGCGTCAACGACGGCGCACTGCTGAGCCTGAACGTGGCCGGCCAGACCCTGCGTCTGCCGCTGCGCATCAATGAGGAACTGGGCGCAGGCCTGGTTGCATTGCCCAAAGGCCTGGCCGGCATCCCGCCTGCCATCTTCGGTGCATCCGTCGAAGGCTTGCAGGAGGCAGCACAATGACCTGGTTCACCCCTGAAGTGATCGATGTGATCCTCACTGTCATCAAGGCCATCGTGGTGTTGCTGGCGGTGGTGGTCTGCGGTGCGCTGCTCAGCTTCGTCGAGCGTCGCCTGCTGGGCTGGTGGCAGGACCGTTACGGTCCTAACCGCGTCGGCCCGTTCGGCATGTTCCAGATTGCCGCCGACATGCTGAAGATGTTCTTCAAGGAAGACTGGAACCCGCCCTTCGTCGACAAGGTGATCTTCACCCTGGCGCCGGTGGTGGCCATGAGCGCCTTGCTGATCGCCTTCGCGATCATCCCGATCACCCCGACCTGGGGTGTCGCGGACCTGAACATCGGCCTGCTGTTCTTCTTCGCCATGGCCGGCCTGTCGGTGTACGCCGTCCTGTTCGCCGGCTGGTCGTCGAACAACAAGTACGCCCTGCTCGGCAGCCTGCGGGCCTCGGCCCAGACCGTGTCGTACGAAGTGTTCATGGGCCTGGCGCTGATGGGCATCGTGGCCCAGGTTGGCTCGTTCAACATGCGCGACATCGTCGAATACCAGGCGCAGAACCTGTGGTTCATCATTCCGCAGTTCTTCGGCTTCTGTACCTTCTTCATCGCTGGCGTGGCCGTGACTCACCGTCACCCCTTCGACCAGCCGGAAGCGGAACAGGAACTGGCCGACGGCTACCACATCGAATATGCCGGCATGAAATGGGGCATGTTCTTCGTGGGCGAGTACATCGGCATCATCCTGATCTCGGCGCTGCTGGTAACCCTGTTCTTCGGTGGCTGGCACGGGCCGTTCGGCATCCTGCCGCAACTGTCGTTCGTGTGGTTCGCCCTGAAGACCGCGTTCTTCATCATGCTGTTCATCCTGCTGCGCGCCTCGATCCCGCGCCCGCGCTATGACCAGGTGATGGACTTCAGCTGGAAGTTCTGCCTGCCGCTGACCCTGATCAATTTGCTGGTGACCGCTGCGCTCGTGTTGCTCAACACGCCAGCTGTTGCGGCCCAGTGAGGATTTGACCCATGTTCAAGTATATTGGCGACATCGTTAAGGGCACTGGCACCCAGCTGCGCAGCCTGGTGATGGTGTTCTCCCACGGGTTCCGCAAACGCGACACCCTGCAATACCCCGAAGAGCCGGTCTACCTGCCGCCGCGCTACCGCGGCCGCATCGTGCTGACCCGCGACCCCGACGGCGAGGAGCGCTGCGTGGCCTGCAACCTGTGCGCCGTGGCCTGCCCGGTGGGTTGCATCTCGCTGCAGAAGGCCGAGACCGAAGACGGTCGCTGGTACCCCGAGTTCTTCCGCATCAACTTCTCGCGCTGCATTTTCTGCGGCCTCTGCGAGGAAGCCTGCCCGACCACCGCGATCCAGCTCACCCCGGATTTCGAAATGGCCGAGTTCAAACGTCAGGACCTGGTGTACGAGAAAGAAGATCTGCTGATCTCCGGCCCCGGCAAGAACCCTGATTACAACTTCTACCGTGTTGCAGGTATGGCCGTTGCCGGCAAGCCGAAGGGCGCCGCGCAGAACGAAGCCGAGCCGATCAACGTGAAGAGCTTGCTCCCTTAAGGAAGAAAGATGGAATTCGCTTTCTATTTCGCATCCGGTGTCGCCGTGGTGTCCACCCTGCGGGTGATCACCAACACCAACCCGGTGCATGCCCTGCTCTACCTGATCATTTCGCTGATCTCCGTGGCGATGACCTTCTTCGCCCTCGGCGCGCCGTTTGCCGGCGTGCTCGAAGTGATCGCCTACGCTGGCGCCATCATGGTGCTGTTCGTGTTCGTGGTGATGATGCTCAACCTGGGGCCGGCCTCGGTCGCCCAGGAGCGCGGCTGGCTCAAGCCCGGCATCTGGGGCGGGCCGGTGTTCCTCGCCGTCCTGCTGCTGGCCGAACTGCTGTACGTGCTGTTCGTGCAGCCGAGCGGCGCCGCCATCGGTCATACCACCGTTGACGCCAAGGCCGTGGGCATCAGCCTGTTCGGCCCTTACCTGCTGGTGGTGGAACTGGCCTCGATGCTGCTGCTGGCTGCAGCAGTGACGGCGTTCCACCTCGGCCGCAACGAGGCGAAGGAGTAAATCATGTCAGCAATTCCTCTCGAACACGGCCTGGCCGTCGCCGGCATCCTGTTCTGCCTCGGCCTGGTCGGGCTGATGGTGCGCCGCAACATTCTGTTCGTACTGATGAGCCTGGAAATCATGATGAACGCCTCGGCACTGGCATTCATCGTGGCGGGCAGCCGCTGGGCGCAACCGGACGGGCAGATCATGTTCATCCTGGTGATCAGCCTGGCCGCCGCCGAGGCCAGTATCGGCCTGGCGATCCTGCTGCAGCTGTATCGCCGCTTCCACACTCTCGATATCGATGCTGCCAGTGAGATGCGCGGATGAACCTACTCTTTCTGACCTTCGTCTTCCCCCTGATCGGCTTCGTGCTGCTGTCGTTCTCGCGCGGGCGGTTCTCGGAGAACCTGTCGGCGCTGATCGGTGTCGGTTCGATCGGCCTCTCGGCCATCGTGGCCGCCTACGTGATCTGGCAGTTCAACGTCGCCCCGCCTGAAGGCGGCGCGTACAGCCAGCTGCTGTGGCAGTGGATGCAGGTGGGCGACTTCAAGCCCAACTTCACCCTGTACCTGGACGGCCTGTCGGTGACCATGCTCGGCGTGGTGGTCGGCGTGGGCTTCCTGATCCACCTGTTCGCCTCGTGGTACATGCGTGGTGAAGCCGGCTACTCGCGCTTCTTCGCCTACACCAACCTGTTCATTGCCAGCATGCTGTTCCTGATCCTGGGCGACGACCTGCTGTTCATCTACTTCGGTTGGGAAGGCGTGGGCCTGTGCTCGTACCTGTTGATCGGTTTCTACTACAGCAACCGCAACAACGGCAACGCAGCGCTCAAGGCCTTCATCGTCACCCGTATCGGCGACGTGTTCATGGCCATCGGCCTGTTCATCCTGTTCCAGCAACTGGGCACCCTGAACATCCAGCAACTGCTGGTGCTGGCGCCGCAGAAGTTCCAGGCCGGTGATTTCTGGATCGTGCTGGCAACCCTGATGCTGCTGGGCGGCGCCGTGGGCAAATCGGCCCAGCTGCCGCTGCAGACCTGGCTTGCAGACGCGATGGCCGGCCCTACCCCGGTATCGGCACTGATCCACGCCGCCACCATGGTGACCGCCGGTGTCTACCTGATCGCGCGTACCCACGGCCTGTTCGCCCTGGCGCCCGACGTGCTGCACCTGGTGGGTGTGGTCGGCGGCGTGACCCTGGTGCTGGCCGGCTTTGCCGCGCTGGTACAGACCGACATCAAGCGTATCCTGGCCTACTCGACCATGAGCCAGATCGGCTACATGTTCCTGGCCCTGGGCGTGGGCGCCTTCGACGGCGCGATCTTCCACCTGATGACCCACGCCTTCTTCAAGGCCCTGCTGTTCCTTGCCTCCGGTGCGGTGATCGTTGCCTGCCACCACGAGCAGAACATCTTCAAGATGGGCGGCCTGTGGAAGAAACTGCCACTGGCCTACGCCAGCTTCATCGTCGGTGGTGCCGCCCTGGCTGCCCTGCCGCTGCTGACCGCCGGCTTCTACTCCAAGGACGAGATCCTCTGGGAAGCCTTCGCCAGCGGCAACAGCGGCTTGCTGTACGCCGGCCTGGTGGGTGCGTTCATGACCTCGCTGTACACCTTCCGCCTGATCTTCATCGCCTTCCACGGCGAAGCCAAGACCGAAGCCCACGCTGGCCACGGCATCTCGCACTGGCTGCCGCTGGGCGTGCTGATCGTGCTGTCGACCTTCGTCGGCGCCTGGATCCACCCACCGCTGGCCGGCGTGCTGCCGCAGAGCGTCGGGCATGCCGGTGGCGAAGCCAAGCACAGCCTGGAAATCGCCTCGGGTGCCATCGCCATCGCCGGTATCCTGCTGGCCGCCATGCTGTTCCTGGGCAAGCGTCGCCTGGTTACCGCGATCGCCAACAGCGGTATCGGTCGTGTGCTGTCGGCCTGGTGGTTCGCCGCCTGGGGCTTCGACTGGATCTACGACAAGCTGTTCGTCAAACCTTACCTGCTGATCAGCCACATCCTGCGCAAGGATCCGGTTGACCGCAGCATCGGCCTGATTCCGCGTTTGGCCAAGGGCGGTCATGCCGCCATGAGCAAAACCGAAACCGGTCAGCTGCGCTGGTACACCGCCTCGATCGCCATTGGTGCCGTGCTTGTGCTCGGTGCCGTTGTTGTGGCTGCGGTCTGATATGAACCTTGCGACTTTGCGAAAGGAATTGAGCCCGTCATGATTTTGCCTTGGCTGATCCTGATCCCCTTTATCGGCGGCCTGCTGTGCTGGCTGGGTGAGCGCTTCGGCGCCACCCTGCCGCGCTACATCGCGCTGCTGACCATGTCCCTGCTGCTTGGTATCGGCCTCTGGCTGTGGGCCAACGGCGACTACACCCTGGCGCCTGCGCCGGGTGCCGCGCCACAGTGGGCCTACGAGTTCAAAGTGCTGTGGATCGAGCGCTTCGGCATCAGCCTGCACCTGGCCCTGGACGGCCTGTCGCTGCTGATGATCCTGCTCACCGGCCTGCTCGGTGTGCTCTCGGTACTGTGTTCCTGGAAAGAGATCCAGCGCCACGTCGGCTTCTTCCACCTCAACCTGATGTGGATCCTGGGCGGCGTGGTCGGTGTGTTCCTGGCCCTGGACCTGTTCCTGTTCTTCTTCTTCTGGGAAATGATGCTGGTGCCGATGTATTTCCTCATCGCGCTCTGGGGTCACAGCTCCTCGGACGGCAAGAAGACCCGGATCTACGCAGCCACCAAGTTCTTCATCTTCACCCAGGCCAGCGGCCTGATCATGCTGGTGGCGATCCTGGGCCTGGTACTGGTCAACTACGGCAACACCGGTGTGATCACCTTCGACTACACCCAGTTGCTCAAGGCCGACCTGCCGGCGGGTACCGAATACCTGCTGATGCTGGGCTTCTTCATCGCCTTCGCGGTCAAGCTGCCGGTGGTACCGTTCCACTCCTGGCTGCCTGACGCCCACGCCCAGGCGCCGACTGCCGGTTCCGTCGACCTGGCCGGTATCCTGCTGAAGACCGCGGCCTACGGCCTGCTGCGTTTTGCCCTGCCGCTGTTCCCGAATGCCTCGGCCGAGTTCGCGCCGATCGCCATGACCCTGGGTCTGATCGGGATCTTCTACGGTGCATTCCTGGCCTTCGCGCAAACCGACATCAAGCGCCTGATCGCGTTCTCCAGCGTCTCGCACATGGGCTTCGTGCTGATCGGCATCTACTCCGGCAGCCAGCAGGCCCTGCAGGGCGCGGTGATCCAGATGCTGGCCCACGGCCTGTCGGCAGCGGCACTGTTCATCCTCAGCGGCCAGCTGTACGAGCGTCTGCACACCCGTGACATGCGTCAGATGGGTGGCCTGTGGTCGCGCATCGCCTACCTGCCGGCCATCAGCCTGTTCTTCGCCGCGGCCTCGCTGGGCTTGCCGGGTACCGGCAACTTCGTCGGCGAGTTCCTGATCCTGATCGGCAGCTTCGTCAGTGCCCCGTGGGTCACCGCGATTGCCACCTCCGGCCTGGTGTTCGGCTCGGTGTACTCGCTGATCATGATCCACCGCGCCTACTTCGGCCCGGCCAAGTCCGACGAAGTACTGGCCGGCATGGACAACCGCGAACTGATCATGGTGCTGGGCCTGGCGGTACTGCTGATTGTGCTGGGCGTTTACCCGCAGCCGTTCCTGGATACCTCCGCCGCCACCATGAGTGGTGTGCAGCAGTGGCTCGGCTCCGCTTTCACTCAACTCGCTTCGGCCCGGTAAGAGCGCTATGGACCTGACGATTCAACACTTTATTGCGCTTGCGCCACTGCTGATCACCAGTATCACCATCGTCGTGGTGATGCTGGCCATCGCCTGGCGCCGCAATCACTCGCAAACCTTCCTGCTGTCGACCGTGGGGCTGAACCTGGCCCTGCTGTCGATCATCCCGACCCTCAAGGTGGCCCCGCTGGCGGTCACCCCATTGCTGACCGTCGACAGCTTCGCGTGCCTGTACATGGCGTTGATACTGGTCGCCACCCTGGCCTGCGTGACCCTGGCGCATGCCTACCTGGGTGACGGCGGCAAGGGCTACCCGGGCAACCGCGAAGAGCTCTACCTGCTGATCCTGATGGCGGCCCTGGGCGGCCTGGTGCTGGTCTGCGCGCAACACCTGGCCGGCCTGTTCATCGGCCTGGAGCTGCTCTCGGTACCGGTGTATGGCCTGGTGGCGTATGCGTTCTTCAACAAGCGTTCGCTGGAAGCCGGCATCAAGTACATGGTGTTGTCGGCAGCCGGTTCCGCGTTCCTGCTGTTCGGCATGGCGCTGCTGTATGCCGACGCCGGCAGCCTGAGCTTCGACGGCATCGGCAAGGCCCTGGCCACCACCAGCCTGCCAAGCCTGATTGCCCAGCTGGGCCTGGGCATGATGCTGGTCGGCCTGGCGTTCAAGCTGTCGCTGGTACCGTTCCACCTGTGGACCCCGGACGTATACGAAGGTGCTCCGGCGCCGGTTGCCGCGTTCCTGGCCACCGCGAGCAAGGTGGCTGTATTCGCCGTTGTGGTACGCCTGTTCATGCTCTCCCCTGCTGCCAGCAGCGGCGTGCTGACCACCGTGCTGTCGGTGATTGCAGTGGCCTCGATTCTGGTCGGCAACCTGCTGGCGCTGACCCAGAGCAACCTCAAGCGTCTGCTGGGTTACTCCTCGATCGCCCACTTCGGTTACCTGCTGATTGCGCTGGTGGCGAGCAAGGGCATGGCGGTGGAAGCCATTGGCGTGTACCTGGTGACCTACGTGATCACCAGCCTGGGCGCGTTTGGCGTCATCACCCTGATGTCCTCGCCTTACAAGGGCCGTGATGCCGATGCCCTGTACGAGTACCGCGGCCTGTTCTGGCGTCGTCCGTACCTGACGGCGGTACTGACCGTGATGATGCTGTCGCTGGCGGGTATTCCGCTGACCGCGGGCTTCATCGGCAAGTTCTACATCATTGCTACCGGCGTCGAGTCGCAGCTGTGGTGGCTGGTGGGTGCGTTGGTGATCGGTAGTGCGATCGGGGTGTTCTACTACCTGCGCGTGATGGTCACCCTGTACCTGATCGAGCCGAACCTGCGTCGTCACGATGCGCCGTTGAACTGGGAGCAGCGTACCGGTGGCGTGATGTTGCTGGCGATTGCGATTCTGGCGTTCGTGCTGGGTGTTTATCCGCAGCCGTTGCTGGACCTGGTGCAGCATGCAGGTTTGCAGTTGCTTGGTTGAGTGCTGATGCATTGACAGGACACCCCGCTTCGGCGGGGTGTTTTGTTTTTGGCGATTGAACAACCCATCCCCAGCACCGCCGTTGTTCTTGATCTTGATCTTGATCTTGATCTTGATCTTGACCTTGACCTTGACCTTGACCTTGACCTTGACCTTGATCTTGATCTTGACCTTGACCTTGACCTTGACCTTGACCTTGATCTTGATCTTGATTGTCCGGCCTGTCAGGAGGCCGAGTGGAGGTGTCGTGCAGGGGGCGGGGCGCAGCCCCTTCGGCGTTAGCCGAAGCGAGCGACTGTTAGAGTTGCGCAGCAACTCGGGTCGCGTGCCCCCTGGACGGCGCCGGAGGGAGGGAACCCGGAGCGAAGCGTAGGGCCGTATGTTTGGCCGGGGACCTTTTGGTTACTTTTGCGTCCTTGCAAAAGTGACCCGCTGTAAGAGCGGAAGGCGTCATTCGCAGCGCTATCCATGCCGGATAAACACACCAATCGGTAAAATCGACGACCGTGAACATATCCAGCATGCATATCGACAATCAGGGCCCCTTCCGCTCTTACAGCGGCTTACTTTTTTCTTGGAAAAAGTAAGCAAAACCGCTCCGTCCATCATCAGGCCCTACGCT
>NZ_JAMYBY010000032.1:0-19942 GCF_024126555.1 Pseudomonas sp. VE 267-6A
ACTGCCGGACTACATGGTGCCCACGCACTTGTTGTTCCTGGAGCAATGGCCACTGACGGCCAACGGCAAGCTCGACCGCCGCGCCTTGCCGGCGCCGGATGCGAGCCTGCTGCAGCGTGAATACGTGGCACCGCAGACCGAAATGGAAAAACGCATCGCCACCTTGTGGCAAGACGTGCTCAAGCTGCCGCGCATTGGTCTGAACGACAACTTCTTTGAGCTCGGTGGCGACTCGATCATCTCGATCCAGGTGGTCAGCCGTGCCCGCCAGAGCGGGATCCGCTTCAGCGCCAAAGACCTGTTCCAGCACCAGACCATCGAGAGCCTGGCCAACGTCGCGCAGGTCGCCGACAACACGCAGCAGATCGATCAGGGCCCCGTGCTCGGCACCACGCCCCTGCTGCCGATCCAGCAACTGTTCTTGCTCAGCGATACCCCCGAACCGCATCACTTCAATCAATCGGTGATGCTCGAACCATCCAGGCCGCTGGATGCAGCCGTACTGGACCATGCCTTGCACGCGCTGCTGGAACACCACGATGCCTTGCGCCTGGTGTTCTCCCTCGACGGCGAACATCCAGGTGCTCGCTACCTGCCAGTGGACCCGACCTGCAAATTGCTGTGGCAGGCCGAAGTCGCTGACGAGCCTGCGCTCAACGAATGGGCCAATCGCGCCCAGGCCAGCCTGAACATCCAGCAAGGCCCGCTGCTGCGCGCCCTGCTGGCGACCCTGCCCGATGGCCAGCAGCGCCTGCTGTTGGTCATTCACCACCTGGCGGTGGATGGCGTGTCGTGGCGCATCCTCT
This sequence comes from Pseudomonas sp. VE 267-6A, assembly GCF_024126555.1. Classification (NCBI taxonomy): domain Bacteria; kingdom Pseudomonadati; phylum Pseudomonadota; class Gammaproteobacteria; order Pseudomonadales; family Pseudomonadaceae; genus Pseudomonas; species Pseudomonas sp. VE 267-6A. The sequence continues at coordinate 807 of NZ_JAMYBY010000032.1, forward strand.
TCGAAGACCTGCAACTGGCCTACCAGCAACGGCTGGTAAACCAGCCGACGAAACTGCCGGGCAAAACCAGCTCGGTCAAGGCCTGGGCCGAGCAGTTGCAAGGCTATGCACGCAGCGAGGCCCTGCAAAAGGAACTGCAGTACTGGCAGGCGCAACTGCAGGATGTACCCACCACACTGCCCTGCGAGCGCCCACACGGCAGCTTGCTGAACCGCCACGCACGCAGCGTGCAAAGCCGCCTCGACACGCAGCTCACCCGCCAACTGCTGCTGGAGGCACCGGCGGCCTATCGCACACAGATCAACGATTTGTTGCTGACCGCACTGGCACGCGTGATCGGCCGTTGGAGCGGCTCGCCAAGCAGCCTGATCGAGCTGGAAGGCCATGGCCGCGAAGACCTGTTCGACACGATCGACCTGACCCGTACCGTGGGTTGGTTCACCAGCGTGTTCCCGGTCAAGCTCACCCCCGCCAGCGGTATGGGCGAGTCGATCAAGGCAATCAAGGAACAGCTGCGCGCCATTCCCAACAAGGGCATCGGCTACGGCGCACTGCGCTTTCTTGGCGATGGGAGCGCGCGTCAGGCCCTGGGCGAACTGCCCGTCCCACGCATCACCTTCAACTACCTGGGCCAGTTCGACGCCAGCTTCGACAGCAATGAGGGCGCGCTGTTCGCACCGGCCGCTGAAAGCACCGGCGCCAACCAGAGTGCCCACGCAACGCTGGGCAACTGGCTGTCGCTCAACGGCCAGGTGTATGGCGGCGAGCTGAGCATGAACTGGAGCTTCAGCAGCGAAATGTTCGAGGAGGCGACGGTTCAGCAACTGGCCGATGCCTTCTGCCTGGAACTGGCCGCTGTCATTGCGCATTGTCGCGACCCGCAGCACAGGGGGCTGACGCCATCGGACTTCGCGCTGGCGCGTCTTAGCCAGCCGCAACTGGACCGTTTGCCAGTACCGTGCAGCGACGTGCAGGACCTCTACCCACTCTCGCCCATGCAGCAAGGCATGCTGTTTCACACGCTGGAGTCCAACGAGGCCAGCCTCTACATCAACCAGATGAGCGTACCGGTTATCGGGTTGGACCCCGAACGGTTCATCGCGGCCTGGAACACCTCGATTGCCCGCCATGAAATCCTGCGCACCGGGTTCTGGTCGGCCAACGAGCTGAATGAGCCGCTGCAAGTGGTGTACAAGCACGCCACCCTGCCGGTGCGTCGCCTGGCCAGGCAAGCCACGACGTTCGATGAAAAGGCCCTGCAACGTATCCTTGAAGCGGACTGCGCCGAAGGCTTCGATCTGCTGCAGGCGCCGTTGACGCGCCTGACGCTGATCGACCTGGGCGAGCACAAGCACCACCTGATCTGGACCAGCCACCACATCCTGATGGACGGCTGGTCCAGCTCGCGCCTGCTCGGCGAAGTGCTGGAGCTGTACCACGGGCGCACGCCACCGGCAAAGCGCGGGCAATATCGCGACCATATCCAATGGCTGCAGAATCAGTCCCAGGCCAGCCTGGAGCAGTTCTGGAAACACAAGCTGCACGACCTTGAAGGCCCGACCCTGCTGGCCGGCAGCATTGCACCGCGTCCGGCCGGCGACCTGCAAGGGCATGCAGCGCTGTACCTGCACTGGGACGAAGCACGCACCCAGCGCCTGCGCGAACAGACCCAGCGCCTGCGTATCACGCCCAACACACTGATCCAGGCCGTATGGCTGCTACTGTTGCAACGCTACACCGGCCAGCCCACCGTGTGCTTCGGCGCCACCGTGGCCGGTCGCCCGGCCAGCCTGCCCGGTGCCGAAGAAATGCTCGGGCTGTTCATCAATACCCTGCCGATCATTCAGACCCCGCAGCCGCACATGCCGCTGGCGCAGTGGCTGCAAGCACTGCAGACCTACAACCTGGAGGTTCGTGACCAGGAGCATGCCTCGCTGGCCGACGTGCAACGCTGGTCGGGGCAGAACGGCCAGGCACTGTTCGACAGCATCATCGTGTTCGAAAACTACCCGGTGGACGACCGCCTGCAGGAAGCCGAGCAGAATCAGTTGAGCTTTGGCGAGGTGAACAGTCGTGACGTCACCAACTTCGCCATGGACCTGGCGATCAACCTGGGCCGCACCCTCAAGATCGAGTTCCTCTACCTGCGCAACCGCTTCACCGAGGCTGCCACGGCGCAGATCCGCACCAGCTTCGAAACCTTGCTCGATGCCCTGCTCGACAACCCTCAAGCAACCCTGGGCAGCCTGTCGATGCTCAGTGCCGACGAACAGCAGGCACTTGCACAACACAATCAACTGGCGCCGCCGAGCCACGACCCGGCGCTGCTGGCCGAGTGCATCCGCAGCCATGCCGAACGGCAGCCGCAGCGTATCGCGGTCACCTGCGCCGATGTGCAGTTGAGCTACGGCGAACTGGAAACCCGCGCCAACCGGCTGGCCCACCACCTGATCGCACAGGGCATCGGCCCTGAAGTGTGCGTCGGCATTGCCCTGGAGCGTTCGGTCGACGTGATCGTGGCGTTCTATGCCGTGATGAAGACCGGCGCAGCCTACGTTCCGCTCGACATCGACTACCCGCAGGAGCGCGTCAAGTGGATCGTCGAAGACTCGCGCATGCCGGTGCTGCTGACGCAACGCTCACTCCAGCACCGGTTTGCCGATGCCGGTGCCGGCACCCTGATCACACTTGACCATCTGGCCCTGGACACCTACCCCGCCAGTTGCCCGGCGCCTCGCGCCGACGCGGACAACCTCGCCTACCTGATCTACACCTCCGGCTCCACCGGCAAGCCCAAAGGAGTGGCCGTCAGCCACGGGCAGATCCGCATGCACTGCCTGGCGATTGCCGAGCGCTACGCGATGGACGCCAGCACCCGCGAGCTGCTGTTCATGTCGTTCGCCTTCGACGGTGCCCAGGAACGCTGGCAGTCGACCCTGCTCGGCGGCGGCCAGCTGGTGCTGCGCGACAACCGCCTGTGGACTGCCGAGGAAACCTGGCAGGCCCTGCACGCGCACAGCATCGATATCGCCTGCTTCCCGCCCGCCTACCTGCAGCAACTGGCCGAATACGCCGTCAGCGTCGAAGCGCCGCCACCGGCGGTGCGGGTGTACTGCTTTGGTGGTGACGCGGTGGCCGAGGCCAACTTCGAGCTGGTCAAGCGTGCACTCAAGCCGGCCTATCTCACCAACGGCTACGGCCCCACCGAAACCGTGGTCACGCCGTTGCTGTGGAAAGTCGACGCCAGCCAGCAGTGCGGTGCGGTGTATGCGCCCATCGGCACCCGCGTGGGTCGACGTACCCTGTACGTACTCGACGACCAGCTCAACCCGGTGCCCGACGGCGTGGCCGGCGAGCTGTACCTCGGTGGCGAAGGCGTGGCGCGCGGCTATCACCAGCGTCCCGGGCTCAGCGCCGAACGCTTCGTTGCCGACCCGTTCGCGGGCGATGGCAGCCGCCTGTACCGCACCGGTGACCTGGTGCGCCAGCGCGCCGACGGCGTGTTCGACTACCTCGGCCGACTGGACAATCAGGTCAAGGTGCGCGGTTTCCGCATTGAGCTGGGCGAAATCGAATCGCGCCTGCGCCAGCAACCCGGGGTGACCGACGCGGTGGTGGTTGCACGTGAAACCGGCGCCGGCAAGCAACTGATCGGCTACGTGGTGGCGGACGACGCCGGTGACCTGGGCGAACGCCTGCGCGGTGCACTGCAGGTCGAGCTGCCCGACTACATGGTACCGGCGCAGATCCTCGCGCTGGCCGCCTTCCCGCTCAACCCCAACGGCAAGCTCGACCGCAAGGCCCTGCCCGATCCGGACTTCAAGGCGCGTGCCTTCATCGCCCCGCGCAACACGCTGGAGCAGGGCCTGGCGGCCATCTGGCAACAGGTGCTGGAGGTCGAACAGGTTGGCGTTACCGACAACTTCTTCGAACTGGGGGGCGACTCGCTGCGTGTGCTCAAGGTGCTGTCCAGGGTACGTAGCCAGCCGGAGCTGGGCATCGAACTGAAACTGCGCGACCTGATCGGCAAGCCGACCATCGCCGAGCTATCGGGCTACGAGGCCCAGGTGTCTTCCCTCGACCCGTTGCTGTTGCTCAACAGCCCGGTCGAACAGGCGCGGCCGCTGTTCTGCCTGCACGCAGGCTTCGGCACGGTATTCGACTACGAGCCGTTGGCTCGCCGCCTGGAAGGCCAGCGCAGCGTGTATGGCCTGCAATGTCGAATGCTGCTGGAGCGTAGCTGGGAAGACGAATCCCTCGAGGCCATGGCCATCGACTATGCCCAGTACATCCGCCAGAAACAGGCCAGCGGTCCTTACCACCTGCTGGGTTGGTCACTGGGCGGCACCCTGGCGGTGCTGGTCGCGCAAGAGCTTGAGAAACAGGGCCAGCGGGTGGGTTTCCTCGGCCTGGTGGACAGCTTTCTGCCGTCATCTGCGCCTGCGCAGCCTGCAGCCGATGAGGACTGGAGCGAAGACCTTGGCAGCTTCCTGGGTGTCATCATGGGCGTGCCAAGTGACGCGCTGCCGGTGTTGCAGGTGCGCGCCAGCAGCCCTGCCAACCACCTCGAAACGGTGATTGCCCAGGTGCAGGCCCAGGTCATCAGCGCCTCGGCGTTCGCCTCCATCGGCGCTGAAGAACTGGCCCATACCTTCCGTGTAGCCATGAAACTCAAGGCATTGTCCGAGGCCATCGAGGGGCTCCCCGCAACGCAGGTGCCAGCGCAGTGCTGGTGGGCCAGGGCCGGCGCAGGCCAGACCCAGCTGCGCCTGGTGCAGGCGCAACTCAACGAACCGGTCGCCGCCGGCCATTACGACATGCTCAAGCATCCCGAGCTGCTGCGCCGCGTGCTGGAGCAGTTGCAGGAAAGCCACAGCGTCACCTGTTGATACCACCGCCGCCCCGTCAGCCGGGGCGGCGCTTACCGATAGCTTTGCAAGGAACCTCTACATGCCTCTGGATCCCGACCTCGAAGGCTTCCTGGAACTGGCCCAGATGGGCCGCCTGAGTGGCAAGAGCAGCGCGCTGCACGAACTTGATCTGGCACTGGCGCGCACGCAGTTCGAAACCACCTCGCAAGTGCTCGACCCCTGCCCGCCAGGCGCCATCAACGTCACTACCCTGAGCATTCCAACCCGCGACGGCCAGTCCATCGCGGCGCGTCTTTACCGCGCCGATGCCAGCGACACGGCGTTGCTGCCAACGCTGCTGTTCTTTCATGGTGGCGGTTATGTGGTCGGCAGCCTGGACTCCCATGACTCCATCTGCCGCCGCCTGGCAGCAAGCGGGCGCCAGGCGGTGCTGGCGCCGGCTTACCGGCTGGCCCCGCAATACCCGTTCCCGACCGCCGTGCATGATGCGCTGGATGCCGCCAACTGGCTGGCTGAACAGGCCACGGCGCTGCACCTGGACAACCAGCGGGTGACACTCGCGGGCGACAGCGTCGGCGCCACCCTGGCCACCGTGCTGGCGATCACGGCGGTCAAGCAGCCACAGGCGTTGCAGCTCAAGCCCAGGGCGCAGCTACTGTTCTATCCGGTCACCGATACCTCGCGCCAGCGCGACTCGCATCGCCGCTATGCCCAGGACTACCTGCTCGAGACCGCCACGCTGGAATGGTTCTACCACCATTACAGTGCCGACCCGGCGCAGCACCTGGACTGGCGCGTCTCGCCGTTGCTGGCCAGCGGGCTGGGCGAACTGGCCCCGGCGTATGTGAGCCTGGCCGAATACGACCCGCTGTTTGACGAAGGGCTGGAGTACGCCCGCCTGCTGGAGGCCAGCGGTACTTCGGTGACGTTGAAGGTGCAACAGGGGCTGACCCACGATTTTCTGCGCATGGGCGGGATTGTGGCGGATGTCGAGGCGATCTATACGGCGGTGGACCGCTGGTTGGCCTCGCTGTAGTCGAGGCAGGTGGCGCCCATGAAGAAGCCCGCAGCGTTGCGGGCTTTTTTGTGGCGTTGGCGATTACCAGAACGTACCACGCAACGTCAGCATGTGATTGCGCGGATCGCCGTACCAGTTGCCCAGTGCCGAGGAGCCGACAGTGGAGTAGTACTTCTTGTCAAACGCGTTGTTGAGGTTGTAAAGCACCGACCAGTGATCATCAAGCCGGTACTCCGCCATGGCATTCCACACCGCATAGCCGGCCTGGCGGTATTCGTAGCGCTCGTTGCCCACCACTGCGCCGGTGGCAGGGTCCAGTACCGATGCTGAACCGTTGACATAGTTCGCGCTCTGGAGATTGACCCCACCGCCTATCTTCAGGTCATTGAAGTCGCCCGGCAGACGGTAGGTCGACCACAGTTTGAACAGGTGTTTGGGCGTGACCCCGCTGAACACATCACCGTTGTTGCGGTTACGGTTGTTGTTGTAGGTATAGCCGGCAATGACGCTCCAGTCCGGCAACACCTCACCACTGACCTCAAGGTCGATGCCCTTGCTGACCACCTTGCCCTGGGTCAGGTAGCAGCAGTTGCCTCCGAACAGCACCGAGGTCAACGGGTAGGCAGGGTCTTCGACGGCCTGGTTTTCGCGCTTGGTGTAGTACAGCGCGATCGAGGTGTTCAACGCACCGCCGAACAACTCGCCCTTGATACCGGTTTCATAGGTTTCACCGGTCATGGCCTCGACCGGGCTTCCCGGCAGCGGTCCTTGAAGGTTGCTTTGCTGCGGCTTGAAGATTTCCGAGTAGCTGGCGTATGCCGACCACTCCTCATTCAGGTCATACACAACACCGCCATAGGGCACGACCTTCGTCGGTTCACGGACCGACACGTCCGAGGCCACTGACCACGCCCCGGTGCTGCCATCGAACTCGCGGTAGACCTGGTCGAACTTGTAGCGTTGCACCCGGGCGCCGACGATCAGGTGCAGCGGATCGGCAACGTGCATCCGCAACGTGGAGTAGAGCCCGTACTGCACTTGCGAGTTGGGGTCATAGTCGCTGACCCAGTCCTTGCGGATAGGTGGTTCGATCCAGGGGGTCGACTTCGGGTCGTAGACATCGATGGCGCCAAAGGCACCGGCCAATTGTGGCGTACCCTGCCAGCGGCTGGTGATGCGCTGATGGTCGGCGCCCATGAGGAATTCATGCTCTCGGCCCAGCAGGTCGAATTTTCCGGCAACGTTCACGTCCCACAGTTGCTGGTCGCTCCGATAGCGAGAGTTCGAACCGAGCCACATCGGGCCGAGCCCGGTGACCGGGTTGAGCGCGCCCACGGAAAAGGAGCCTTTTTTCATACCCACATCTTGCGTCTGGGTATAGCTCAGGTTCACTTTCCAGCGGTCAGACAATTCATGGTCGATCTTGGCGAACAGTTCCTGCGAGCGGCCATCCTGATAAGCCCAGCTCTGGCTCAGGTTGGTATGGCGTGGCAGGCCCAGATCACCGCCGGTGCTGAAACGCGGAAGCCCGGTTCCCGAACCGTTTTCATGAATACGCTCGTAACGCCCGCCCACTGTCAGGCGAGTGCCGGGCAGCACGTCGGCCTCGAGCACACCGTAGATCGTGGGCAGCTCGGTGCTTCGTTCGTCGAGAAAATACTGCCGGTCCGTGTAGGCGGTGACCAATCGTCCGCGCAGTTTTCCGTCGAAGGCCATAGGGCCGGTGACATCCAGTTGCGTACGGTAGTTATCCCAGGAACCGGCCGATGCCTCGACCTTCAATTGATAGGTGTCCAATGGGCGCTTGCGCACAAGGTTGATGATGCCGCCCGGATCGCCAGTGCCGCCGAAAAGACCCGAGGCCCCACGCAGGACTTCGACATGATCGAACTCTACCAGGTTGTAGTTCTTGTTCGAGTAGAAGCTGCCTGCCGTGGTACCCAGGGCCATGGGCGCCGCTCCATCGATCTGGATGTTCTCGATGGCAAAACCTCGAGAAAAGTAGGTCGACAGCCGGTCGGTGGAATTCTGCACGGTAATGCCTGGTGCAATCTTCATGGCATCGGTCAGATCGACCATGCCCTTGTCCTGAATCACCTGATGGGTAATGACCGAAACCGACTGCGGGGTCTGGCGCAGGCTGGTCGGGGTCTTGGAGCCGACACTGGTCAGGCTGGGCGTATAGGAACCGGTATTTTCGGTCATCTGCCCCATGCCCTGACCCTGGATGGTGGTGGTACCGAGTTCCAGCGCCGCCCCCAGCGCAGGAGTTCTTTCGACCAGGATCACATCGCCGCTGAGCCTGGCGCTCAAGCCACTGCCCAACAATAATCGATCAAGCCCCTGCTGTACCGCGTAACGCCCGTGCAGCCCTTGCGAATGCTGGCGGGTCACTACTTCACTGGCAACCATCAGGCGCAACCCCGCCTGATCGGCAAACCGCGTCAGTGCCTGGTCAAGCGGGCCTGGCGCAACATCGAATACCTGCTCAACGGCGTGTTGGTGATCCACCGCCCTGGCCGGTAGGCTGACACCCACGCAGCTCGCTGTCACGATCGCCAGGCTCAAGGCGGTTTGTCTGATCAGATACGGCATAACGCTCCCCTGCTGAAATCAGCGAAATAAAAATCAATCTCGAAAGGAAAGACGTCAGCCCTCTGAAACCCGACAGTGGCAACAATCAATTATTTCTGCACAGGCCCTACTTTTGCCGTGCGTCGTCTCGCTCGATCACGGTCAACCATGGGAACTGCCGCACGCGTAGCGGCAAGGTGCGCTGCAGCAATTGCAACTGGGCGTGAGTGTCATCGGTTGCAACGACACCGGTGACCGGCAAGCGGCGCAGGTCGTTGTCGCGCACCCAGATCAGGCCGCGGTGGTAGTGGCCGATCTGCTCCAGCACCTCACCCAGCGGCTGCTGGTTGAACACCAGGCGGTCGCGACGCCACGCGGTTGCCGATGCGATATCCACCGCTTGCGCATCCTCCAGGCCGTGCGGACCGAACTGCACCGCCTGGCCGGCGTCAACGTCAACAGCCTGCGCATCCCCCTCGAGCGTCACCCGCACCGAATGCTCGGTCACCACCATCCGCACCTGCTCGCCCTCGCGTCGCACATCGAAGCCGGTACCCAGCGCGCGCATGCGCCCGTTGCCAGCCAGTACCTCGAACGGACGCTGTGCATCGGCTGCGACCTGCACGAAGAGCTCCCCGGCGTACAAACGCAACACCCGGCGATCGCCTTCCAGATCTATATCCACACGCGTGTGCGGCGCCAGCTCCAGGCGCGAGCCATCGGCCAGGTTCAACGTGCGGTGCTCGCCCAGAGCGGTCATCTGATCGGCTACCCAACCTTGGGTTTGAGCCTGCCAGTAAAGCCCCCCCGCAAGGCTCAAGGCTATTGTCAAACCCAACAACGGCACCCTGCGCGATGATGCAGGCGGCCGCTCCAATGCACTGCCCAGCCGCTCCCACAGGCGCTCCGCCGCGTGGGCGGCATGCTGGTGTTGCGGTGATGTTTCGCACCACTGCAGGTAGGCGTCCCAGGCAGGCGCCTCGGCGTCGCCCGAATGCAGGTCGACCAACCACTGCAAGGCCTGCTCGGTCAGCACTGTGGATGCCTTGCCTGAACAAAAACCGCTGCTCTCGCGCTTCATTCAGTCATCCATCATTTCGAGGCGTCGAGCACAGTGCAGCAAGGCGCTCATGATGTACTTGCTGACCATGCTCACCGAGACCCCGAGCCGCTCGGCGATGGCCGCATGGCCCAGCCCTTCGAGGCGATTGAGCAGCAGGGCCTGGCGGCAGTTGACAGGCAATTCGTCCAGGGCCTGCTGCAACAGCATCAGTTGCTGGCGCAACTCGAACAGCGCGGCGGGTCCCGGACATGGATCGAGCAGTTCATGCTCGACCTCGTCAAGCGAGCCGACCGGCCCACGCCGCGTGCGGCTGCGCCCCAGGTCGATGATCAGGTTGCGCAGCACGCGGATCAGGAAAAAGCGCGGATTGGCAATCGAATGCGTGCGCTGTTGACGATCAAGGCCGACGTAACGCACGAAGGCGTCCTGAGTGAGGTCTGCCGCCATTTCCCGATCGCCCAGGCGGCGGTAGGCAATCTGCTGCAGTTCGCGGTGATAGAGGCGAAACAACCGATCCAGATTATCCAATGCACACTCCAGAGCGATCCATGTGCAGGAGCACAGGTGGCGGGAGCGCTAGGGTACGAATTTTGAGAATCGTTCGCAATACCAAAAAACATTGGCGTCATGCAGGAAGCGGACGACCGCCGTTTAAGCCGCCACCGCCCACAAAAAAGCCCGCATCAGAACGGGCTTTCGAAAAGAGTGCCGATTACCAGAACGTACCCCGCAACGTCAGCATGTGGTTACGCGGCTCACCGTACCAGTTGGCGGCAACCGAAGAGCCTACTGTCGAATAATAGGTCTTGTCGAACACGTTGTTGAGGTTGTAGGTGAGGCTCCAATGATCATCGAGACGATACTCGGCCATGGCGTTCCACACGGCGTAGCCTGCCTGGCGATATTCATAGCTTTCGTTGCGAATGACGGCACCTGTGTTGTCCAGCACCGCTGCGGTTCCACTGACATAATTGGCACTCTGCAGGTTCACCCCGCCGCCGATTTTCAAGTCATTGAATTCGCCTGGCAGACGATATGTGGACCATAGCTTGAACAGGTGTTTGGGGGTCAGGCTGCTGAACACCGTGTCGTCGTTACGATTCTGGTTGTGGTTATAGGTGTAACCCGCCATCAGGCTCCAATCGGGAAGCAGCTCGCCGCTGACCTCCATGTCCACACCCTTGCTGACCACTTCGCCCTGCGTCACATAACAGCAGCTGCCACCAAACGGAACGGTCGTTACCGGATAAGCAGGGTCCAGAACAGCCTCGTGCTCACGCTTGGTGTAATACAGAGCGAAGGAGGTGTTGACGGCACCGCCCCACAGCTCCCCCTTGATACCGGTTTCGTAGGTCTTGCCGGTCATGGGTTCGATCGAATTGCTGGATTCGGTACCCGGTGCAGGCGTTGGGCCTTCAAGTTTGTTCTGCTGTGGCTTGAAGATTTCCGAATAGCTGGCATACGCCGACCACTCATCATTCAGGTCATATACCACGCCACCATATGGAACCACCTTGGTGGGCTCTCGGGTAGAAAGATAAGCCGGTGCAACGCCCCTTTCCTGATACGTCTGATAGAACTTGTACCGTTGCGCACGAGCACCAACGATCAGGTGCAGAGGTTCGGCCAGTTGCAGCCGCAGGGTCGAGTAGAGACCGTACTGGATCTGGGTATTGGGGTTGTAATCAGCCAGCCAATCCTTGGTGGTGGGTGGGTTTGGCCACGGAGTGGAACCGGGATCGAACACGTTGATTGGCTCGAAGGCGCCTGCCAGTTGCCCGGTGCCCCTCCATTGACTGGTGATTCGCTGATGATCTGCCCCCATCAAAAACTCATGCTGGCGATCGAACAGGTTGAATTTACCCGCCAGGTTAACGTCCGCCAATTGCTGATCGCTGCGGTAGCGCGCCACACTACCGAAGCGCGTTGCCCCGGTGCCCGTCACCGGGTTGACACTGCCCACGTTGAACGCGCGCTTCTGCAACCCGGAGTCCTGAGTCTGGGTGTAACTGACGTTAAGCTTCCAGTCATCCGACAGCTCGTGATCGACCTTGGCAAACACCTCATCCGACCGACCGTCCTGGAACGCCCAGCTCTCGCTCAGGTTGGTATGGCGCGGCAAACCAAGATCCTTGCCGTCGCTGTAGCGAGGCAGGCCGGCGCTGGCACCGTTCTCATTGATACGCTCGGAACGTCCACCGATGGTCAGGCGTGTGCTGGGCAACACGTCCGCCTCCAGGATGCCGTAAAGCGTAGGGCTCTGCGAACTGCGCTCATCCATGAAGTACTGCCTGTCGGTATAGGCCGCTACTAGTCGCCCCCTCAGCTTGCCGTCGAAGCCCATCGGCCCCGTGATGTCGACCTGGCTACGGTAGTTGTCCCATGAACCCGCAGACGCCTCGAACTTCAATTGATAGGTGTCCAATGGGCGCTTGCGCACCAGGTTGATGATGCCACCGGGGTCGCCCGTACCACCAAAAAGGCCTGAAGCACCACGCAGTACTTCAACGTGATCGAACTCGGCCAGGTTGTAGACCTTGCTTGAATAGAAGCTGCCCGCTGTAGTGCCCAGCGCCATGGGGGCTGCACCATCGATCTGGATGTTCTCGATGGCAAAGCCGCGGGAGTAGAAGTCGTTGATGCGCTCGTTCGAGTTGCGCACAGTGATACCCGGCGTCATCTTCATGGCATCGGTCAGATCGACCATGCCCTTGTCCTGAATCACCTGATGGGTAATGACCGAAACCGACTGCGGGGTCTGGCGCAGGCTGGTCGGGGTCTTGGAGCCGACACTGGTCAGGCTGGGTGTATAGGAACCGGTATTCTCGGTCATCTGCCCCATGCCCTGGCCCTGGATGGTGGTGGTATCCAGTTCCAGCGCAGAGTTTGAAGCGGCTTCATTGGTCAGCAACACCGTGTTGTCTTCGATGCGATACCTCAGCCCGGCATTGCGCAGCAGCTGCTCCAGCGCCTGCTGCGGCTCCATGGTGCCCACCACGGCCGGGGCCTTCTTGCCAGTGACCAGGTCAGGCCCGTAGAGAATCTGCAAACCGGTCTGGTTGCCCAGATCGATCAGGGCCTTCTCCAGGGATTGGGCGGGGATATTGACCGCCACACTCTGTGCATACACACCGCCGCTGGCACCCAGTGCCAACCCCAACACGATGATGGAAGCCGAAGTACGCCAGGTGGCCAGTGAATTTTTCAGCACACGTGGTGCACGCCTTTTTTGCTCAACCTTCATAGTGTTGGATCACCCCAGATATCATTCGTCGGAAGATCGTCGCCTCTTCAGGGCCACTGATCAGTCAATGGGCATTCCTTGCTGCCACTTCCGCGCCAATGCCTAAGGGGCACGCAGGCCGGACTTCCATCGGATTCTTCGTGGAACCCAATGGAAGACGAATTAAAAATGAAAAATTTAGGAATCGTTCACATTTTCAGTACAGACATACTGAAAAAAGATAGCGCACCGTCTTGCACGGCAGCTGAAACGTCACAGCGAACGGAGCCCATCGACGTCGATGGGCTCCGGCAACACGGACGCGCCTCAGGCGCTGGCGTTCTGCGCCTTGGCCAGCAACTGTGCACGCTGCTCGGGGGTCATGCTGTCCAGACGTAACCGTGCCGCCGCCAGTTTTTCCAGTTGCCCGGGGGCGGCCTCCTGCGAGCGCAAAGCCTGCGCCAACGCTGCCACGCTGGGGTTGTCGAACACCACGCCGGGGTGCACATCGCACTGCAGCAACTTGCGAATGCCCGCCACCAGCTTGATCACCAGCAACGAGTGCCCACCGGCAGCGAAGAAGTCCTGCTCCACGCTCAGGCGCTCCAGCCCCAGCAGTTGCGCCATGCGGCTGGCCAGCAGTTCCTCGACGGCATCGCGCGGCGCCACACAGGCCACCTCGGCAGTGGCCAACGGACGCTGCTGCAATGCCTGTCGATCGACCTTGCCATTGGCCAGGCGCGGCATCTGCGCCAGCACCTGTACATGGCGTGGCAGCATCGGCGCCGGCAGCCTCAGGGCCAGTTGCGCCGTCACTGCGGCAGCCGCCTCCTGACCTGCGCCCTCACGCAGCACCAAGAAGGCCACCGGCTCGGCGTCGACCAGCACCGCAACCGCCTCGCTGACCTGCGCCAGGCTGGCCAGCTGCACTTCGATTTCCGCCAGTTCGATACGAAACCCTCGCACCTTGACCTGCTGGTCGCGCCGGCCATACAGCTGTACACCGCCCTCGGGACGGTAGCGTGCCAGGTCGCCGCTGCGGTACAGCCGCTCACCCGGCTGCAGCGGATGCTCGATGAACACCTGTGCCGTCTGCTCGGGCGCATTCAGGTAGCCACGCGCCAGTTGTCGTCCACCGATGTACAGCTCGCCCAGTTCACCAATGGCCACCGCCTGAAGGTGCTCATCCAGCACCAGCACCTGATTGTTGGGCAGCACCTCGGTCAAGGGCACACTCCCTGCGTCCATATCCGCCGCTGTCACCCGATGCACCAACACACCCACGGTGGTTTCGGTAGGCCCGTAGTGGTTGAACACGCGACAGTCCGGACGAATCTCGGCAATGCGCTGCAGCAGCGAGACGCCGATCGCTTCACCGCCCAGCACCAGGGTCGCCGGCAGGTGCGGCGCCTGGGCTTCGAGCAACGCGGCCAGGTGCGAGGGCACGATCTTCAGGCAGTCGATGGCCTGCTCACGCATGAAATGCGCGAACGCCTCGGGCGACTGGATGCTGTCGTCGTCGGCTACATGCAGCGCTGCACCCAGGTACAGCGCGCCCAGCAGCGCGGTGTTGCCAAGGTCGGCAGCCACCGTGGAACTCAGGGCGAAGTGACGGCATGCATCGAGTTGCAGTTGCTGGCACACCCCGGCGGCGTAGTTGAGCAACTGCTGATGCTCCACCACCACGCCCTTGGGCGTGCCGCTGGAGCCGGAGGTGAACAGCACATAGGCGACATCGGTCGCACTGAGCGCAGGGCTGGCCACATCGCCGTCGACGTGGCCCAGCAGCGCGATGTCCTGCACGACCATACCCTGCCCGGCCAGTTGGGCCAGATGCGCCTGCTCGGTCAGCACCAGGCCTGGCTGTGCCTGTTCCAGCATCTGCAACTGCCGTGCAACCGGCCATTGCGGGTCCAGCGGCAAGTACGCGGCGCCCACCCGCCAACAGGCCAGCATGGCCACCACCCATTGCGTCGAACGTGGCAAGGCCAGCCCCACCCGCCCACCCTGGCCCACGCCGAGTGTCACCAGGTCGAACGCCAGGCGTGCCACGCGCTGTTCAAGTTCGGCGTAGCTCAGGGTCACGCCGGCACTGACCAGCGCCGGAGCGTCCGGGGTGATGGCGGCCCACTGGGCGATGCGTTCGGGTAACAGCACCCGGTCTTCCAGCGCACGCACTGCGGGGTTGAGGGCAAGCAGCGCGGCGTTGTCCGCAGCCCCCGAGAGGTTGAGCCGGCCCAGGGCCTGTCGACTGTGCGCGGCGATGCTGTGCAGCAGCGCCTGGTACTGTCCGAGCAGCACTTCAAGACCGACCTGGCTGTAGCGCCCCGCTTCGGCGTCAAGACGCAAGGCCGTGTCGCTGACGCTCAGCAGCAACTCGAACCGGGGCTGTGCTTCGGCCAGGCGGGTCGCCTGCCACTGCGCAGTGCCGAC
Source organism: Pseudomonas sp. VE 267-6A (assembly GCF_024126555.1). NCBI lineage: Bacteria > Pseudomonadati > Pseudomonadota > Gammaproteobacteria > Pseudomonadales > Pseudomonadaceae > Pseudomonas > Pseudomonas sp. VE 267-6A. The sequence goes on from NZ_JAMYBY010000032.1 coordinate 15,989, forward strand.
AACCTGCTCCAGCAAGGCAGCGCGCGCGGCAAAGCCGTAAAGCGGGTTTTCATACGCCACCGGCAGGTTGCCTGCGGCATATTCCTGCCAGGTTGCATGCTGCTCGAGCTGCGCCGCCAGGTCGGTAACCCACGCTTCGAAGGGTTGCTCCTGATCCACATGCACTACCAGCGGCAGGGTTTTCTCGAACACCCCGATGCTGTTCTCGAAGAACGCGTAATCCTTGCGCCCGTCGTGGCGCCAGCCACCGACAAACCGATGGCGCCCGCTGATGCGTGCCAGCAGCGTCCACCAGGCTGCCTGCAGCACGGTGTCCAGCGTTACCCCCAGGCGTTGCGCCAGGCCAGCCAGCTGCGCCTGCAACGGCGCCTCCAGCGTAGTCTCAAGCTTGAGCGCGGCTGCGGGCTGGGCCGTGGCACGGCGGTATGGCAAACAGGGCGCAACGCACGCTTCGCTGGCCGGCAGGTGCGCCTGCCAGTACGCCTTGGCGGTGTCGGCATCTTCGTCGAACAGCACTTCGCTGCGCCACTCCAGGTATTGCGCAAACTGCCCCGGTTCCTCGTCGTCGACCGCAGCAGCGTGCAGGTAGGCCTGTACCAGCGCGTCGAACATTACCTTGAGGCTGCCGGCATCACCGACAAAGCGGGCCAGCGCCAGCACCAGCACCCACCGCCCCTGCGTCACACGCGACAGCAAGGCCTGCACGTACGGGCCTGCCGCAGGCCAGGGTTCGGCGAGCCACGCCTCGGGCGCCACATCTGGCTGCACCTGCAGGTCGAACGCCTGCGCCGATGCCTCGGGCATGAACTGGCGCTGGCCGTGATAGCCGGCCACGCTGCCCAGGCGCATGGCCAGGGCGGCGTGTCGCGCCAGCAGGCTGTCCAGTGCCTGCTGCAGGCGCGGCACATCCGGCTCGCCGTGGATATCGACGCGCAGGCAATGCGCGATGGCCTCGCGCCGTGCACCGGCATTCAATGCCGCGACCCAGGTTTCCTGCTCGGGAAGCAGGGCCAGGCCTGTGTCCTGTGTTTCCAGCTGTGCCGTGCTCATGCGCCCGCCTCGTCCTTTGCCATCGTCCGCTGTTGTGTGTCAGGCAGCGCCTCCAGGGCACTGCGTTCGATCATCTCGCCCATCGCCACGACAATCTTGCGCGGCCCCTCGAAGGGGTCGCGAGCATGGGCGGCAAGCATGTTGTCGAGCAGAATCACATCACCCTTGCGCCACTCGAAACGCACCGCGCATTCTTCGTACAGGTCGCCGATCTGCTGCATGACCTCGTCCTCGATCGGCGAACCGTCGCCGTAGTAAACGTGGCGGGGCATGCGCTGCTCGCCGAACAGTGCCAGCAGGTCTTCGCGCACATCCGGGTCCAGGCAGTAGATGTGGTGCAACTGCACCTGGTTGAAGAAGCTCTTCTCGCCCGTGACCGGGTGGCTGATGATCGCCGGGCACGGCGTGCGGATCTGCAGTTCGTCGTTGTCCAGCCAGGTCCACTGGATGCCCGCCGCACTGCAGCGCGCCTCGACCTCGGCCCGCACCTCGGTCTTGAAGAAGTGCTGCCACGACACATCGAGCTTGTCGGCAAAGGTGCGCACGTACAGCAGGCCCTTGCTCTCGAAGCGCTCACGCAGCTCGGTCGGCAGCTTCTGGTACATCAGACGGCAGTCCACCACCGGGGTGGCGCCCCCCACGGGTGAAGGCTGCTCACAGAAGAACAGCTGCTTGCGCGGCCAGCGATCCTGATGCGCGCTTTCGTTGTGGAAAAGAATCATCTTCTTCTCCGGATACGGCGTCGAACGGTAGGTGTTCTTGCCGCCTTCCTTCTTCGGCAGGTCACCGTACTGGCCATACAGGCCAGGCTGCACCGCTTCGGCAAAGGCTTCGAAGGCGTGGATATCGCGCAGGGCGAAACCACGGAACAGGATGCCGGCATGCTGGGCAAGCTTGTGCTCCACCAGTGGGCGGTTGTGCTCGATCCACTGGATCAGGTCCAGCCCCGGGTCGGTCGGTTCCCACAGCAGCGGGAACGCCTGGCCCGGCACCATCAGGCTCTCGCGCATGGCGGCTACCGCAGGGCGCGCTGCCGGCCCCTGGGCCTTCTTCAGAAACTTGCCCAGTTTGTCGGCCTTGCTCGGTGCAGCGGGTGTTGCAGGCGCAGCCACAGGGGCCGCGGTATGGGTAGGCATGTTGATTTCCCCTAGACGTTTATCTGGATCACGCACCATCTGTTCGAGAATGGTCATCCAGCCTTTCACGCAGAGCTCGATACGTTCTTGTTGGAATAAGTCGCTGGCGTACTGCCAGGTGCCATGCAACTGGTCGGCCTCCTGGTCGATGAACAGGGCCATGTCGAACTTGGAGTAGCCACCGCCCATCGGCAGTGCCTCGACCCGCACCGCGTCCATCGCCGCCTGGCGCACCGGCAGGTTGTTCATCACGAACAGCACCTGCACCAGCGGGTTGGCGCCCTTGTGCCGAGGCGTCGCAGCAGCCTCGACGATCTGGTCGAATGGCAACTCCTGGTGTTCGAACGCACTCAGTGCGGTGTCCTGGACCTGGGCCAGGTACTCGCGCACCGACAGCTGCTCCTGCCAGCGTGAACGCAGCGGCAGCACGTTGATGAAAAAGCCGATCAGGCCTTCCAGTTCAGGCTGCGAGCGCCCCGCCACGTCCGCCCCGACCAGCACGTCGTGGCTGCCACTGAGCCGGTGCAACATCACCTGGAATGCCGCCAGCAAGGTGCTGTAAAGGGTGACCCCGGCGGCACGTGACAGGCCCTTGAGCTGCTCGTGCAGGGCCATCGGCAGGCTGAAGTGCAGGTCGCGACCGGCATGGCTGGCCTGGGGCTTGCGCGGGTGGTCGGCCGGCAACACCAGCAGCCCGTCGTGACCGGCCAGGGTGCGCTGCCAGAAGGCAGCCTGTTCGCGCATCACTCCCGCCTGCTCCAGGGCCTGCTGCCACTGGGCATAATCGGAATACTGCAAGGGCAAGGGCGGCAACGGCGTCTGGATCCCGGCCTTGAGGCGGGCGTAGACCTCGACCACTTCGTTGCTCAGCAGCGCCAGCGACCAGCCATCGGAGATGATGTGGTGCATGCAGAACAGCAGCACGTGGCGCTCCTGACCCAGGCGTATCACCTGGCCACGCAACAGCGGTGCCTGCACCAGGCTGATGGGCTGGCGGGCATTGTGCTCGATCGCCTCGGCCACCCTCGCCTCCTGCTCCCCTGCTGGCAGCATCGACAGATCCAGCAGCGGCAGAGGCAGCGGCACGTCTGTGCTGACCACTGCCAGTGGATCACCGTCGTCATCGGCCACATACGCGGTACGCAGTACTTCATGGCGCCTGATCAACTGCGCCAGGCTGGCTTCGAGCAGCGGCACCGACAGTTCGCCTTCCAGGCGCAGCGCCAGGGGCATGCCATAAGCGCCGCTGGGCGCGGCGAACTGCTCGACCACCCACAGCCGACGCTGGGCCAGCGACAGCGGCGCCGTGGCGCGCTCGCCGTAGGCCTGCAGGCTCGGCAGCGCCGCGCGCCACCGGCCATCGCGCTGAGCCAGCAAGGCGGCGAAGGCACCGAGGGTCGGCGTGCCGAACAGGTCACGCAAACCCACCTCGACACTCAGCACCTGACGCAGCCGCGCCACCACCTGGGTAGCCAGCAACGAATGGCCACCCAGCTCGAAAAAGTTGTCGTCGCGACCAATCCGCGACAGCTCCAGCACCTGCTGCCAGACCTGGGCAATCCTCTGCTCCAGATCACCTTGCGGCGCCACGTACTCGGCCTGCAACAGGCTCGCATCCGGCGCCGGCAAGGCGCGGCGGTCGAGCTTGCCGTTGGCCGTCAGTGGCCATTGCTCCAGGAACAGCAGGTGCGTGGGCACCATGTAGTCCGGCAGTTCGGCCTTGAGCCCGGCCTTGAGTTGATCACGCAATTGGGTGTGCTCGGCATTG
>NZ_JAMYBY010000033.1:0-18716 GCF_024126555.1 Pseudomonas sp. VE 267-6A
AGCGCCGTACCTGTGGGAGCGGGCTTGACCCGCGAAGTTTTTCAGGCCGGCAACTGCCCCAGCAGGTACACCCGTAGCCGCTCGATGCTCTCGCGCCACGCACTGCCTACCGGCCACACCAGGTAGTAGGCATCTCCCGTTGCCACCGCCTGTTCGAACTGAGGTCGGGCTTGAGGGCCTTGTCGCGGGTCAAGCCCGCTCCCACAGGTACAGCGCCGTTCTCGAAACCAGCGCCGTACCTGTGGGAGCGGGCTTGACCCGCGAAGTTTTTCAGGCCGGCAACTGCCCCAGCAGGTACACCCGTAGCCGCTCGAGGCTCTCGCGCCACACACTGCCTACCGGCCACACCAGGTAGTAGGCATCTCCCGTTGCCACCGCCTGTTCGAACGGCAACGCCAGCCGCCCGGCGCGTACATCGTCGCTCACCAGCGCCAGGTCGCCGATCGACACGCCATGCCCGGCCATGGCCGCCGCAATCCCTTGCTCCAGCGTATCGAACAGCGTGCCGCGCTGCAGGTCGACCTGCTCGAGCAGGCCCGCCCCGCGCAGCCAGCGCTGCCAGTCCCGCCGGTCATTGGACGGGTGCAGCAACGCCACCCTGGCCAGCCGCTGCGCATCCCACACGCCATCCCCCAGCAACCCCGGCGCACAGATCGGGATCAATCGCTCATCGAACAGCTTGCACACCTCGACCTGCCCACCGAACTGCCCATTGCCCAGCAGCACCGCGCAGTCGTAGGGCTCGCTGGCAAAATCCACGCTGTCGACGTCCATCCACACGCTTGCCAGCTGCACGGTGTCGGCCAGGGCGTAACGCTGGATGCAGCCCAGCAGCCAGCGCATGGTCAGGGTGGAGGGCGCCTTCAGGCGCAGGTGGCGCGAAGCGCTGCGAAACGGCTGGCAGGCCTGTTCGATCAGGGCAAAGCCCGCCCCCAGTTGCTCGGCCAGACGCCGCCCGGCGTCGGTGAGGCGCAGGCGCGGGCCGTGGCGCTCGAACAGGCGGCAACCGAACTGGGCTTCCAGGGTGCGGATATGGCGGCTGATGGCGCTCTGGGTCAGCGCCAGCTCTTCCCCGGCGCGGGTGAACGAACAGGTGCGCGCCGCCACTTCAAAGGCGCGCAGTGCATACAACGGGGGCAGACGTTCAACCATGCCAGGGGCAGTCCATGATGAGTATTTGTCGTAGTAGGGCAGAGCATTTTGCGTTTTTCAAGGGCCATGCAGCTGCGCACACTCTGCACCTGACCTGCATTGACGACAAAGGAGCCTCTTTTGAACACCACGCTGCTGTTGGCCTACCTGGGCACTGTACTCATTCTGATCGCCACCCCTGGGCCGGTGGTGGCGCTGGTGGTCGGCACCAGCGGGCGTTCGGGCACCGGGGCGGCCATACGCACGGCGCTGGGGGCCAATGCCGCCTCCCTGGTGCTGGTGGCCGCCGCTGCGCTGATCCTGGCCGGCAGCCTGGCACTCAGCCCGGTGGTTCTCAATGCGGTGGCGCTGGTGGGGTGCGTGTTCATGGCCTGGCTGGGGCTGGGGGCGCTGCGTGCGCCAGCCGTGGAGGATGCGCCGCCGCCCAGGGCAAGTGGCTGGTGGCACGGCTTTGCGGTGGGTATCGCCAACCCCAAGGACATTCTGTTCTTCGTGGCGTTCTTCCCGCAGTTCATCCACGTCACGGCCTCGTTCGGCACCAGCATCGGGGTGCTGGCGGCGTTGTGGCTGGTGGTCGACCTGGGGGTGCTGGCGCTGTACATCGCGCTGATGCGCGGCGCCCTGGCGCAGCGGCACCGGGCGCTGGTGGCCCGGCTGTCGGGGCTGGTGCTGTTGCTGGTGGCGGTGGCCGGCGCTGTGTATTCGGCGCGGGCGCTGCTGGCCGCCTAGAGAGTGACCACGGCCTTGTCGCTGCCCTGGGCCTGTTGCAACAGCAGGCTCAGCTGCGCCACCTGACGCTGCAACTGGTCGCGTTCTTCCTTGAGGCGGCGCAGTTCGTCGCGGCGCACGCTCACGTAAAGGGTCTGGGGTGGGCTCGCTGACATCAAGGTTCCCATTGCACACCTCGCAATTGGTTTGGTACATGGTTTGAGCGTAGACGCTCGATCGGCCGCGATTCTGAATTCTTTTTCCTGTCATGGGAACTTTTTTGTTTATCGCTGTCGTGCCGTTGGTCGATGAAACCAACCCGGGCCTGCCTGGACTAACCTTGAAGGCCTGAGCAGGCTTTCTACACTTTACGGAGCATCGGCACATGCAACTGGGAATCGTGGGGCTGGGCCGCATGGGCGGCAATATTGCAAGGCGCCTGATGCGCGAGGGGCACCACACCGTGGTGCATGACCGCAACGCGCCCGCCATCGATACGCTGGTGGCCGAGGGCGCCACAGGCGCCGCCGACCTGGCCGCACTGGTGCAGCAACTGGACGCGCCGCGCGCGGTCTGGGTGATGCTGCCGGCGGGCGAGGCCACCGAGCAGACCATCGCGCAACTGGCCGACCTGCTGGAAGCGGACGATGTGATCATCGACGGCGGCAATACCTTCTACAAGGACGACATCCGCCGCGCCCAGCACCTGGCCGAGCGCCAGTTGCACTACGTGGACGTCGGCACCTCCGGTGGCGTGTGGGGCCTTGAGCGCGGCTACTGCATGATGATCGGCGGCGAGCAGGCGATTTTCGAACGCCTCGAGCCGCTGTTCGCCACCCTGGCACCGGGTGAGGGCGACATTCCACGTACCCGTGGCCGTACCGGCCCCAGCGAGCGCGCCGAAAAGGGCTATATCCATGCCGGGCCACCCGGCGCCGGGCATTTCGTCAAGATGATCCACAACGGCATCGAGTACGGCCTGATGCAGGCCTATGCCGAGGGCTTCGACATTCTCAAGACCAAGGCCAGCGAAAGCCTGCCGGCCGACCAGCGCTTCGACCTCAACCTGCCCGAAATCGCCGAGGTGTGGCGCCGCGGCAGCGTGGTCACCTCGTGGCTGCTGGACCTGACCGCCGATGCACTGGTGGCCGACCCGCAGCTGGGCAGCTACAGCGGCTCGGTGTCCGACAGCGGAGAAGGGCGCTGGACCATCGATGCGGCGGTGGAGCAGGCGGTGCCGGTACCGGTGTTGTCCAGCGCACTGTTCGCGCGCTTTCGTTCACGCCAGCAGCAGGGCACCTACGGTGACAAGCTGCTGTCGGCGATGCGCTTCGGTTTTGGTGGCCATGTCGAGAAGCCCGAATGAGTGAACACGATGTCGAAGCGGCACCAGCCTGTACCCTGTTCCTGTTTGGCGCCAATGGCGACCTGGTCAAACGCCTGCTGATGCCGGCGCTGTACAACCTGCACCGCGACGGCCTGCTGGACAAAGGCATGCGCATCGTCGGGGTCGACCACAACCCGGCCACCGACGGCGAATTCGCCGAGCGCCTGGAAACCTTCATGCGTGAACGCGACCAGGGCGAGGGCGCCACCCGGTGCCTGGACGACAAGCTGTGGAAGCGCCTGGCCAAGGGCATCGGTTACCTCACCGGCGACTTCATGGAGCCCTCCACCTACCAGGCCATCGCCGAGCGCATCGACAAGGGGCGCACCGGCAACGCGATCTTCTACCTGGCCACCTCGCCGCGTTTTTTCAGCGGCGTGGTGCAGCAACTGGGGGCGGCCGGGCTGCTGGACGAGGCCAACGGCTTTCGTCGGGTGGTGGTGGAGAAGCCCTTCGGTTCGGACCTGGCCAGCGCCGAGGCGCTGAACGCCTGCCTGCTCAAGGTGATGAGCGAAAAGCAGATCTACCGCATCGACCACTACCTGGGCAAGGAGACGGTACAGAACATCCTGGTCAGCCGTTTTTCCAACGGCCTGTTCGAGGCGTTCTGGAACAACCACTACATCGATCACGTGCAGATCACCGCTGCCGAGACGGTGGGCGTGGAAACCCGTGGCGCCTTCTACGACACCACCGGGGCACTGCGCGACATGGTGCCCAACCACCTGTTCCAGCTGCTGGCGATGGTGGCGATGGAGCCGCCCGCCGCCTTTGGCGCGGACGCGGTGCGCAGTGAAAAGGCCAAGGTGATCGGTGCGATTCGCCCGTGGTCCAAGGCCATGGCCCTGAAGAACTCGGTGCGCGGGCAGTACACCGCCGGCAAGCTGGGGCGCAAGAAGCTGGCCGGCTACCGCGAAGAGCCACGGGTCGACCCCGACAGCCAGACCGAAACCTACGTGGCGCTCAAGGTGATGATCGACAACTGGCGCTGGGTGGGCGTGCCGTTCTACCTGCGCACCGGCAAGCGCATGAGCGTGCGTGACACCGAGATTGCCATCTGCTTCAAGCCGGCGCCCTATGCGCAGTTTCGCGACAGCGACGCCGAGCGGCCCAAGCCCAACTACCTGAAGATCCAGATCCAGCCCAACGAGGGCATGTGGTTCGACCTGCAGGCCAAGCGCCCGGGGCCGACCCTGGCCATGGAGAACGTCGAGCTGGGTTTTGCCTACAAGGACTTCTTCAAGATGCAGCCCTCCACGGGCTACGAAACCCTGATCTACGACTGCCTGACGGGCGACCAGACGCTGTTCCAGCGTGCCGACAACATCGAGAACGGCTGGCGTGCGGTACAGCCGTTCCTGGACGCCTGGGCGCAGGGCGGCGAGGTACAGCCGTATGCGGCCGGGGAAGACGGGCCGCAGGCGGCCGACGAACTGCTGGCCCGCGATCGGCGGGTCTGGCACAGCATTGGTTGACGGGAGGTTCATGACGGGCGCCATCGAAGACTACGCACTACTGGGCAATTGCCGCAGCGCAGCACTGGTGGGCCGTGACGGCTCGCTGGACTGGCTGTGCTTTCCACGCTTCGACTCGCCGGCCTGCTTTGCCGCGCTGCTGGGCGACGAAGAAAACGGGCGCTGGCAGATCGCGCCGCGCGAAGCGCCGCTGGAGGTAACCCGCGAGTACCAGCAGGACACCCTGATCCTGCACACCACCTTCGTCACTGCCAGCGGCCGTGCGCGGCTGATCGACTGCATGCCGCTGGACGACGCGCACCACAGCGTGCTGCGCATCGTCGAGGGGCTGGAGGGCGAGGTGGCCTTCGACATGGACCTGGTGATGCGCTTCGACTATGGCAGCAGCGTGCCCTGGGTCGAGAAGCTCGACCCGCTGACCCTGACCGCCGTGGCCGGGCCGGACCGCCTGACCCTGCGCAGCACGGTAAGCACCCACGCACGCGATCACCATACCGGCAGCCGCTTCAGCGTGAAGGCCGGGCAGCGCCACACCTTCAGCCTGAGCCACCAGCCATCGCACCTGCCGTTGCAGCCGGCCTTCGAGCCGGAGCAGGCGCTGCTGGACACCGCGCACAAGTGGCGCGAGTTTGCTGCGCGCTGCCCGCAGGTGGGCGAGCACACGGCGCGGGTCAAGCGCTCGCTGATCACCCTCAAGGCGCTGACCTATGCACCCACCGGCGGCATCGTGGCCGCGGCCACCACCTCGCTGCCGGAGCACCTGGGTGGCGAGCGCAACTGGGATTACCGCTACTGCTGGCTGCGCGATGCCACCATGACCTTGCTGGCGTTCATGAACCTGGGTTACTTCGAGGAGGCCCAGGCCTGGCGCGAATGGCTGCTGCGCTCGGTGGCGGGCAACCCCGAGCAGATGCAGATCATGTACGGCCTGGCCGGCGAGCGCCGGCTGCCGGAGTACGAGCTGCCCTGGCTGGCCGGCTATGCCGGTTCGCAGCCGGTGCGGGTGGGCAATGCCGCGGCGGTGCAGCACCAGCTGGACATCTATGGCGAGGTGGCCGATGCGCTGTGTCAGGCGATGCGTGGCGGCCTGCCGCGCTTGCCGCGCAGTGCGGCGATCGGGCGGGTGATCATGCCGTACCTGGAGACCATCTGGCGCCAGCCCGACGAGGGCATCTGGGAGGTGCGCGGGCCGCAGCAGCATTTCACCCACTCCAAGGTGATGGCCTGGGTGGCGTTCGATCGGGCGGCCAGCCTGAGCGAGCCGACCGAGGAGGGCAAAGCCCAGGCTGCGCACTACCGCGAGGTGGCCGCGCAGATCCATCGCCAGGTGTGCGAGCAGGGCGTCGATGCGCAGCTGGGCTGTTTTGTGCAGGCCTATGGCTCGCAGGAGATGGACGCGAGCCTGCTGCAGATTGCCCTGACCGGTTTTCTGCCAGCCGACGACCCGAGGTTTCTGGCAACCCTGGCGCAGATCGAGAAGCGCCTGCTGCATGACGGGCTGGTGCGCCGCTACGACAGCGACAGCGGCTGCGATGGGCTGGCGCCGGGGGAGGGTACGTTTCTGGTGTGCTCGTTCTGGCTGGCGGACGTGTACGTGCTGCTGGGGCGTCAGCAAGAGGCCCAGGCGTTGTTCGAGCGCCTGTGCGGGCTGTGCAACGATGTGGGGCTGCTGGCCGAGCAGTACGACCCGCAAGGTGGCCGCATGCTGGGCAATTTCCCGCAGGCCTTCAGCCATATCGGCATCATCAACACGGCGTTGAACCTGCACCGGGCGCAGTGTCCGGTGCGCGACAGGGCCCGCTGCGGGTGACTGCGGTGGCCGCTTCGCCGGCAAGGTCGGCTCCTGCAGTGCAGGAGCAACAGCCCAGCCTTTGGCACAAGCGCCGCCTACGGTCTGCGATATAGTCCAGCCACCCCATCCCGCGTCAGCCCAAGGAGTGCCACGTGACCGACTACACCGCGTTCAAGGTCGAACTGTCGAACAGCATCGCCCACGTCCAGATCAACCGCCCGGAAAAGATCAACGCCATGAATGCCGCGTTCTGGAGCGAGATCGTCGAGATCTTCCAGTGGATCGACGAGACCGACGCGGTGCGCGTGGTGGTGATCAGCGGCGCTGGCAAGCATTTTTCTTCCGGCATAGACCTGATGCTGCTGGCCTCGGTGGCCAACGAAATGGGCAAGGACGTAGGCCGCAACGCGCGCCTGCTGCGGCGCAAGATCCTGCAGATGCAGGCCTCGTTCAATGCCGTGGATACCTGCCGCAAGCCGGTCCTGGCAGCCATCCAGGGCTACTGCCTGGGCGGCGCGATCGACCTGATCGCCGCCTGCGACATGCGCTACGCGGCTGCCGATGCGCAGTTCTCGATCAAGGAAATCGACATGGGCATGGCCGCCGACGTCGGCACCCTGCAGCGCCTGCCACGCATCATCGGCGACGGCATGCTGCGCGAGCTGGCCTACACCGGGCGCACTGTCGGCGCCGACGAGGCGCGCCAGATCGGCCTGGTCAACCGCACCTTCGACGATCAGGCCAGCCTGCTGGACGGGGTCTTTGCGATTGCCGCCGAGATCGCGGGCAAATCCCCGATTGCCGTGGCCGGCACCAAGGAGATGCTCAGCTACATGCGCGATCACCGCATCGACGACGGGCTGGAATACATTGCCACCTGGAACGCTGCCATGTTGCAATCCACCGACCTGCGGGTGGCGATGGCCGCCAGCATGAGCAAACAGAAACCGCAGTTCGACGACTGAGCCCGGTCGCGAACCCTCAAGGAACGCAACATGTCAGCGCGCTGGACCACTGCAGTACTGGACCCCAACACCCCCGGCGGCCTGGCCGTCGCCCACTGTGCCGAGGGCTTTCTGGTGGACGCCAACGGCGCGCTGTTCCCGCGGGACTGGCTCAGGCGCCAGGACCTGGACGTGGTGTGCGAGCACGGCATCGGCCACTTCGACGGCCAGCCGGTGTTTCTGCTCGAACTGCGCTCGGCACAGGCGCCGCAGGGCTGCAGCTGGCGCGGCCTGCGCCAGTTCATGCTGGAAGGCGATTCCGATACCTACACCCTCCTCGGTTATGCCGCGCAGATCGCCACCTGGGCCCGCGAGCACCGCTTTTGCGGCAGTTGCGGGCAGGCGATGGTGCAGATCCAGTGGGAGCGCGCGATGTACTGCGCCGGCTGCGAGCTGCGCAGCTACCCGCGCATTTCGCCGAGCATGATCGTGCTGATCACCCGTGGCGACGAGATACTGCTGGCGCGCTCGCCACGCTTCGTGACCGGCGTGTACAGCACCCTGGCCGGGTTTGCCGAGCCGGGCGAGTCGGCCGAGGACTGCCTGGTGCGCGAGGTGCGTGAAGAGGTGGCGCTGGAGGTGAAGAACCTCCAGTACGTGGGCAGCCAGTGCTGGCCGTTCCCGCATTCGATGATGCTGGGCTTTCATGCCGAATACGCCGGCGGCGAGATCGTGATGCAGGCCGACGAGATCGAGGATGCCCAGTGGTTCAGCGTGCATGCGCTGCCGCCGTTGCCGGCGGGCCGCTCGATTGCGCGTTACCTGATCGACCTGTACGTGGCGCGCCGCCTAGGCCTGGCCGAACCAGTGCTGCCACGCTAGGCGCACGGTCAGGGCCAGCACCACGGTGATGAACACCGGGCGGATGAACTTGCTGCCGCCGCTGATGGCGGTGCGTGCGCCGAAGAACGCGCCGACCATCAGCGACGAGCCCATGGCCAGGCCCACCGCCCAGTCTACCTGGCCGGAGAAGATGAACACCGACAGTGCTGCGGCGTTGCTCACGAAGTTCATGCTGCGCGCCACGCCGCTGGCCTTGACCAGGTCGATGGGGTAGAGCAGCAGGGTGCTGACGGTCCAGAACGCGCCGGTGCCCGGGCCGGCCACGCCGTCATAGAAACCCAGGGTCAAGCCCTGGGGCAGTTGCCACTTCTTCTTGATCGGCGCATCGGCGTCCAGCGGCGCCTTTGGCGTGCCGCCGAACAGCAGGTAAACGCCGCAGGCGAACACCACCACCGGGAGCATCTTGTTCAGCCATTCGGCCGGCAGGTAGTGGGCAACGATGGCGCCGATGAAGGCCCCTACCAGGGTACCGACCAGGGCATGTCGCCACTGTGCGGGGTGGAACAGCTTGCGCCGGTAGTAGGTGAAGCCGGCGGTGGCCGAGCCGAAGGTGGAGCTGAGCTTGTTGGTGCCCAGCACCAGGTGCGGCGGCATGCCGGCGGTGAGCAGAGCGGGGGTGGTGAGCAGGCCGCCGCCGCCGGCGATGGCGTCGATGAACCCGGCCACGAAGGCCACGGCGGCAAGAATGGCTAGGGTGGTGAGATCTACGCTGAGTTCGAAGGGCATGGTGTTGGGCTTATTCGACTGGGGCGCAGAACGGTAAAGCTGCGCCTGAGGGGCGCTATGGTAAAGGAGATGGTGCGTGCCTGTCAGGGCCCTATCGCGGGTCAAGCCCGCTCCCACAGAAATAGCGGTGATCCTTGTGGGAGCGGGCTTGACCCGCTTTGCGGTATCAGGACAGGAACCCCCCATCCACATTCAACGCCGTACCGGTGGTGTAGCTGGACGCATCGCTGGCCAGGTACAGCACCGCGCCCGCCATCTCCTTCGGATCGGCCACGCGCTTGAGCGGGATCTGCTGCAGCGCCGTGTTCAGGATCGCTTCGTTCTTGACCAGCGCCGAGGCGAACCTGGTGTCGGTCAGCCCCGGCAGCAGCGCATTGCAGCGGATGCCAAAGGGGGCGCATTCCTTGGCGAACACCTTGGTCATGTTGATCACCGCCGCCTTGGTCACCGAGTAGATCCCCTGGAACACCCCCGGCGATACGCCATTGATCGATGCCACGTTGATGATGCTGCCGCCGCCGTTTTCGCGCATCAGCTTGCCGGCCTCGACCGACATGAAGAAGTAGCCGCGGATGTTCACGTCGACGGTCTTCTGGAAGGCGCTCAGGTCGGTGTCCAGCACGTTGCAGAACTGCGGGTTGGTGGCGGCGTTGTTGACCAGGATGTCCAGGCGCCCGAACTGCTCGCGAATGCCGGCGAACACCGCGCCGATCTGTTCCATCTCGCCAATGTGGCAGGCCACCGCCGTGGCCTTGCCGCCGGCGGCGATGATCGCGTCGGCCACGTGCTGGCAGCCGTCGAGCTTGCGGCTGGACACGATCACGTGGGCACCCTGCTGGGCCAGCAGGTGGGCAATCGCCTCGCCGATGCCGCGGCTGGCGCCGGACACGAAGGCGATCTTGCCGTCGAGGTCGAACAACTGGGTCTTGGACATGGGGCGGGTTCCTTGTAGTTGTAGGGCGTCAGAGCGTGGATTTGCCGATGACCTGCAGGCTCATGTGCTCCAGCAGCTTGTTCATGTGCACGAACTGGGCGAAGCGCTTGTCCTGGGTCTGGCCATGGAAGAAGCGGTAGTAGATCTGCTGCACGATGCCGGCCAGGCGGAACAGGCCGTAGGTGTAGTAGAAGTCGAAGTTGTCGATCTGCAGCCCGGCACGTTCGGCGTAGTAGTCGACGAACTGGCGCCGGGTGAGCATGCCCGGTGCGTTGCTCGGCTGGCGACGCATCAGTTGCACGGGCGCAGGGTCGCCGGCTTCGATCCAGTAGGCCAGGGTATTGCCCAGGTCCATCAGCGGGTCGCCGAGGGTGGTCATTTCCCAGTCCAGCACGCCGATGATGCGCATGGGGTTGTCGGCGTCGAGGATCACGTTGTCGAAGCGGTAGTCGTTGTGCACGATGGCGGGGCGTGGATGGTCGGCCGGCATCTTCTCGCGCAGCCAGGCGATCACCGCTTCCCAGCGCGGCGCATCCGGGGTCAGGGCCTTTTCATAACGTGCGCTCCAGCCTTCGATCTGGCGCTGCACATAGCCTTCGGGCTTGCCCAGGTCGGCCAGGCCGCAGGCGGTGTAGTCCACCTGGTGCAGCTCGACCAGGCGGTCGATGAAGCTCTTGCACAGGGCTTCGGTGCGCTGGCTGTCCAGGCCCAGCTCGGGGGGCAGGTCCGAGCGCAGGATGATGCCCTTGACCCGGTCCATCACGTAGAACTCGCCGCCGATCAGCGATTCGTCGGTGCAGTGCACGTAGGCCTTGGGGCAATAGGGGAAGCCGCTGTTGAGCTGGTTGAGGATGCGAAACTCGCGGCCCATGTCGTGGGCCGACTTGGCCTTTTGCCCGAACGGCGGGCGGCGCAGCACGAACTCGCGGTCCGGGTAGCTGAGCAGGTAGGTGAGGTTGGACGCGCCACCGGGGAACTGGCTGATCACCGGCGTGCCGCTCAGGCCCGGAATGCTGGCCTTGAGATAAGGGTCGATGAGGGCGGCATCGAGTTCTTCGCCGGGGCGAACCTGGGTCGACTGGTCGGTGAGCGTCATGCTTTTCCCTTATTCTGAAAGTCGCTGATTATTGTTTAATCTAATTCTCGTGGATAAACCGAACAAGTGTTTGACTGTGTTATAGGCCAGCGTGTTGCACCACGATCACCACCCCTGATGCCGGGCGAAAAAAAACCGAAGCACAAGGCTTCGGTTCTGGTCGGCATCAGCGCAAGGCTCAGGCCGGGAACAGCTCGCTGAGTTTCATCGACAGCATCATGTCGCCTTCGACGCGCAGCTTGCCGCCCATGAAGGCCTGCATGCCGTCGGTTTCGCCGCTGACGATGCCCTTGAGGGTTTCGCTGTCCAGCACCAGGGTGCAGTTGGCGTCAGGGTTTTCGCCTTCCTGCAGGTCGCAGGTGCCGTCCTTGACGATCAGCGAGAAGTGCTTGTCTTCGTCGGTGATGTTGAAGCCGAACACCAGGTCCAGGCCGGCAGCGGCGGCAGGGTTGAACTTCTCTTGCATGGCTTGAACGGCTTTAGCTACGTCGGTCATGGTGTATTCCTTATTAAGTGATGTAAGCGACCCTGGGGCCGCAACAGGCCGGTGCTCATCGGTAGGTGATGAGCGCCGGCACCCTCAGCAACTGCACGTGGGCCTGGTTGTTGAAGGAAGCCAGCGCCACCTCGCGGCCACGAAACTTCAGCTGGCTGAGCGAGGTGTTGACGATCTGCCAGTTCAGCGCGAACGCCTGGCTGGGGGTGATGCCGGTGATCAGGTGGAGCAGGGCGGTGATGGTGCCGCCGGAGGTGAAGATGGCAATGTTGTCGCCTTGCCCGGCCTCGCGCAGCAGGCGTTGCAGGCCGTCGTGCACCTGCGCGACGAAGCCCTGCCAGCTTTGCAGGCCGTCGACATCGTGCTCGCCGCCGTGCCAGCGCTGCACCAGCAGGGCGAACAGGCGCTGGAACTCGCTGCGGTTGTCGCGGGCATTGCGCAGGATGTGCAGCGCCTCGGGCTCGTCCGGCAGCAGGCCGGGCAGCAGCGCGCGGATGACGGCGTCGGCGTCGAATTCGTTGAAGGCAGGGTCGGTTTCCAGGCTGGGTATCGCGCTGCCGGCAGCCTGCAGGCGGGCCAGGGCCAGGCGTGCGGTGTGCTGCTGGCGGCGCAGGTCGCCGGCCACGCAGCGATCCAGGCGCAGGCCCAGCTGGGCGAGGTGATCGCCCAGTGCTTCGCTCTGGGCAATGCCGGTCGGCGACAACACGTCGTAGTCGTCGGCACCAAAGGAGGCCTGGCCATGTCGAATGAGGTAGATGCTGCCCACGTCGTATGCCTGGAGTGAAGGTTCTGGCGAGGGTAGGTGGCCGATGGCGGCCTGTCAACGAAAAAACATACAAGCGTTTGAAAAGGTCGTTTGAACTGCGTTTCGGGGCGTTGCCCACGCTGGTGGAGGCGTGGCCGCGCCGGTATGCTTGGGCCACGTTTGGCGCCGTACGGGCGCAGACATGTTAAGGAGCTACTGTGGATTTTCTTGCTGAATACGCCAGCTTTCTGGCCAAGACCGCGACCCTGGTGATCGCGCTCCTGGTGGTGTTGTCGGCCATTGCCGGGTTGCGCGGCAAGGGCCGGCGCAAGGCCGGGGGGCAGTTGCATGTGACTCGCCTCAACGATTTCTACAAGGACCTGCGCGAGCGCCTGGAGTCGGGTCTGCTCGACAAGGCCCAGCTCAAGGCCCTGCGCAAGCAGCAGGCCAAGCGCGACAAGCAGCAGAAGAAAAAGCCCGAGGACAAGCCGCGGGTGTTCGTGCTGGATTTCGACGGCGACATCAAGGCCTCGGCCACCGAGAGCCTGCGCAATGAAATCACCGCGCTGCTGACCCTCGCCACGCCCAAGGACGAAGTGGTACTGCGCCTTGAAAGCGGTGGCGGCATGGTGCACAGCTATGGCCTGGCCTCCTCGCAGCTGGCGCGTATCCGCCAGGCCGGCGTGCCGCTGACGGTGTGCATCGACAAGGTGGCGGCCAGCGGCGGCTACATGATGGCCTGCATCGGTGACAGGATCGTCAGTGCGCCCTTCGCCATTCTGGGCTCCATCGGGGTGGTGGCGCAGTTGCCCAACGTCAACCGCCTGCTGAAAAAGCACGATGTAGACTTCGAGGTGTTCACGGCGGGTGAGTACAAGCGCACCGTGACCGTGTTTGGCGAAAACACCGAGAAGGGCCGCGAGAAGTTCCAGGAAGACCTGGACGTGACTCATCAGCTGTTCAAGGATTTCGTCTCGCGTTACCGCCCGCAGTTGCACATCGATGAGGTGGCCACCGGCGAGGTCTGGCTGGGTGTGGCGGCATTGAACAAGCAACTGGTGGACGAGCTGCGCACCAGTGACGAATACCTGAGCGAACGCGCTCGCGATTCGAACCTGTATCACCTGCATTTTGCCGAACGCAAGAGCCTGCAGGAGCGCGTTGGCCTGGCTGCCAGCGCCTCCATCGAGAACACCCTGGTGGGCTTGTGGAGCCGTCTGGGCCGCTGGCGCTGAGCAATATGTAGCACTTCACCTGCGTCATGATGGGGTCTGCTTGGGGTTCAATCTACCCCGAGGACCATCATGACCACTCCCACCGATTCCACCGACACCTATGTCACCCCGGGGCCGCATGGCCCCTTCATCCATCAGCGCATGCCTGACTGGCTCAAGCACTCCACCCCTGCAAGTTTCGCGGCCCTGAGCCGGCCCTGGGGCGCCGAACAGCACCAGGGCGCAGGGGATGCGCCGGCGCCCTGGTTCAGCAATGCCCGCGAGGACCAGCGCCAGGCACTGCTCGCCTGCCAGCAGCACGCCCGCGCCTGCGCCGACGCGTTGGCGCGTACCCTGCGCCCCCTCAAAGGCATCGTCGAGTTCGCCGAGCCGCTGCTCAAGGCCAGGCTCAAGCGCGACTTGCAGCGCGACGACGACGTCAACACCCACGAATTCGTGCACGTTACCCACGATACCGAACTGCTGGGCGCGCTGGTGCGCGTGGTGCCCAGGCGCCAGAGCCTGCTGCAGGCGGCGCTGCAGAACTTTGCCCGGGATGCCGAATTCGACGACGGTACGGCCCTGGCGGCCAAGGGCGCATTTTCCATGACGCTGGTACCTGGCACCGAGCACGCGCCGCGCTATCGCTACGTTTACAGCAGCAAGCTGGCGGTGGCCCCGCGCGACTTTGCCCGCGTGTGCCATGAGCTGGACCTGGGCAAGCAGTACCAGGACCACCTGGCTGCGGTGTACGAGGCGCCGGCCACCCATGATCGGGTTCGCCGGCAGTCCATCGAGGCCTACAAGGCGCGCCTGCGCGTGCGCACCTGGATTGCGGCGATGAAGGGCGAGATTGGCGAGGCTGCCCGCAGCGCCTTGCTCGGCTGGCTCGATGGCACCGGTGCCGCCCAGTACAACGGCAAGCCCCTGGTGTTCAGCACCCTGGAAATGTTCGGCATTGGCTTGTCCGGTATCTGGGTGGCCAGTGCCGACCGCCTGCTCAGCGAGCAGACCGAGCCTGTGCTGGTGTATGTGCCTGGCGCGCCCCTGTACCCGCTCAAGGAATACCCGAGCATCGAGGCGTTCAAGCGCGACCTGCGCATCAACCTGATTTCGCCCGCCTATCAGCAGGCCATGCGCGGTTGTGTGGCACGGGCCGATGAAGAGCGCTTCTTCGGGCTGCTGGAAAGCAATCTGTTTCACCTGGTCGATGGCCAGCACGGGCTGCTGGAGCGCCAGCCCAACCTGGAGGCGGACCTGTACCTGCGTGAACACCGGGTGGAAGAAGACCTGTTCGAGTTGCAGCATCGACGCCTGATCGAGAAGGCCAAGGCTGATGCGCGGCACCTGGCCGTGCCCAGTGCCGACGCGGACGAAGCGGCCCGCGAGGCGCGCCTGGCGTACTGGGAAAGCATCGGTCTGAACGTGCTCAACAGCGCCGCCTTCTTCGTACCCGGGCTGGGGGAGGTGATGGCGGTGGTGGCGGCCGGCCAGTTGATCGGGGAGGTGGTCGAGGGCATCGAAGACTGGGAGGTGGGTGATCGCGAGCTGGCCATGGCGCACCTGCAGTCGGTGGCACTGAACATTGCATTCGCCGTGGGCCTGGGGCTTGCCCTCAAGCCGTTGGCCGTCGGGCCGGGCAGCGAGTTGCTGGAAGGCACAGTCCAGATCAGGCTGGCCAACGGGCAGTACCGGCTGTGGAAGCCGCAGCTGGAGCCCTATGCCGCGGATGTCGATCTGTCGGGGGTCGTGCCGGACCTTCAGGGGCGCTACAGCGTGGGCGACAAGACCTACATTCGTGTGCAGGGCCGCGCCTACGAGGTGGTCGGCACCGAAGCGGGCCAGTACCAGGTCCGCCATCCTCGCGATGACGCCTACCAGCCGCCGGTGGTGCACAACGGCGCCGGGGCCTGGCGCCTCGAGGCCGAAGACCCGCAGCAGTGGGAAGGCCTGACGTTGTGGCGGCGCCTGGGCCATCTGGTGGACGGCATGGGTGACGAGGACCTGCTGAACATGGCCGCCATCACCGGCATCGACGAGGCACGCCTGCGCCGCCTGCACAGCAACAACGAGCCTTTGCCGGCGTTGCTCGGCGACAGCCTGGTGCGCTGGCAGATGAGCCGCAGGGTGACGGATGTGATTGCGGCCATGCGCGACGGGCAACCACTGGCCACCGAGCTCGATGCCTTGCCCCTGGCCTTGCTCACACGCATGCCGGGTTGGCCGGCCGGCGTGCTGGTGCGGGTGATGGAGGACGGGCAGCTGGTCAAGGAGTACGGTACGCCGCTGAGCGCCGACAACCGGACCCTGTCGATCACGCGCCAGGAACTGGTCGACGGTCGCTTCCTGACAACGCTGCTGCAGGGCTTGACCGAACAGGAAGAGAAGGCCCTGTTCGGCCCCTACCTGGCCAGGACCGAGGCTGGTCGCCTGACGCAATTGCGTGAAGCCTATGCCCGTTACGCCAGCGTCAACCGCAGCCAGGTGTTCGACAGCCTCTACCGCGCCGACCCGGTGCAGGAGGTGGCGGGCATGGCGGTGGTACGCAAGCAGTTTGCCGGGCTGGCGTGGCGGCAGGCCAGAGAGCTGGTCGAGAGTGCCAGCGTCAGCGAGCGAGCGCAGCTCACCGCCAACCCGCCGCGGGTGCCGTTGCGCCTGGCCGAACAGGCCCGCTGGCTGGTGGAGCAGGCGCGCGTGGTGCGTGCCCGTGAGGGCCTCTACCTGGGCTACACCGATCGCCTGGACTGCCTGAAGGTTGCCATGGACCAGTTGCAGGCCTTGCCGGGTTGGTCTGGCGATGTGCTGTTGCAGGTACGTGAAGGCAGCCCGTGGGGCGATGAACTCAAGGCGGTCGGGCGCAGCACGGCCACCGGCACCAAGCGTATTCTCGCGCGGCTGGACGAAGGCTATCAGGCCTATGACAGCGAGCATAACGCGCTGGGCGGGGTGGAGCCGTTGTGCGCCGCCATGCTGCATGCGCTGCCCGACAGCGAGCGCGTGCTGCTGGGCCTGAACATCAACCAGGCCGACGCGTTGCGCCTGATGTTGGCCGAGAACGCCGCCAAGGATACGGCTGCGGTGCGTAGCAGCATCGGCGTGCGTCCGCGCACGCGCTGGTTCAAGCCGCCAATGCGCATGCTCGATGGCCAGATCGGTTATCCGCTCAGTGGCCGGCGCCCGTTCGGCAGGCCGCAGACGCCGGTGCAGCGGGCCCGGGCGCTGTACCCCGACCTGACCGTGGACGAGGTGCAGGCCTTTTTGCAGGAGCTAGGCGAGGGGCTCAGTGAGGAGGAGCTGCTGGTCAAGCTTGAGGGGCGGCGCCAGGAACTGTTCAAGCTGATCGATGAGCTGACCGCCTGGCGCAACGATCAGTCCGTGAGTTTCGCCGCCCGTGGCCACCGGGAGGTGGCGGCCGATCGCATCGAGCGTTGCTGGCGGCGCCAGTCCAGCCCGGTGATATCCGTTGAAGGGCGAACCGTCGGCTACACCCTCAACCTGTCGGAGACGCGCCTTGACGGTCTGCCGATTCTGAGTGCCGATTTCAGCCATGTGGCGTCGCTGTTCATGCGCGACATGCAGTTGAGTGAGTTGCCCGAGGCCTTTATCGAGCAGTTTGCCAATACGCGCTGGCTCAACCTTTCCAACAACCTGTTCAGCACCCTGCCTGCCGCGCTGGAAGCCATACCGCGCATCACCCGGCTGACGTTCAGCTACAACAGCCTGGTCATGGATGCTGCTGCCAATGCGGTGCTGGCCAAACTGGTTCGCCTGAGAATCCTCAACCTGGACCACAACCCCTTGATAACCGCGCCCGATGTTTCGACCCTGGCTGACCTGCGCGGGCTCAGGCTGCAGAACACGGGCATCAGTACCTGGCCGACCGGCCTGATGGACCTTGACATGCTCGAAGAGGTCGACCTGCGCGCCAACAACATTCAGGTGGTGCCGCAGGACGTGCTGGCGCCCGCAGCCGAGCGTGTCGATCGGGTGTTGAGGATCAATCGGGTCACCAGCCTGCACGGCAACCCGATCGATGCCGACAGCCAGGTCAGGCTGACGGTCTATCGTCAGCGCACGCGTATCAGCTTTGGCGTGACGCCGAACCTGCGCGTCCATTTTGCGCCCGAGCCGATGGCTGCCGGTGCCACGGCCTGGCTTGCCGGTGCGGATGCGGTGCAGGCGGCCGAACTGCAGGCGATGTGGGATGCGCTCAAGGCCGAACCGGGCACCGGCGAACTGTTCCGGCTGTTCGATGACCTGGGGGAGACGTCCGATTTTCGCGAGACCTACGACGACCTCAAGCAGCGGGTGTGGACGCTGATCAAGGCAGTGAGCGTCAATACGGCGCTGCGCGAGGAGGTACTGCAGACCCTGGATAGCGTGCGCAATTGTGGCGATGCGGTGATCCTGGTGTTCAGCCAGCTTGAGGTGCAGGTGCTGATCAACCACGCCCTGGCGCTGGGTACCCAGCTGGGTGCCGAGTGGTCACTGATGAAGCTGGCGCGCGGATTGTATCGTCTGGAGCAGGTCGAGCTGATTGCCCGGCGCGTCATCGATGCACGTGTGCGTGCTGGCAAGGTGGTGGACGAGGTCGAAGTGCGACTGGCTTACCGTACCGCGCTGACCGAGCCGCTCGAACTGCCGGGGCAGCCCAACACCATGCGCTACCGAGCCACTGCCCAGGTCACCGATGCCGATATCAAGGCTGCGCAGAAGGAGATCGAAGAGGGCGAGACGCCCGCAGTGCTCAAGGCTTCGATTGCCCAGCGCGACTTCTGGGTCAGTTACCTGAAGGTGCAGTATGCCGAGCGCTACCAGCGCATCGCCAAGCCGCTGCATGCCCGCATGGAGGCCTTGCAGGCAGATGCCGATGCCGGGCACATCACCGAAGCGGCGTACCTGCGCCAGAGCCACGTACTGCAAGCCAACCTGGCCAAGGAGGAGAAAAAGTTGCTGGAGACGCTGACGGCAGAAATCTGGAACAGCGTGCCTGACCAGGTCACCCGGTTGTAAATTCGACGCTACAAAAAAAGGCCCCGCAAGGGGCCTTTTTCATGGGGCTGTCCCGTCCTGAATAAGGTTTACACCTCCCATCCCGAATTTCCGGAGAGTCAGATGGAGCAAGGTGTAAAGCGCACACAGCG
>NZ_JAMYBY010000034.1:0-16808 GCF_024126555.1 Pseudomonas sp. VE 267-6A
GTCAAGCCCGCTCCCACAAGGATTGGCGCTAACCCTGTGGGAGCGGGCTTGACCCGCGATGCGATCCGAAGGCTAGCGCCGTAAACGCCGCCACCCCATCACCACACCACTCACGCTCAGCACCAGCCCACCCAGGCTGAGCACGATCATCCACCCATCCCACAACGGCCGCCGCGTCAGCAGCGGTAGCCAGTCCCAGCTGTGCAGCAACGCGAACAGCCAGCGTGACGCGCGCCGTGGCTGGTCCAGCTGCCCCAGTACTTCACCGGTGTACAGGTCCAGATGCAGCCAGGTCTGCGCCGGGTCGTCGAAGCGCACCCGCAGCACCGGCAGACGCTTTTCAAGATGCCCGAGCATGCTCTGCTCGGCCCGCGCGTAGTAGTAGAAGTCGTAGGCCTCCAACTGCTGCACCTGCATAGCCGGCCCGATCGCCCGCGCCGCCTGCTCCAGCACCGCCCGTGGCAGACGCTGCAGCACCTGGCCGTCGTGCATCGACAGTACCCGCGTGCGTCCCGCGCCGTCCTGGCCCACCACATACCCCGCGCCCCCGATCAGCCGCCACTCCAGCTCGCGGGCGGTGAAGCCCTGGTCGGCAAAGCGCGCCAGTGCCTGGGGCACCGACAGCGGGAACGCCGCCGCATTCAGCGGCCCGCCCTGATACGCCGAGGTATCCAGCGGCTGCGCACTGCTGAACAGCCGCCACGGGTTCATCGACATCAGCCCACTGAAAATCCAGGTGATGGCCAGGGCACCGAACAGCAACCCGCCCACATGGTGCCAGCGT
This sequence comes from Pseudomonas sp. VE 267-6A, assembly GCF_024126555.1. Taxonomy (NCBI): domain Bacteria; kingdom Pseudomonadati; phylum Pseudomonadota; class Gammaproteobacteria; order Pseudomonadales; family Pseudomonadaceae; genus Pseudomonas; species Pseudomonas sp. VE 267-6A. The sequence continues at coordinate 785 of NZ_JAMYBY010000034.1, forward strand.
GCCCAGCCCTTGTACGGCGAACGCGAACCGCTGCGGTAGGGCCGGCTGAAGCGCCAGCGCATCACCCCCACCACCGCGCCCAGCAGCGCCATCACGCTGGCCGCCAGCGACAGGTAGATCACCAGGTTGCTCCACAGCCCGTCCGCGCCGATGCCGCGCAATGGATACAGCCAGTGCAGCCAGGCGCCGATCAGGTTCCAGCCGCGCTCGCTGGCGCTGGCATCGCGCACCACTTCGCCGGTCTGGCCGCTGATGTACAGCAATGTGCCGTCCATATCGCTCAACTGCACGCGATGCAGCGGCCGGTGCGCATCCAGTGCGCGCGAATGGCTCCACAGGTCTTCCTGCACCGCGTCGCGATAGGTCAGCGGCGCATGCGGGTCGTATTGCCCGGCACTGGCCAACGCCCGTTCGCGGGTGGTTGGGGCGATGCGCTGGCCGCTAGTTGCGTCCACCGCCAGGGCCTTGCCGCTGGCATAGTCGAACAGGTAAAGCGCCTGCCCGGCCACGCTGCTCAGGCGTATGCGTGCAGGTTGCGGATCGGCCACCGCCAGTGCCTCGCCCAGCGAGACGCAACAGCCCTGCGCCGACAGCGCCGGCAGGTGCGCCAGGTGCTCGCGCGGGGTCAGCTTGGGGTAGCCCACGTACAGCATCACCATGCCCGAGACGAACCACAGCGCCATGAACACGCAGGTCACGATCCCCAGCCAGCGATGCCACAGATACAGATAACGCTTCATTGCAACGCTCCATCAGGGCCGGGGCGCGAACGCCCCGGCCCGGCCCAGTCAGAAGCGGGTCTGCACCGCCAGTTCGAAGGTGCGCGGTGCACCCAGGTAGAGCATGCTCGACGAGGTCCAGCGTGCGTACACCTCGTCGGTCAGGTTGCGCACCCGCGCGGTGATGCGCGTGTCGGCATCCACCTTGTAGCCGACGAAGGCCCCGAACAGGGTGTACGACGGCGCGTAGCGGGTGTTGGCCGCATCGGCGTACACCGACGACACATAGCGGCTGTCGCCGCCCACCTGCCACTGCGGGTCCAGGTCGTAGGTCAGCCACAGGTTGGCCACCCGGTCCGGGGTATTGGTGGGGGTGTTGCCCTTGCGCGAGAACGACTGGCCGCCGACGTTTTCGTTGAACGCGTCGTACTGCGCATCGACATAGGCGAAGTTGCCTTCGGCCAGCAGTTGCGGGGTGACGCGCAGCGCCGCCGCCACCTCGATACCGCGTGACGACTGCTTGCCCACCGGCTGGGTGAAGCCGGGGTTGGCCGGGTCGGCGGTGGCCAGGTTGTCGCGCTCGATGCGGTAGGCGGCCACGGTGGCCGAACCGCGTCCGTCCAGAAAGTCGAACTTGCTGCCCACCTCCAGCTGCTTGCCGGTGCTCAGGTCGAAGTCGCGCACCTGGCCGAAGCTGGCGGTGGTGAGCATGCCGGCGGGCGGGTCGGCGGCGGTGCTGTACTGCACATACACGTTGGCCGACGGGGTCAGCTCGAACACCAGGCCCACACGCCCGGTGGTGGGCTGGTAGCGGCGTTTGAACTGCGCCGGGTTGGCCTCGTTGACGGCGCGGTAGTTGCGTACCTGCAGGTCGATGCTGTCGTGGCGCAGGCCCGTCAGCAGGGTCAGGCGATCGGTCAGGGTCAGGCGGTTCTCCAAAAAGCCGGCCCAGGTGTCGACCGTGTTCTGACGGTTCTTCTCGTAGCCGGGGAACATGCCCGGCAGGTCGTAGAAGTGTCCCGGGTCGAAGTGGTCGGGGTCGACGCTGCCGGCAGCGGTGCCCGAGCGCGGGTAGGTCATCTGCACGTTGTGGCTGTAGTCCAGGCCCGTCGACCACTGGCTGCGCAGGCCGAACAGCTGGCCGTCATGCAGCAGTTCCACGCGGTTGCCGTTGAGCTCCTGGTCGTGCCGTTGCAGCAGGCTGCCGGCGCGTTGCACGCGGCTGTTGTCGGCGTTGTAGGTGTAGGTCTCGAGATTGCGGAAGTTGCGCTCGGCGTTGTAGTGGTAAAGCGTATTGCGCAGCGAGGTGGCGTCGTCGAAACGGTACTCGGTGATCGAGCGCAGCCAGCGCACGCGCTGCTCGTAGCGCCCGTCCTCGACGTTGTAGTTCTCGAAGCGCCGGCTCTTGTCGACCTTCATCTGGCCGCCCAGCGGGTTGAGCACCGGGCTGCCCCAGTAGGGGCTGTCGACGCTCTCGTTCTGGTATTCGAGTGCCAGGGTGTGGGACAGCTGGTCGTTGATGTCGGTCAGCAGCGAGAACGCCACGCTCCAGGCATCGCGCTCCTCGCGGTCGACGTAGCCATTGCTGCGGGTATGGCTGAAATCCAGGCGCGCATGGTTGGTGTCGTTGAGTGCGTGGTTGAAGCCGAACGAGGTCTCGCTGCTGTCGTAGCTGCCATAGCTGACGCGGCCTTCATTGAAGTCTTCGTCGCGGTTGGCCAGCTTGGTGATGTAGTTGATCGAGCCGCCTACGGCGCCGGCGCCGAACAGGAAGCTGGACGGGCCGCCGACCGCTTCGACGCGGTCATAGATCCAGCTGTCGACCGGGCGTGCGGCGATCGAGTCGTACTGCACGCTGATGCCATTGAACAGCTGGGTGATCTGCGCCCCGGAAAAGCCCCGGTACGACACCGAGCCGGCCGAGCCGGGCGGGGAGGCGGCGTTCAGGCCGGGTACGCCGGCGAGCATGTCCTGGGTGGTCCTGGCGCCGCGCTGTTCGATTTGCTGGCGGTTGACGATGCTGATCGAGGCCGGGGTTTCGCGGGGCGTGAGGCCCAGGCGCGAACCGGTTTGCGAGGGGGTGTCGAGCAAAACGCCGTCCACCGGAATCGGCCGGTCGCTGACCAGTACATCGGGCAGCACGAGTGCCTCGTCGGCAACGGCGTTGAGCGACAGGGCGCAGAGCAGGGCAGTGCAGCCCTGCAAACGTGGGAAAGGGGTCATTGAGCGAACTCTGCAGGTGAGCCAACGGCACCCCCGCGCAGTGGCGCAGGCGTGTGCCGGTACGGGCAGCGGCAAGGCTGCCGGGTTGGATCAGGCCAGCAGGGGGGAGGCGCGCGGGTTGGCCGAGGGCCAGCAGTAGCGAGGTGGCGCCTTGCTGCGCAGTTCGCGGTGGTAGCGGCGCGTGCGGGTGAACGCCAGCAGCCAGCCGATCACCAGGCTCAGGGCCAGGCACACCACGGCCGCGGCACACACCGGGCAGGTTTGCAGGCTGTCCCAGCCGGCGATGGAGGCGTCGCTGTAATCGGTCTTGAGGGTCGGGCCCGGGGTGCCCATGGCCGAGCAGAAGGCTCCGCCGATGCCGTTGAGCTGCAGGCCCATCATCTGCCCGTGGCCGATACCGCAGGCGAACAGATTGAACAGGACGCTGAAGTACAGCGTCCAGGCAATCAGCGAGCGGTCGGCACGGGTAAATTTCATGGCGGCGACTTTAGCACCACCTTCCCATGCCGGGAAGGTTGAACGCCGCAGTGTCTACACCGTTTCGTCGCGTACGTGGGCCGGCTGCGGGTAATACTGCGCGAAGCTCACGTCGTCGGTCTGGTCCACGCGCTTTTTCAGGCGTTCGTTGAACGCCCGGTTCACCGCGTACTGCCCGCCCGAGGTGGTGCGGAACTGGGCGGTGAGGGTGATGCCGTTGAGGTTCATGGCGTCCACCCCGAACACCTGCAGCGGCCCTTGCAGGCTGTGGCGCAGCACCGGGTCCTCGCTGATCGACTGGCCCACCTCGCGGATCAGGTGCAGGGCGCTGTCGACATCGGTCTGGTAGCTGAACTGCACCGAGAAGAATGCATAGGCGAACTGGCGCGACTGGTTGGTGACGGCCTTGATCTGGCCGAACGGTACCGAGTGCACGAAGCCCTTGCCGTCGCGCAGGCGCAGGGTGCGGATGGTCAGGCTCTCGACGGTGCCGGCGTGGCCTGAGTCGAGCACCACCCAGTCGCCGATGGCGATGGTGTCCTCGATCAGGATGAACAGGCCGGTGATCACGTCCTGTACCAGCTGCTGCGAACCGAAACCGATGGCCAGGCCGACCACCCCGGCACCGGCCAGCAGCGGCGCCACGTTGATGCCCAGGTTGGCCATGGTGGTGATGGTGCAGATCACCACCAGCACGATCTTCACCGCGTTGCGCAGCATCGGCAGGATGGTGCGCACCCGTGTGCTGGGCTGGCGCGAAGCGCGCCGGCCGGCGCTGGGCTTGAGGGCTTCCTGGATGGCGGTGTCGATCACCACCCACAGCAGCCAGGTGACCAGCAAGATCAACCCGATGCTGCTCAGCGAATCGCTGATTGCCCGGCCCAGGCTGTTGCGCACGGCGAATTCGAGCACCGAAAAGCCCCAGATGCGCCCCAGCAGCTCGATGAAGGCGATGGCCATGCCGATGCGCAGCAGCGCGTGGGCGAGGTTGCGCACCAGTTCCTTGTAGGGGCGAAGACGCTGGCCGGGGTCGACCTCGCGGGACTTGAACAGGTGCTGCAGCACCGTGCTCAGGAACACCGTGCCCACCAGCAGCACCGTGGTCAGCAGGGCCTTTTGCAGGGCCTTCTGGCTTTCTTCGCCGGCGCCGATCAGGTTGATCGCCGATACCAGGATCATCATCAGGATCGGCAGGTACCACAGCCACGAAAAGATCCGCAGGGTTTCCTGCAGGGCGCGGTGTTGCAGGCGGTCGTGCAGGTCGCGGTTGCGGATCAGGTGGGCCACCGGGCGGCGCAGGCGGATCACCAGCGCGGCGAAGGCGAAGGTGGCCAGCAGGCCGGTGATCACCGCGATGCTGCTGGTGAGGTTGCCACCGATCTGGCGGGTGATCTGCGGGCTGGTCAGGGCGTCGGCCCAGGCGGCGAGAAAGCCGATCATGAACAACGGGCGTGGCGCGATCTTGCGGATGATGCGCACGGCGGTGCGCTTGTGGCCGGTGTCGAACACGGTGATCAGGCACAGGATGATCGACGTCGAGAACAGGCCGCTGCTGGTGGCGTAGGCCAGGCTCAGGCCCAGCGCGCGGCCGATAGAGGGGTCGAGCAGGCGCGTGCTGGCGTAGAGGGTGGCGGGCAGGCTGGCCAGGGCCGGCAGGGTGTAGGGCAGCAGGTAGCCGAGCAGTTTCTGCAACCGCGGACGTTCGCGCAGCGGGCGCCTGCGATTGATGTGGTGGGACAGCACGCGGCCCAGGCTGGTGAGCACGCCGAACACCACCAGCCAGGTGAGGCTGAGCAGGGCAAAGTCCACCAGCAGGTCGAAGGAGTCTTCGGCGTGGCGGTCGACCAGCTGGTTGGCCTCCTTGCTGGCGCGATTGGCGCGCAGGCGCCAGGCGTCGACCAGGTGACCGTCGACGTCGATTTCCTGGGTGACGCTGTCGAGGCTGTTGGCCAGCGCGCCGAGCAGGCCGCCCTGAACCACGGGTTCCGGGGCTTTTTCGGCGGTTTCGGCGCTGTCGGTGCCGGGGATGAGGCTGGCGGCGAGCAGTTGCGTGCTGAGCAGGCAACCGAGCAGCAGGGTGAGCAATCGGGTCACTGGGCACTCCTTGAGCCGTGAATGACGGAAAGGGTAGTCCAAGGAACTGATCGGTATTTGCCGGGCAAGTTCGAAACCGAGGTGAATTCATCGCGGGTCAAGCCCGCTCCCACAGGTGCGACATCGCCCTTGAAATCGGCACATCACCTTGTGGCAGCGGGCTTGAACCGCGACAGGCCCGAACGCCGGCCACAAAAAATCCGGGGCCCGTCACAGGCCCCGGATTCGTCACCCGGCCTTACTGCCCGGTGTAGATCTGGTCGAAGATCCCGCCGTCGTTGAAGTGGGTCTTCTGCACGGTGCGCCAGTCACCGAAGGTCTTTTCCACCGACAGGAAGTCGACTTTGGGGAAGCGGTCGGTGTACTTGGCCAGCACGGTCGCGTCGCGTGGGCGCAGGTAGTTGTTGGCGGCAATTTCCTGGGCTTCAGGCGACCACAGGTACTTCAGGTACTCCTCGGCGGTGGCACGGCTTTTCTTCTTGTCCACCACCTTGTCGACCACGCTCACCGGCGGCTCGGCTTCGGCCGACACGCTCGGGTAGATCACCTCGAACTGGTCGCGACCGAATTCGCGCGCGATCATCTCGGCTTCGTTCTCGAAGGTCACCAGCACGTCGCCGATCTGGTTGGTCATGAAGGTGGTGGTCGCGGCACGGCCACCGGTATCGAGCACCGGTGCCTGCTTGAACAGCTTGCCGACGAAGTCCTTGGCCTTGTTCTCGTCACCGCCGTTCTTGAGCACATAGCCCCATGCCGACAGGTAGGTGTAGCGGCCGTTGCCCGAGGTCTTGGGGTTGGGCACGATCACCTGTACGCCGTCCTTGAGCAGGTCGGGCCAGTCCTTCAGGGCCTTGGGGTTGCCCTTGCGCACGATGAACACGGTGGCGGAGGTGAAGGGCGCGCTGTTGTTGGGCAGGCGGGTGACCCAGTTGTCCGGCACCAGTTTGCCGTTGTCGGCCAGGGCATTGATGTCGGTGGCCATGTTCATGGTGATGACGTCGGCAGGTAGGCCGTCGATCACCGAGCGCGCCTGCTTGCTCGAACCGCCGAAGGACATCTGCACGTTGATCTTCTCTTTGTGCTCGGCTTCCCAGTGCTTCTGGAACGCGGCGTTGTAGTCCTTGTAGAAGTCGCGCATCACGTCGTAGGAGACGTTGAGCAGGGTGGTCGGGGCGGCCTGGGCGAGGTTGCCCAGGGCCAGGCCTGCGGCCAGAAGCGAGGCACCAAAGAGTTTTTTCACTGCGCATTCCTTGTTCGAGTTGGGAGAAAGGCATTATGCCAGCGACTATAGCGGCTCGGCCTTAGTCGCTTAAAGATTAAAAAGTGCTGTGGTTATTCCATTTTCTTGAACAGCGCATTGCCGCAGCGTGAACAGAACGCGGCGCTCTGCTCGTGGCTGCCCTTGTGGCAGGTGGGGCAGGCGTGCTGCAGCTGCTCGCCGCGCATGGCGTTGGCCAGCTCGGCAGTGAAGATGCCGGTGGGCACGGCGATGATCGAATAGCCGGTGATCATCACCAGCGAGGAAATCACCTGGCCCAGCGGGGTCTTGGGCACGATGTCGCCAAAGCCCACGGTGGTCAGGGTCACGATGGCCCAGTAGATGCCCTTGGGGATGCTGGTGAAGCCGTGTTCCGGGCCTTCGACCACGTACATCAGGGTGCCGAACACCGTGACCAGGGTCGACACGCTGACCAGGAACACGATGATCTTCTGCTTGCTGCCGCGCAGCGCCGACATCAGGTAGTTGGCCTGCTTGAGGTACGGGCCGAGCTTGAGCACGCGGAAGATGCGCAGCATGCGGATCACGCGGATGATCAGCAGGTACTGCGCGTCACTGTAGTAGATGGCGATGATGCCCGGCACGATCGCCAGCAGGTCCACCAGCCCGTAGAAGCTGAAGGCATAGCGCAGCGGCTTGGGCGAACAGTACAGGCGGGTGAGGTATTCGGCCAGGAAGATGGCGGTAAAGCCCCACTCGATCCAGGCCAGCAGCCCGGCGTAGCCCTGGTGGACCTCGTCGATGCTGTCGAGGATGACGGTGATCAGGCTGGCCAGGATGATCAGCAGCAGAATGCTGTCGAAGCGCCGGCCGGCCACGGTGTCGGCTTGAAAGACGATGACGTAGAGCCGCTCGCGCCAGCTCGAAGGGGTGCTCATGGGCGCTTTCCATTACAAGATGGAGCAGAGCCTAGGGGCTGGCCCGCAGCTGTGCAAGCGGGCGACGTCGGGCAGCGGTACCCAGTTGCAGCAGCCAGCAGGCGAGGATGAACGGCGCGGTCAGGCCCGGCACCGGCAACAGGCCCAGCAGCGGTTGCAGCACGATGGCCAGAACGATGGCCAGCAACGGCCGCCAGGGTTGTGCGCGGGTCTGGCTGAAGGCCAGCGCGGCCAGCGCCGCATTGAAACCGTACAGGCCGTAGTAGCCGGCGCCGGCCTCGCCACCGAGCAGCGCCACGCTGCCGCCCAGGGCGGCGCCCAGTAGCGCCCAGGCGGCGGCGTAGCGGTTGGCGATCAGCAGGCCCAGGGCAATCAGCAGGCCAGCCAGCGGCTGGTCGAGCAGGAAGATCTGGCCCAGGCCGCGGCCCAGGGCGAACAGCGGGTTGGCCGCGACCGGGGCGTAGCCGGCGCTGGAAGGCTCGGCCAGCGCCAGTACCGCCCAGCCGATCAGCACGAAGGGCGCGGTGTAGGCGGGCAGCAGGCGGGGGCTTTTGCGCTTGAGCCACTGGTGCACCAGCATGCTGCTCAGGCCCGCAGCGGCGATGATCAGCGGGGGCAGCAGGGCCGACCAGGGCAGTGCGTGGCTGAGCAGCAGGCCCAGCAGCACGCCGTTGTAGCTGTACAGGCCGGCCTGGCGGTCGGCGCGGTTGTAGCCGCGGCGCTGCGCGGTGAGCAGCCCGGCAAGGGCGCCCAGCAGCGCACCGCCGATGAGTTCGGGGGCGGTGATCAGGATGGCCAGCAGGCACAGCAGGCCGCACAGCGGGTTGCGCTGCAGCAGCACCTGACTGAAACCGTTGAGCAAGGCGGTGGCCCAGTCGGGGCACGGGTTGACGAAGTTCTTGGTGTACATGGCAGTGGGTCAGGGTGGGTGGAGTGGGGCGCCTCTTCGGGCTATGTTGTCCCACGGTGTGGTGTGTCAGTGCGCCCATCGCGGGTCAAGCCCGCTCCCACAAGGGCCGATGTGATCCTTGTGGGAGCGGGCTTGACCCGCGATGGGCGGCGCAGCCGCCCCAATCAAATCAGAGCAGGGTTTCGATCCGCAGCGTATTGGTCGACCCCGGCTTGCCAAAAGGCACACCGGCAGTGATCAACAGGATGTCGCCACGGCTGGCCATGCCCTGGGCCTGGGCAATCTCCAGTGCCGTGGACACCACTTCGTCTACCTGGCGCAACCGATCGTTGACCACCGAATGCACGCCCCAGGCCACGCTCAGGCGCCGTGCGGTGTTGAGGTTGGGGGTCAGGTTGAGGATCGGTGCACGCGGCCGTTCACGCGCTGCGCGCAGGGTCGAGTTGCCCGACTCGCTGTAGTTCACCAGCACCGCCACCGGCAGGATGCCGCTGATGCGACGGATCGCGCAGCTGATCGCATCCGACACCGTGGCCTCGGCCTGTGGCCGGCCCACGTCCAGCTGGGCCTGGTAGTCCGGGCCGCTTTCGACCTGGCGGATGATCTTGCTCATCATCTGCACCGCTTCGAGCGGGTAGTCGCCCGAGGCGGTCTCGGCCGACAGCATCACCGCATCGGCGCCCTCGGCCACGGCGTTGGCCACGTCGGTGACCTCGGCGCGGGTCGGGGCCGGGCTGAAGCGCATCGACTCGAGCATCTGCGTGGCCACCACCACCGGGCGGCCCAGCTGGCGGCAGGTGGTGATGATGCGCTGCTGGATCTGCGGCACGCTTTCGGCCGGCACTTCCACGCCCAGGTCGCCACGGGCGACCATGATCGCGTCGCTCAACTGGGCAATCTCGCGCAGTTGCGTGACCGCCGAGGGCTTCTCGATCTTGGCCATCAGGTAGGCCCGGTCGCCGATCAGCTGGCGCGCCTCGATGATGTCTTCAGGGCGCTGCACGAACGACAGGGCCACCCAGTCCACGCCCAGTTCCAGGCCGAAGGTCAGGTCGCGACGGTCCTTTTCGGTCAGCGGGCTGAGCTCGAGCAGCGCCTGGGGCACGTTCACGCCCTTGCGGTCGGACAGTTCGCCGCCGTTGAGCACCTCGGTGTCGATGGCGTCGGCGTGCTTGGCGGTCACGCGCAGGCGCAGTTTGCCGTCATCGAGCAGCAGGTCCATGCCCGGCTCCAGCGCGGCGATGATCTCCGGGTGGGGCAGGTTGACCCGCTGTGCATCGCCCGGTGTGGCATCCATGTCCAGGCGCAGGGCCTGGCCGCGTTGCAGTTGCACCTTGCCTTCGGCAAAACGCCCGACACGCAGCTTGGGGCCCTGCAGGTCCATGAGGATGCCCAGCGGGTAGTTGAGCTGGCGCTCCACTTCGCGGATCCATTCGAAACGCATGGCGTGGTCGGCGTGCTCGCCGTGGCTGAAGTTCAGGCGAAAGATGTTCACCCCGGCTTCGACCAGCTGACGGATGTCGTCGATGCCTTTGGTCGCGGGGCCGAGGGTGGCGAGGATTTTGACTTTCTTGTCAGGCGTCATGTTGTGCGGTCTCGAGAATCAGGATGGCGCGAAAATCGTTGACGTTGGTGCGCGTGGGCTCGGTAACGATCAAGGCGTCGAGCGCGGCGAAGTAACCGTAGCCATTGTTGTTGTCCAGCTCGTCCGCCGCCGACAGGCCCTGGGCCTGGGCACGCGCATAGCTGTCGGGGGTCATGAAGGCCCCGGCGTTGTCTTCGGAGCCGTCGATGCCGTCGGTGTCACCGGCCAGTGCGTACACGCCGGGCAACCCCTTGAGGCTTTCGGTGAGACTGAGCAGGAACTCGGCGTTGCGCCCGCCGCGGCCATTGCCGCGCACGGTGACGGTGGTTTCGCCGCCCGACAGGATCACGCAGGGCGCCGCCAGTGGCTGGCCGTGCTGCACGATCTGGCGCGCGATGCCGGCATGCACCTTGGCCACTTCACGCGACTCACCCTCCAGGTCACCCAGGATCAGCGGGCTGAAGCCGGCCTGGCGCGCCTTTACCGCAGCGGCCTCCAGCGACTGCTGGGGGCGGGCGATCAGCTGGAAGTGGCTGCGGGCCAGGGCCGGGTCATCGGCCTTGACGGTTTCGGAGGCCGGGTTGTTCAGCCACGCGGTGACGGCGGCCGGGGCCTGGATGTTGTAGCGCTTGAGGATCGCCAGCGCTTCGGCCGAGGTGCTCGGGTCGGCCACGGTGGGGCCGGAGGCGATCACGGTGGCGAGGTCGCCGGGTACGTCGGAAATCGCGTAGGTGTACACCGTGGCCGGCCAGCAGGCCTTGGCCAGGCGGCCGCCCTTGATCGCCGAGAGGTGCTTGCGCACGCAGTTCATCTCGCCGATGGTGGCGCCGGATTTGAGCAGGGCCTTGTTGACCTGCTGCTTGTCGGCCAGGGTCAGGCCTTCGGCGGGCAGGGCCAGCAGGGCGGAACCTCCGCCGGAGAGCAGGAAGATCACCCTGTCGTCGGCGCTGAGGTTGCTGACCATCGCCAGCACACGCTTGGCCACGGCCAGGCCGGCGGCGTCCGGTACCGGGTGAGCGGCTTCGACCACTTCGATCTTGCTGCAGCTGGCGCCGTGGCCGTAGCGGGTCACGACCAGGCCCGAGACCTCGCCCTGCCAGCTGCGCTCGACCACTTCGGCCATGGCGGCGGCGGCCTTGCCGGCGCCGATGACGATGACGCGGCCGCTGCGGTCGCTGGGCAGGTGGGCTTCGAGCACCTGGCGTGGATGCGCGGCATCGATGGCCGTGGCGAACAGCTCGCGCAGAAAGTGTTGCGGATCGACCGACATGGCAGGCTCCCAAATCTTATTGTTTTGCAGAATCGAAAACGCCCCTGGGCCTGCCTCCGTGCAGACGGGCCCAAGGGCGGGTGGTGCTCTTTAGCGCGGCAAGCTTCAGGCTACAAGCTGCAAGAGACAGCGGACCGATGCGCGGTCTGCCGGTCTTGCCGCATGAAACCTGCCGCTTGACGCTTACTTGTCGCCGCGGATCGAGAAGTTGGCCATGTGCTCAAGGCCCTTGACCAGCGCCGAGTGGTCCCAGTTGGCGCCACCGATGGCCGCGCAGGTGCTGAACACCTGTTGGGCATTGGCGGTGTTGGGCAGGTTGATGTTCAGCTCCTTGGCACCCTGCAGGGCCAGGTTCAGGTCCTTCTGGTGCAGGCTGATGCGAAAGCCCGGGTCGAAGGTGCCCTTGATCATGCGCTCGCCGTGCACTTCGAGGATTTTCGAGGAGGCAAAGCCGCCCATCAGCGCTTCGCGCACCTTGGCCGGGTCGGCGCCGTTCTTGGCGGCGAACAGCAGGGCTTCGGCAACGGCCTGGATGTTCAGGGCCACGATGATCTGGTTGGCGACCTTGGCGGTCTGGCCGTCACCACTGCCACCCACGTGGGTGATGTTCTTGCCCATGGCCTGGAACAGCGGCTGGGCACGTTCGAAGGCTTTGGGGCAACCGCCGACCATGATGCTCAGGGTCGCGGCCTTGGCGCCGACTTCACCACCGGACACTGGGGCGTCGAGGTAGGTGGCGCCGGTGGCCTTGATCTTCTCGGCGAAGGCTTTGGTGGCGGTAGGGGAGATCGAGCTCATGTCGATCACCACCTTGTTCGGGCCAATGCCCTGGGCCACGCCGTTTTCACCGAACAGCACGGCTTCGACCTGGGGGGTGTCCGGCACCATGACGATGATGAATTCGGCTTCCTGGGCCACTTCCTTGGGGTTGGCCAGGGCCACGCCGCCGGCGGCGATCAGGTCGCTCGGCGCGGCGCCGTGGTGCGAGGAAAGGAACAGGCTGTGACCTGCCTTCTGCAGGTTCTGAGCCATTGGAAGGCCCATGATGCCGGTGCCGATGAATCCGATTTTAGCCATGAGAGTTGCCTCTTGTATTTGTTGTGGGGACCCTGTGGGAGCGGGCTTGACCCGCGATAGCGGCGGTGAACGCGCTATCGCATCGCGGGTCAGGCCCGCTCCCACAGGAAATGCGTCCCGGCAGAAAGATGATTAGATCGCGTTGTGGGTCTTGAGCCAGCCAAGGCCCGCTTCGGTGGTGGTCAGCGGCTTGTATTCGCAGCCTACCCAGCCCTGGTAGCCGATACGGTCCAGGTGCTCGAACAGGAAGCGGTAGTTGATCTCGCCGGTGCCCGGCTCGTTGCGGCCCGGGTTGTCGGCCAGCTGGATGTGGTTGATCTTGGCCAGGTTGCCTTCCATCGTGCGGGCCAGGTCACCTTCCATGATCTGCATGTGGTAGATGTCGTACTGCAGGAACAGGTTGGTGCTGCCCACTTCGGCCTGGATCTCCAGCGCCTGCTTGGTGGTGTTCAGGTAGAAGCCCGGGATGTCGCGGGTGTTGATCATCTCCATCACCAGCTTGATGCCTGCTGCCTGCAGCTTGTCGGCGGCGAACTTCAGGTTGTCGACGAAGGTCTTGCGCACCGTGGCGCAGTCCGGGCCTTGTGGGCGAATGCCGGCCAGGCAGTTGACCTGGGTGTTGCCCAGTACCTGGGCGTAGGCAATGGCCAGGTCCACGCCGGCACGGAATTCCTCGACACGGGACGGGTCGCAGGCGATGCCGCGATCACCCTTGGCCCAGTCGCCGGCCGGCAGGTTGAACAGCACCTGGGTCAGGCCGTTGCTGTCCAGGTGCTGCTTGATTTCAGCCGAGCTGAAATCGTACGGGAAGAGGTACTCGACCCCGCTGAAGCCGGCGTCGGCAGCAGCCTTGAAACGGGCGAGAAAGTCCTGCTCGGTGAACAGCATGGACAGGTTGGCGGCGAAACGAGGCATGGTTGTCTCCTTGCAAAAGTGGGCCCTGTGCGCGGGGCAGCAGGGCCGCTACAACAGTCAGTCGAGCAGCGAGATCGCGGTTGGCGCGTCGTTGCCGACCAGCGCCAGGTCTTCGAATTCGTTGACCGCGTTGATTTCGGTACCCATGGAAATATTGGTCACGCGCTCGAGGATCACCTCGACCACGACCGGCACCTTGAACTCTTCGGCCATCTGCTGGGCCTTGCGCAGGGCCGGCTGGATTTCTTCCGGCTTGAACACGCGCAGTGCCTTGCAACCCAGACCTTCTACAACCGCGACGTGGTCCACGCCGTAGCCGTTCAGTTCCGGGGCGTTGAGGTTCTCGAACGCCAGCTGTACACAGTAATCCATCTCGAAGCCGCGTTGGGCCTGGCGGATCAGCCCCAGGTAGGAGTTGTTCACCACCACGTGGATGTACGGCAGGTTGAACTGCGCGCCCACCGCCAGCTCTTCGATCATGAACTGGAAGTCATAGTCGCCCGACAGTGCCACGACCTTGCGCGACGGGTCGGCCTTGACCACGCCCAGTGCCGCAGGAATGGTCCAGCCCAGCGGGCCGGCCTGGCCGCAGTTGATCCAGTGACGCGGCTTGTACACGTGCAGGAACTGCGCACCGGCGATCTGCGACAGGCCGATGGTGCTGACGTAGCAGGTGTCCTTGCCGAACACCTGGTTCATTTCCTGGTACACGCGCTGCGGCTTGACCGGCACGTTGTCGAAGTGGGTCTTGCGGTGCAGGCTGGCCTTGCGCTGCTGGCAGTCCTTGAGCCACTCGCCACGGTCCTTGAGCTTGCCGGCGGCTTTCCACTCGCGGGCCACTTCCAGGAACACGTCCAGTGCGGCGCCGGCGTCGGACACGATACCCAGGTCCGGGGTGAACACGCGGCCGATCTGGGTCGGTTCGATGTCGACGTGAATGAAGCGACGGCCTTCGGTGTACACATCCACCGAGCCGGTATGGCGGTTGGCCCAGCGGTTGCCGATGCCCAGCACCACGTCCGACTTGAGCATGGTCGCGTTGCCGTAGCGGTGCGAGGTCTGCAGGCCGACCATGCCCACCATCAGCGGGTGGTCGTCAGGGATGGTGCCCCAGCCCATCAGGGTCGGAATGACCGGGATACCGGTGAGTTCGGCGAATTCCACCAGCTTGTCGCTGGCATCGGCGTTGATGATGCCGCCACCGGCCACCAGCAGCGGACGCTCGGCGGAGTCGAGCATGGCCAGGGCCTTCTCGACCTGCACGCGGTTGGCCGACGGCTTGCTCACCGGCAGCGGCTGGTAGGCGTCGATGTCGAATTCGATCTCGGCCATCTGCACGTCGAACGGCAGGTCGATCAGTACCGGGCCAGGACGGCCGGTGCGCATTTCATAGAAGGCTTTCTGGAACGCATACGGCACCTGGCCAGGTTCGAGCACGGTGGTGGCCCACTTGGTGACCGGCTTGACGATGCTGGTGATGTCGACGGCCTGGAAGTCTTCCTTGTGCAGGCGCGAGCGGGGCGCCTGGCCGGTGATGCACAGGATCGGGATGGAGTCGGCCGAGGCGCTGTACAGGCCGGTGACCATGTCGGTGCCGGCAGGGCCGGAGGTGCCGATGCACACGCCGATGTTGCCGGCCTTGGTACGGGTGTAGCCCTCGGCCATGTGCGAGGCACCTTCCACGTGACGAGCAAGGACGTGATCGATGCCGCCGACTTTCTTCAGGGCCGAATACAGCGGGTTGATCGCGGCGCCCGGGATGCCGAATGCGGTGTCGACGCCTTCACGGCGCATGACCAGCACGGCTGCATCGATTGCTCTCATTTTGCTCATGGTTTTGTGCCTCTTAGATTTTGTAATTGTATACAAATTGCTTTTCGACAGAGTGTATTCACGGCAGGCGACTCTGGTCAATCCATTTTCATCCGCCACCGGGTGCTTTCGTCGTTACCCCGTAAAAAAGGGGTTGTGACGGGTTTTGGTCGGATGGAGTGAATTATTGTATACAAAAATATTCTTCATTGTGTTCTATTTGTTGTATTGGTTTTTCACTTGCCCACGTGGGCTTCTAACAACAAGAGGACCTTTGGATGAACGTTCTGAGCTTGAAAGTAGCGGTGAGCCTGGTGAATGGCGCGCTGGCGGCCGGCCGCAGGATTTCGGCGGCGCCGCTGACCGTGGTGGTGCTCGATGCCGGTGGGCATCTGCTGACCCTGCAGCGCGAGGACGGCGCCAGCCTGCTGCGTCCGCAGGTGGCGATGGGCAAGGCGTGGGGGGCGATTGCGCTGGGCAAGGGCTCGCGCCTGCTGGCGCTGGACGCGCAGCAGCGCCCGGCGTTCTTTGCCGCGCTCAACGGGTTGGGCCAGAGCCCGGTGGTGCCGGCGCCGGGTGGGGTGCTGATTCGGGATCAGAGCGGGGCAGTGCTGGGCGCGATCGGCATCAGCGGTGATACGTCGGATATCGACGAGCAGTGCGCGATCAGTGCGATCGAAGAGGCGGGGTTGACGGCGGATGCGGGGGTAGCGGCTTAAGGCCCTATCGCGGGTCAAGCCCGCTCCCACAAAGATCACTGGTGTTTTTGTGGGAGCGGGCTTGAC
>NZ_JAMYBY010000035.1:0-14013 GCF_024126555.1 Pseudomonas sp. VE 267-6A
TGGCTTTGGCTTTGGCTTTGGCTTTGGCTTTGGCTTTGGCTTTGGCTTTGGCTTTGGCTTTGGCTTTGGCTTTGGCTTTGGCTTTAGTTCTTGATCTTGATCTTGATCTTCCCGTCCCCCAGGAGGCCGAATGGAACCTGCGCGTAGTGGGGTGGAGGGCCATGGATGGCCCGTAAAGCGCCGACGGGCAGGGATGCCCGTTCGGCGTGGCCCCACGGAGCGTGGGTGGAATGAGGGGACCCGTAGCGAAGCGTAGGGCCGGATGATGGACGGGAGCGGTTTTGCTTACTTTTTCCAAGAAAAAAGTAAGCCGCTGTAAGAGCGGAAGGGGCCCTTGCTGGCTGCATCCATGCTGGATAGGCCTGCGCTTGCCGATGTTACAGAGCCTATTGCTGACCCAGGCGCGTTGCTACCTTCGCGGGGCAAGGCCCGCTCCTACAGGTCGTCCATGACCCTCCGCCCCGCTACCCGGGCGGGGCGTCCTATGCCAGATTCACCGTGCCCACCGGCCGACGCGACATCAAACTCACCACCACAAAACTCACCAACCCGATCGCCAGGCTGTAGTAGATCGGCGTATTGGCATCCATCCCATCCTTGAACATGAACACCAGCGCCGTCACGAACCCCAGCCCCATGCTGGTGATTGCCCCGGCCGTGGTTGCACGCTTCCAGTAGATCGCCCCGATCAACGGCACCAGCATGCCGCCCACCAGCAGGTTGTACGCCAGGGTCAATGCACTGATCACATCCACTACCACCAGCGCGATCCCCAGCACCGCAATACCCGTAAGCAAGGTAAACAACCGGTTGATGCCAAGGCTCGACTGCTTGCCGCCACGCAGCTTGGGCAGCAGGTCTTCGGTCAGCACCGTGGAGGCAGCCAGCAAGCCGGCACTGGCGGTGGACATCATCGCCGCCAGGGCCGCGGCAATCACCAGCCCACGGATGCCGTCGGGCAACGCTGACTTCACGATCGCCGCAAACGCATTGTTGGCATTGCCCAGGTCAGGCAGCAGCACATGCGCACACATGCCGATCAGGGCACACACCAGGCCGTAGATCACGCAGTACACACCGGCCGTGGTACCGGCCCGTTGGGCGACTTTTTCGTCACGGGCAGTGAACACGCGCTGCCAGATGTCCTGGCCGATCAGGATGCCGAAGAAGTAGATCAGGAAGTAGGTGATGATGGTGTCCCAACCGATGGTGGTCAGGTTGAAGCTGGCAGCCGGCAGCTTGGCCACCAATTCGTCCCAGCCGCCCACCCGGTACAGGCAGATCGGCAGCAGGATGAACATCAGGCCCACGGTCTTGATCACGAACTGCACAATGTCGGTCAGGGTCAGCGACCACATGCCGCCAATGGTCGAGTAGACCACCACCACGCCACCACCGAGCAGGATGGCGCCCCAGAACGGCAGGTCGAACAGCACCTGCAGCACGGTGCCGATGGCCAGGGTAGAGGTCACGGCGATCATCAGGGCGTAGGCCAGCATGATCACGGCGCTGGCCTGGCGGGCCATGGGGTTGTAGCGCTTTTCCAGCACCTGGGTCACGGTGAAGATGCGCAGGCGCAGCAGCGGCTTGGCCAGGAACAGGTTCAGGGCAATGATGCCCAGGCCCAGCGCGGCGCACAGCCAGAAGCCGGAAATGCCGTGCACATAGCCCAGCTTCACGGTGCCGACGGTAGAGGCGCCGCCCAGCACGGTGGCGGCCATGGTGCCCATGTACAGGCTCGGGCCCAGGTTGCGCCCGGCCACCAGGTAGTCTTCGTGGGTCTTCGCGCGGCGCATGCCGAACCAGCCCAGTACCAGCATGCCGGCGGCGTATATCAGTACAACGAATATGTCCAAGGCCATGGGGTGTCTCCGATTATCTTTATTATGGTGAGATCGATCGCCGGTGGCGTGCGCCAGGCGTCATTCATCCGCAAGCGGGCCGCGTGTACGGCCCGCCGAAAGGCTCCATCCGGGGGTGAAACTCCAGGCCGATGGCCGTTAGCGATGCGCTACGCCAGGCAGAACACACAACATTTCGTACAACAGGTTGGCGCCGAGCAACGAGGTGTTGCCGGTGGTGTCGTAGGGCGGCGAGACCTCCACCAGATCGCAACCGATCAGGTCCAGCCCCTGGCAGCCACGGATGATCTCCATCGCCTGGATGGTGGTCAGGCCACCGATTTCCGGGGTGCCGGTGCCCGGTGCCCAGGCCGGATCGATGCCGTCGATGTCGAAGCTCAGGTAAACCGGACCACCACCGACCTTTTCACGCACTTCGGCCATCAGCGGCTCCAGCGACTTGTGCCAGCACTCCTCGGCCTGCACCACGCGAAAGCCCTGCTTGCGGCTCCAGTTGAAGTCTTCGGCGGTGTAGCCCTGGGCGCGCAGGCCGATCTGCACCACGCGGTCGCAGTCCAGCAGGCCTTCTTCGACGGCGCGACGGAAGGTGGTGCCGTGGGCGATCTTCTCGCCGAACATGTGATCGTTGACGTCGGCATGGGCATCGATGTGCACCAGCCCGACCTTGCCGTGCTTCTTGTGGATCGCGCGCAGGATCGGCAGGGTGATGGTGTGGTCGCCGCCCAGGGTCATGGGGATCACGTCGTGCTCGAGGATCTCGTCGTAGGCCTCTTCGATGATGCGCACCGCGTCGAGCAGGTTGAAGGTGTTGATTGCCACGTCGCCGATGTCGGCGACCGACAGCGAGTCGAACGGGGCGGCGCCGGTGGCCATGTTGTACGGGCGGATCATCACGGATTCGGCACGGATCTGGCGCGGGCCGAAGCGGGTGCCGGAACGCAGCGAGGTGCCGATGTCCAGCGGGATGCCGATGAAGGCAGCGTCCAGGCCGGCGGCGCTGGGCAGGTGGGGAAGACGCAGCATGGTGGCGATGCCGCCGAAACGCGGCATTTCGTTGCCGCCCAGTGGTTGGTGAAGAATCTTGTCCACGGTCGGGCCTCACGGTTTGGATTGTTCTAGTTGTTGGAACCTGTCCGGCCACCCTGCGAACAGGTGCAGCAATGCGCGAGGACAGGTGCATTGGCGCAGAGTCTGCAAAAGGTAGTGCGCCAAGAGAATCGCTACAGGCAAATACTTACTTCAGGTTTTCATGAACTAATGGCGATCAGCGGGTAGACTGGCGCGTATTCGTTGCCCTGTTGGAGCCCTTGCCATGGCCTCGGCCCTGCCTGATCTGAAATTGCTGCGCATCTTCGTCAGCGTGGTACGCCACCAGGGCTTCGCCAATGCCCAGCGCGAGCTGAACCTGTCCACATCCGCCATCAGTACCTACATGAGCCAGCTTGAGTCGGCGCTGGGTATCGTGCTGTGCCACCGTGGGCGCGGCGGCTTCAGCCTCACCAGCAAGGGCGAGCTGTTCCATCAGGAGACCCTGCGCCTGCTGGCCGAAATGGACGGTTTCGAGCAGTACGCGGCGGCGCTCAAGGGCGAGCTGCGCGGCACCCTGAACCTGGGGGTGATCGACTCCACGGTCGGCGATCGCGCATTGCCGCTGGCCGACGCCATCGGTGCCTATAGCCTCGAACACCCGGCCGTGCACCTGCACCTGTCGGTGTCCAGCCCCTACGAACTGCAACTGGGGGTGCAGGACAACCGCCTGGACCTGGCCATCGGCGCTTTCTCCACGCGCATGAGCGGGCTGGTGTATCAGCCGTTGTACCGCGAGCAGCATTGGCTGTACTGCAGCAACCGGCATTCGCTGTTCACCGAGCGGCGCATTCCCGAACAGGTGATCACCCAGCAGCGCATGGTCGGTCGCGGCTACTGGAGCCAGGCCGAACTGGCCCGCCACGGCTTCAAGCACAGCGCCGCCACGGTCGAGAGCATGGAGGCACAGCTGATCCTGGTACTGTCGGGGGCCTACATCGGCTACCTGCCTGAACACTATGCCCAGGCCTGGGTGGACAAGGGCGACCTGCGGGTGCTGTCGCCGGCGACCTTCGGCTATCAGGCGCCGTTCTCGCTGATCATTCGCCGGGGTCGCAGCCGCGAACCCTTGATCCAGACCTTTCGCGACCGCCTCAAGGCGCAGCTCACGCCAGCCTGATCGGATGCGCATGAAAATCTTTTGCGCAAATAGAAGAAAAATCCTTCAGACAAGCCCTACAAGCCCGTAAATGCTCTGCTAAACCTGTTCTTGCTTGTTGAAAATTCCCAACATCTTCCAAGCAGGGATCGCCGAGATGCGTACGAATCTGCCCGTCACTGAGCATGAAAGAACCTTCCCGAGCGATCAGCGCCTGATATCCACCACCGACCTCAACAGCCGCATCACCTACTGCAACGACGCCTTCGTCAGCATCAGCGGTTTTACCTACGACGAACTGGTGGGCCAGCCCCATAACCTTGTACGCCACCCGGACATGCCGCCCGCGGTGTTCGGGCACATGTGGGACACCCTCAAGCAAGGCAAGCCCTGGATGGGGGTGGTCAAGAACCGCGCGAAGAACGGCGATTTCTACTGGGTCAGTGCCTACGTGACGGCCATCTACGAGGATGGCCGTATCAGTGGCTACGAGTCGGTGCGCTCGGTGCCCACCCCGGACCAGATCCGTCGAGCCACGGCGTTGTATGCACGCTTGCGCCAGGGCCGGGGCGCCATGTCCTGGGCCGCGCGTGCAGCGGTGCAACTGGAGCTGGGCTGGCCGCTGGTAGGGGCGGCGCTGCTGTCGGCCGCCGGCTACCTGTGGCTGCCCCAGTACGCGGCGCTGGGCGTGTTGATGGCCAGCCTGCTCAGTGCCTGGTACCTGATCGAGGCCCATCACGACCGGATGATCCGGCGTACCCTGGCCGAGCACCCCAGGGCCTTCACCAGCCCGCTGGTAGCGCTGACCTACAGTGACAACCGGGGCCTGCAGGGGCAGTTGGACCTGGCGATCATCAGTGAGGAAGCGCGCCTGCAGACCGCGCTCACGCGGCTGGTGGACGCCGGCGTCGGGGTCAAGGCACGGGCCACGCAATCGAGCGACCTGTCCGGGGCCCAGGCGCAGATGCTCGACCGCCAGCGCTGCGAGACCGACCAGTCGGCGGCCGCCATTGCGCAGATGGCGGCGACCATCCAGCAGGTCACCCACAACGTGCAGGACACCGCCACGGCGGCGTCCGATGCCGACCAGTTGGCCCGCCAGGGCAGCGACCTGGCACAACGAAGCCTGCAGGCAATGGGCAGCATGGCCGATGCGGTGACCGAGATCGGCCAGGCGGTGAACGAACTGGCCGGGCAAACCCAGTCCATCGGCAGCGTGGTGGATGTGATCACCTCGATCGCCGAGCAGACCAACCTGCTGGCGCTCAATGCCGCCATCGAGGCGGCGCGGGCCGGCGAGCAGGGCCGCGGTTTTGCCGTGGTGGCCGACGAGGTGCGGTCGCTGGCGCAGCGCACGCGGGTCTCGACCGAGGAAATCCACCAGATCATCGCCAGCCTGCGTGCCGGGGCCGAGCGGGCGGTGAGCAGTGCCAGCCGCGGCGAGCAGATCTCGCGTGACAGCGTGCACAGTGTCGAGGCCGTGCAGACCGCGCTGGTGGGCATCAGCCAGGCGGTCAGCCGCATCACTGGCATGAGCCAGCAGATGGCCACGGCGTCGGAACAGCAGAGCCATGTGGCCGAAGACATCAACCAGCAGATCACGCGCATCGCCCAGCTGTGCGACCACAGCGCCGGGCAGGCCAAGCAGGGCGCCGAGATCAGCCAGGACCTGCAGCGCATGGCCGACTACCTGTACAGCCTGGCCGAACGCTTCAATCGCTGAATCCGCGCGTTTGACCCAGGGCGGTGCGGTATTTCGCGGGCCTGCTGTGGCACACTTCGCGCCCCAGGAGAACCCGATGTCCAGAATTCACTGCGAGCGCTGCTTGCGCCCACAAACCCATTGCCTTTGCGCGTTGATCCCCCGCCTGGATAGCCGCACCCGTGTACTGCTGCTGCAGCATCCCAGCGAAGTGAACCATGCCTTGAACACCGCCAGGCTGGCGGCGCTTGGCCTGCGCAATGCCGAGTTGCGGGTGGGCGAGGTGTTCGAGGATCTCGAGCAGTGGCTGACGCAGCCGGGGTATCGCACCGGCCTGTTGTTTCCGGGTGAGGGCGCGCAGGCGCTGCAGGCTTATGCTGGCGATGAGCGACCGTGGTTGCTGGTGGTGCCCGACGGCACCTGGCGCAAGGCGCGCAAGTTGCTGCATGTGAACCCTTTGCTGGCAACGTTGCCACGGGTCACGCTGGGGGCGTTGCAGCCGTCGCGCTACCGGTTGCGCAAGGCACCCGGGGAGGGCGCCTTGTCGACCATCGAGGCAGTGGCGCAGGCGTTGAACGTGCTGGAGGCGCCGGCGCTGTTCGATGCGCTGCTGCGGCCGTTCGATGCCCTGATCGAGGGGCAGATTGCGGCGATGGGGCAACAGACCTACGAGCGCAACCACCTGCGTTGATGGGCGCTAGCGCTCGCGCAACGCCTCGGTGCGTGCCTTGAGCACCGGCTTGAGCAGGTAATCCAGCACGCTCTTGTGCCCGGTGATGATGTCCACCGTGGCGGTCATGCCCGGGATGATCAGCAACGGTTTGTTGTCCCCGCCCAGGTGGTTCTTGTCGGTGCGCACCTGGATCAGGTAGAACGCGTTGCCCTTGTCGTCCGTCACCGTGTCGGCGCCGATCAGCTCCAGCTTGGCCTTCAGGCCACCATAGATCGTGTAGTCGTACGCACTGAACTTGACCATCGCGGTCTGCCCGGGGTGTAGAAAGGCCACATCCTGGGGGCGCACCTTGGCCTCGATCAGCAGGTTGTCTTCCAGCGGCACGATCTCCAGCAGGTCGCTGCCCGGCTGCACCACACCGCCAATGGTGTTGACCTTGAGCAGCTTGATGATGCCGTGCACCGGCGACACCACGGTGGTGCGGGTGACGCGGTCGTCGATGGCGATGCTGGTGGCGGTGATCTTCGAAAGCTCGGTGCGCTTGTCGTTGAGTTCCTTGGCCGCCTCCGAGCGAAAGCCTGCCTCGGATTCCTCGATCTTGCTGCGGATCTCCGCCGCCGCCGCTTCGGCCCGCGGAATCGCCAGGCTGGTGGCGTTCAGCGAGCCGCGAGCCTCCACCGCGCTACGCTTGAGGCGCAGGATCTCCACCGGCGAAATCGCGCCGGTGCCCACCAGCGGCGTGGACATGTTCAGCTCTTGCTGCAGCAATGCCAGGCCCGAGCGGTACTGCTCCAGTTTGGAGCGAAACTCGGCCAGCTCCTGGGTTTTCTGCCGCAGTTGCTCGTTGAGCGTCTGTTTCTCGCTGGTGAGGCGGCGCTGGCGCGACTGGTACAGCGACAGTTCGTCCTCGGCCACCTGCGGGGCCTTGCTGCGTACCACCTCCGAAAGCTGGAAGGGGCGACCCTCGGCCTCGGCGGACAGGCGCTCGACCTGCGCGGTCAGGGCATAGCGGTCGGCTTCGCTTTCGCCCTTGTTCGACAGAAAGCGCGTGTCGTCCAGGCGCAGCAGGGTGTCGCCCTTGTTTACCATCTGCCCCTCGCGCACGAAGATCTCGGTGACGATGCCGCCCTCCAGGTTCTGGATCACCTGCACCTTGCTCGACGGGATGGCCTTGCCTTCGCCCATGGTGACTTCATCGAGCACCGCGAATTTGGCCCACACCAGTGCCACCAGCAGCAAGCCTGCCGCCAGCCACACGGTGATGCGCGACAGGCGGGGCGAGTCCTGCAGCGTCGCGCCGGCCAGGTCTGGCATGTACTCGCGTTCGGCAGTCTTGCCGAAGCTGCGGATGTAATCGCCCAGGCCGGACAATGCAGACATGCTGATACCCCTCAGAGTGCAGAGCCGACACGGCCCTTGCGCAGTGCGTCGATGACCGCGTCCTTGGGCCCGTCGGCCACCACCTTGCCGTTGTCCAGCACCACCAGGCGGTCGACCAGGCTGAGCATCGAGGTGCGGTGGGTGACCAGCAGCAGGGTCTTGCCCTGCACCCAGCCGTGCAGGCGCTGGCGCAGCTGGTCTTCGCTGCTGTTGTCCATATGGCTGGTGGGTTCGTCGAGGATCAGGATCGGCGGTTCCAGCAGCATCGCGCGGGCCAGCAGCACGGTCTGGCGCTGGCCGCCGGAGAGCAGCATGCCGCGCTCGCCCACCGGCCGCTCGAAGCCTTGCGGGTGCTGGCGGGCCAGTTCGCTCACGCCGGTCATCTCGGCCACTTCGAGCATGCGCGCATCGCTGACGTAGCGTGCGCCCAGGGTCAGGTTGTCGCGCAGGCTGCCGGCTAGCAGCGGCAGGTCATGGGCCACGTAGCCGAGCTGCTGGCGCAGGTCGGCGATGTCGAGCTGGCGCAGGTCGAGGTTGTCGAGCAGGATCTGCCCCTCTTCGGGTTCGTAGAAGCCCATCAGCAGGCGTGCCAGGGTGCTCTTGCCCGAGCCGCTGCGACCGATGATGCCGATGCGCTCGCCCGGCTTGACCGTGAAGCTCACGTTGTCCAGCGCTGCGGCGTTCTGCCCGTTGTAGCGGAAGGTCACCTGGCTGACCTGCAGCGCGCCGTGCAACTGGGTGCGCTCCAGGGTCTGCTGGCCGGCAGGGCGTTCCTGGGGCAGGGCCATCAGCGCGTCGGTGCTGTGCATGGTCAGCTGGGCCTGCTGGTAGCGGGTGATCAGCCCGGCGATCTGGCCCAATGGTGCGAGCACGCGGCTGCCGAGCATGTAGCTGGCCACCAGGGCACCCACGCTGAGGTTGCCGGCAATGATGCTGTACACCCCGGCGACGATGGTGGCCATGCCGCACAGCTGCTGGATGAACAGGGTGCCGTTGGTGGCCAGTGCCGAAAGGTTGCGCGCCTGTACGTCGAGGCGGGTGAGTGCGCCGTGGGTGCTTTCCCACTGGTGCTGGCGCTCGCTTTCGGCCCCGCAGGCCTTGAGGGTTTCCAGGCCACCCAGGGTCTCGATCAGCAGCGCCTGGCGCAGCGCGCCCAGGCTCAGGCTTTTTTCCACGGTATCGCGCAGGCGTGCCTGGATGAACAGCGCAAAGGCGATGGTGATCGGAAAGGCCACCAGCGGAATCACCACCAGCCAGCCGCCCAGCAGGCCGATCACCAGCAGCATCAGCACCACGAAGGGCAGGTCGATGACGCTGGTCAGGGTCACCGCCGTGAGGAATTCGCGCAGGCCCTGGAAGTCGTGGATGCTCTGGGCGAAGCCGCCGATGGTGGCCGGGCGGGCCTTCATCGACATGCCCGTGATGCGCTCGAACAGGGTGGCCGACAGGATCAGGTCGGTCTTCTTGCCGGCCTGGTCCAGCAGGTGCGCACGCACCACGCGCAGCACCAGCTCGAACAGGGTGCCGAGCATCAGGCCGATGACCAGCACCCACAGGGTGGAGGTGGCCTGGTTGGGCACCACCCGGTCGTAGGTCTGCATCACGAACAGCGGCACCATCAGGCCCAGCAGGTTGATCAGCAGGCTGGCCAGCAAGGCGTCGCTGTAGAGCCAGCGCGACTGCTTGAGGGTGTCACGGAACCAGGCGTTGACTCTGGGCAGCAGCGGTGTGCGCAGGTCTTCGACCTCGTGGCGCGGGCGTGCGAACAGGGCCTGACCGCTGTAGACGTCGGCCAGCTCCTGGCGGCTGACCCACTGCTCGCCGCCTTCGGCTTCACTGGGCAGTATCAGGGCCTGGTCGTTCTCCCCCCAGCGCCGCAGCACGGCGCTGCGGCCATCGGCAAGCAACAGCAGTACCGGCAGGTTGAGCGCCGAGATCGAGCCCAGCTCGCGGCGCAGTACCCGTGCCTGCAGGCCGGCCCGGGCCGCTGCGCGCGGCAGCAGGTCGAGGCTCATGCGCTGTTCGGCCAGCGGCAGGCCGGCACACAGGCTGCTGCGACTGACCGCAGCGCCGTGCAGCTTGCACAGTATCAGCAGCCCGTCGAGCAACGGGTCATCGAAGCTCTGGCGCGGGTCGGCGGTGCCGGCCGGCTGCATGCTGGTCATGGGCGGCTCCTCGGGCGGTCGAACGTGTTCAACGCAGGTCCGGCAGCGTGGCGTCGCTTCTGACTTCGCTGCGTGCAATGGCCTCCGGTGGCAGCGAGATCTTCTGTTTGCTCAGCAACTCGCCCATGTTGGCCAGCACCCGGTACATCGAGAACTCCTCGGTGTAGCGCACTTCGGTGTAGCGACGGTTGGCGTTGTACAGCTCGTTCTCGCTGTCGAGCAGGTCGAGCAGGGTGCGTTGGCCCAGGCCGAACTGATCCTGGTAGGCGGCGCGCACACGGGTGGTGGTGTCGGCGTATTCGCGTGCGGTCGGGGTTTGCAGGCGCGCGTTGGTCATGGCGTTCCACGACAGCGCGAGGTTTTCGTTGAGGGTGCGCAAGGCGTTGTTGCGGATGTCCATGGCCTGGTTGATCTTGTGCGCATCCGACTGCAGGCGGGCCTTGTCGCTGCCGCCCTTGAACAGGTTGTAGCTCATCACCACGCCGGCTCGCCAATCGCTGTTGGCATGCCCGGGTTCACCGGCGATGTTGTTGTTGGCGCCGGTGGCGAGCTCTGCATCCAGGCGCGGGTAGAACGGCGACTTGGCCACTTCGTACTGTTGCTCGGCGGCCTGGATGTCGGCCTGGGCCGACTTGAGGTAGGGGTTGTTCTGCAGCATGGCCTGGCGCGCCTGGGTCAGGTCGCCGGGCATCTCGCCCTTGATCGACACCGGGGTTTCCAGCTCGTCGGGGGCACGCCCGACCACGCTGATGAAGTTGGCTTCGGCATCGGCCAGGTCGACCTGGGCGGTGTACAGGTTGTTGTCGGCCAGCGCCCGGCGTGCGGTGGACTGGTCGAGGTCGGCATTGCTGCCCACGCCGCGCTCGCTGCGCAAGCCGATCTGGTCGTTGACGCGCAGGTGTGCCTGCAGGTTGTTCTTGGCCAGGGTCACCAGCTCGCGGCGCTTGAGCACTTCCAGGTACACCTCGATGGCGCGCAGGGCGATGGT
Organism: Pseudomonas sp. VE 267-6A; assembly: GCF_024126555.1. Taxonomy (NCBI): domain Bacteria; kingdom Pseudomonadati; phylum Pseudomonadota; class Gammaproteobacteria; order Pseudomonadales; family Pseudomonadaceae; genus Pseudomonas; species Pseudomonas sp. VE 267-6A. The sequence goes on from NZ_JAMYBY010000035.1 coordinate 10,956, forward strand.
CTCGGAGGTGGCCTGCACGTAGTAGGCGCGTGAATTGACCACGGCCTCGGTGCGGCCCACTTCATTGGCGGTGTTGAAGCCGTCGAACAGCATCTGGCGCAGGCGCAGTTCGGACTGGGTGTAGTTCAGGGTTTCCTTGTTGTGATTGCGGCTGCCGTCGGCGTTGAAGCCGCGGGTGTTGGTGTTGTCTGAACGTTCGCGTCCGTAGCCGGCCACCAGGTCGACGGTGGGAAAGTAGCCCCCTCTGGCCACCTTCACATCCTCGTCGGCGGACAGCCGGCTATTGATCCCGGCCTTGTTCTCCGGGTGGTAGTCCACGGCGCTCTGCACGGCTTGTGACAAGGACATGGCCTGCGCGTTGGCACAGATCATGGCGAACAGAATCGCGCTGCTGATGGGGGTCAAAACGCGCATGGATGACATCTCCCTGATTTCTTGTGGTCTCTCGATCGCCAAAAAAATGACGAAAAATGGAGGTCAAACCGTTTCAGGCTTGTAACAACAGAGCTAAGAACATTTAACGGCCAACCTAAGAAGTATTTCTCATAACCGATATGCGAAAAAAAACTTATGCGCTGTGCTCAAAGCAAGACATTGTTCTCTTCAGATAGCTCGAAAACAGGCGCAGATGTTGGCCTGTCAGGGCGTCCGATAAAGTTCCTCGTTTTTTGCAGCATTGGGTATGGAGTGAGCGGAGGGGAGGTCAACGCGGCGAAATATGGCGACAAAATTTTGGCTCATGGCCGATTGCCAGATCGCAGCGTGACTTAACCGGAGCATGGGCAGGCCGAATGCATTGATTTCGTTGAGATCGGTGCGTGCGGTCGCAAGGTTGTTCTCCGAGTCGGCCGGGCATTGCCCGCGCCAGGTTTCGCGATACCCCGGCACGTGTTTGCGAAAACCTTCGGCAATGGAGGCATGCTCATGGCTAATTTAATCGGTGTGGTCAGCAAGGTTGTCGGCCAGGTATTCGCGGTAGCGGCCGATGGCGGTCGACGTGCCCTGGTGGAAGGCGACCGCCTTTATGCCGGGGAACAACTGGAAACCGGCGCGGCCGGGGCAGTGGCGGTGCACCTGGAAAACGGTGCCGAGCTGACCCTGGGCCGTGACAGCAGCCTGCAGCTGTCTCCCGACCTGCTGGCCAACCATGCCTCGCACGTGAACGCGCCCGAGACGGTGACGCCCAGCCAGGCACAACTGACCGATGTGGAGAAACTGCAGCAGGCCATTGCGGCGGGTGCCGACCCCAGCCAGGAGGGCGAAGCTCCGGCGGCGGGCCCCGGCAACGGCGGTTCGCCAAGCGCATTGGGCGGCGGCCATTCGTTCGTGCAGCTCACCGAGGTGGGAGGGCACCTGGACCCGGTGATCGGCTTTCCGACGGCGGGTTTCAACAGCATCCCCGAGATTCCCGAACCCTGGATTGGCGCGCGGGGTGGTGACCAGGGCCCTGGCGGTTTCGTGCCGCCGGTGATCCCGCCGGTTGAGCCGCCCATCGACCACCCGGTGACACTGGACGGGCTGGAGGTGAATGGCGGTGAACTGACCGTGTACGAGAAGAACCTGGCCGATGGCTCAAGCCCCGATAATGGCGCGCTGACCCAGAGTGGCAGCTTTACCGTGCATGCCCCCGATGGCCTGCACACGCTTACCGTCGGGGGCATCAACGTGGTGATCGGCGGGGTGGTCAGTGGTTTTCCGCAATCGATCACCACAGGGCTGGGCAATACCCTCACCATCACCGGCTACAACCCCGCCACAGGCGTGGTGAGCTACAGCTACACCTTGCTCGACAACGAAGCTCATCCCGCTGGCCAGGGCATCAACAACATCGGTGAGAGCTTCAGCGTGGTGGCCATCGACAGCGATGGCAGCAAGGCCACCGGCAGCCTGGACGTGAACATTGTCGATGACGTGCCGCAGGCCAGGCCCGACAGCGCCTCGGTAGTCGAAGGCGGTACCGTCACCGGCAACGTGCTGCACAATGACAGCCTGGGCGCCGATCGCCCGCCGGTCGAGCACACGGTGGTCGGTGTGCGGGCCGGCTCCGATACCTCGACATCGGCCATCGGCTCGCTGGGCGTGAACATTGCGGGTACCTACGGCACGCTGGTGCTCAACGCCAACGGCGAGGCGGTGTACAAGGCCGACCCCAACGCCGTGCCGCCAGCGGGCGCGACCGATGTGTTCACCTACACCATCCGCGACGCGGACGGCGATGAAAGCACCACGACCATCACCATCAACGTCACCGACAGCAAGCTCGTCGCCTGCCCGGACAGCGTCACGGTGTATGAAAAGGCCCTGGACCTGGTCCAGGACCCGCAAGACCTTGCGCCGGGCACGGTGGTGGGCAGCAACCCGGGCTCGGCGGGCGAGACCGCGATCGGAACGCTGGCCGGCTCGGTCGGTGGTGGCTCCGGCGCGCTGACCTTCACGCTGGTGGGCAGCAGCACCGGCGCCTACGGGCAGATCCAGATCAATGCCGACGGCAGCTACAAGTACACCCTGACGTCCGCGCCGCAAGTGGGCGGTGGCAACGACGGGGCCAATGTGGTCACCTCCGAAACCTTCACCTACAAGGCTACCGACGCGCTGGGCAACAGCGTCACCAGCACCATCGTGATCAAGATCGTGGACGATGTGCCACGGGCAGAGTCGGACAGCACCACGGTGGTGGAGGGCGGTACGGTCACCGGCAACGTATTGGACAACGACACGCTGGGTGCAGACGGCGCAGCCCAGGGCGGTGCGGTGGTGGGTGTGCGGGCAGGCGCCGACACCTCGACCTCGGCCATCGGTTCGCTGGGCGTGAGCATCGCCGGCACCTATGGCACGCTGATCCTGAATGCCAATGGCGAGGCGATCTACAAGGCCGACCCCAACTCGGTAGCGCCAACCGGCGCCAAGGACGTGTTCACCTACACCATCCGCGATGCGGACGGCGATGAAAGCACCACGACCATCACCATCAATGTCACCGACAGCAAGCTCGTCGCTTGCCCGGACGATGACATCAAGGTGTACGAGCGCGGGCTGGACCTGGTGCAGGACGCCTGGG
>NZ_JAMYBY010000036.1:0-9869 GCF_024126555.1 Pseudomonas sp. VE 267-6A
GCTCCTACGGCCTGGCGGCCAGAGGCGGAGTCTGCCCGAAGGGCGTAGGAGCCGGCGTTGCCGGCGAACGAGCGCGAAGCGGTCGTAAAGCCTGAGTGCGCGGTGTGTCAGGCGAACCGCACGTGCAGGTTTTGCTGGCGCTACGCACCAGATCGCGGGGCAAGGCCCGCTCCCACGGCCTGGCGGCCAGAGGCGGAGTCTGCGCAGGGTATAGGAGCCGGCGTTACCGGCGAACGAGCGCGAAGCGGTCGCAAGGCCTGAGTGCGCGGTGTGCCAGGCGAACCGCATGTGCAGGTTTTGCTGGCGCTGCGCGCCAGATCGCGGGGCGAGGCCCGCTCCTACGGCCTGGCGGCCCGAAACAGATCATCAAGCCATGCATAATCCGCTTCTGCCCGCAGGGCGTGGGAGCGGGCTTGACCCGCGAATCGAGCGCGAAGCGGTCGCAACGCCTGAGTGCGCGGTGTGTCAGGCGAACCGCATGTGCAGGTTTTGCTGGCGCTACGCACCAGATCGCGGGGCAAGGCCCGCTCCCACGGCCTGGCGGCCAGAGGCGGAGTCTGCCCGCAGGGTGTAGGAGCCGACGTTGCCGGCGAACGAGCGCAAAGCGGTCGCAAGGCCTGAGTACGCGGTGTATCAGGCAGACCGCATGTGCAGGTTTTGCTGGCGCTACGCACCAGATCGCGGGGCAAGGCCCGCTCCCACGGCCTGGCGGCCAGAAGCGGAGTCTGCCCGCAGGGCGTAGGAGCCGGCGTTGCCGGCGAACGAGCGCAAAGCGGTCGCAAGGCCTGAGTGCGCGGTGTATCAGGCAGACCGCATGTGCAGGTTTTGCTGGCGCTGCGCACCAGATCGCGGGGCAAGGCCCGCTCCTACGGCCTGGCGGCCCGAAACAGATCATCGAGCCATGCATAATCCGCTTCTGCCCGCAGGGCGTGGGAGCGGGCTTGACCCGCGAATCGAGCGCGAAGCGGTCGCAGCGCCTGAATGCACGGTGCATCAGTCAATCTGCATACGCCGGCAATCACGCTGACCCCGGCGCATCATCAGAAGCTGTACTTCGCCGTAACCATCAAGTTGCGCGGGTCGCCAAACACATCATATGGGCTCCACGTGGAGTTGCTGGCGATGCCCTGGTAGTACTTCTTGTCGAACACGTTGTTGATGTTCAACTGCGTGTCCAGATGCTTGTTGACCTGGTAACCCGCCATCAACCCGACCAGCGCATACGCCTCCTGCTCGACATGGTAGTTGCCGAACACATTGCTGCCCTTGTTGAACGTCGCGCTCTGGCTATAGAGGTTGGCCCCCACACGCCACTGCTTCAGATCACCCTGCAACTGGTACGTGGTACTGGCCTTGAACATATGACGCGGCAGGTCGGTGTCGAACAGCCGGCCTTCCTTGGCCTTGTCGGCATCCTTCTCGTACTTGGCCTGGGCGAACGTATAGCCGGCGCCCACTTGCCAGTTGGGCGTCAGCGCACCATTGATCTCGAACTCGATGCCCTGGCTGCGCACCTTGCCGGCCGCTTCATAGCACCCGTAGCTACCCACCGGGATGACCTTGCACAGGCTTGCATCCGCCACCTCGGCCGCGCGGTTGAGCTGGTCGATCTGGAACAGCGAAGCACTGGCATTCAGCGCGCCGCCAAAATACTCACCCTTGATACCCACTTCGTAGTTTTCGCCGGTAATAGGCTCGATGCCTTTGCCTTGGCCGTCCTTCTCGGTCTGCGGCTGAAAGATATCGGTGTAGCTGGCATACACCGAATGGTTGTCGTCCAGGTCATAGATAACCCCGGCATAACGGGTGACGTTGCGCACCACCTTGGTCTTGCCCGAGGTGTAGTACTGGTCGTTGATCTGGTCATAGATGGCCGTGGCGTCGTACCAGTCCAGGCGCGCACCGAGTATCACCTTCAGCGGGTCGGCCAGGTTCCAGCGCGAGGTGAGGTAGAGGCCTTCCTGATCGACCTTGTCGTCGATGGAGTAGATGTCCGGCACGTTCGGTCTGGCAAGGCCACCCGGGTTGAAGCGGTTGATGTCCGGCACATCGACGAACACCGTGCCGCCGGTGGCTTCGGTCTTGAGCTGGCGCTTGCTGGCGCCGACCACCAGTTCATGCTCGCGCCCCAGCAGTGTGAACGGGCCTGTGGCGTAGACATCGTAGGTGGACTGATCGAAGTCGCGGTTCTGGTTGAAGATGCGCTGGCGGTAGGTGGCGTCGTTGTTGCGCTCCAACACGCCGCCCATCATCTTGAATTCGGACCAGTTTTTCGACGCGCCCAGGTGAAGGCGCCAGTCGTTGTCGAAGCGCTGGTCGAGCTCGACGAACACGGTCTTGTTCTCGACGTCCTGGTGCGACCAGCTGTAGCCGAAGGTCTTGGAGCGAGAAAAGCCCATGTGGCTGCCATCGGGGTTCACCGGCAGGCCGCCCCAGTTGATGTTGTTATTGTCGTTCTGCTCGGACGCGCCCACGGTCAGGGTGGTGCTGTCGGTGAGGTCGAACTCGCTGATGCCGTAGAACACCCCGCGCTCGCGCCCGGCGTAATCCTGATAGCTGCCCTTGTCGTTGTACGCGCCGACGATGCGGCCACGCACGCTGGCGCTGTCGTTCAGCGGGCCGGACACATCCAGCTCGCTGCGGTAGTTGTCCCAGCTGCCGGCGCTGCCGGTCACGCTGGCCTGGAACGCCTGGGTAGGGCGCTTGCGCACCATGTTGATGGCGGCCGACGGGTTGCCGGCCCCTTGCATCATGCCGGTGGCGCCGCGCACCACTTCGACGCGGTCATAGGGGGCCAGGTCGGCGGTGGCCACCCAGTCTGCGTTGTAGGTGGTGGGCAGGCCGTCGAACATCAGGTTGGTGATGGGGAAGCCGCGGGCGAAGAACTCGCTGTTGGCCGGGCGCGCGGCCGACAGGCGCAGCCCGGGCGTGGCCTGCACCACGTCGTCGAGGCTGCGCATGCCCTGGTCGTCCATGCGCTGGCGGGTAATCACCGTGACCGACTGCGGTGTTTCGCGCAGCGACAGCGGCAGCTTGGTGGCGGTCTGCATGGCGCCGGTGGTGTACGAACCGCTGTGCTCGGTGGTCGAGCCCAGGCCCAGGCCGCTGATGGTGGTGGCGCCCAGTTCCAGGGCATCTGCGCTTTGGCTACGGGCAATCAGCAGGTAATTGCCGCTGGCGGTGCGGGTAACCGTGAGGCCGCTGCCGGCCAGCAGGCGTTCGAGGCCATCCTGCACGGCATAGTCCCCACGCAGTGCCGGGGCGCGCTTGCCCTGCACCAGCGCCGGGTCGAACGGCAGGCTGATGCCGGCCACCTGGGCAAAGCTGTTGAGCGACTCTTCCAGCGGGCCTGCCGCCAGCTCGTAGTGGCGGCTGCTTGCCTCGGCGGCCTGCGCGGCCGCACTGGCCAGCGACACGCTGGTGGCACCGGCCAGCAACATACTGCGCAGGGTCAGTGCCAGCACGCTGCGCTGCAAAGGCCGGGTGGGGATAAAAGCAGAAGACATGGACGGCGTGCTCCTTTCGAATGACGAGGTGTATTGCCTGTCTGTCGAAGAGGGCGGCAAAACCCGTAAAAGTTTTTGAGATTTCTTCTCATCAGCCTTACCGGGCGACGATACGGGTCCATAACGGGGTAAAGCGTTCCACCCGCACCGGCAGCGAATCGCTCAGGGCGCTGAGGGCCTGGTCGATGTCATCGAGCTGGAACACGCCCGACACCTCCAGGTGCGCGATGGCCGGGTCGCAGCGCAGCCAGCCGTGGCGATAGCGCGCCAGTTCTGCGGTCAGCTCGCGCAGTTGCATGCGCTTGGCCACCAGTTGCCCGCGCGCCCAGGCGCTGGCGTCGAGGGTGCTGGTTTCGACCCGCTGGCTGCCGATTGCATCGATCAGGTATTGCTCCCCGGCGGCAACCATCACCGGCTGGCCCTTGCCCTGAATCGCCACCACCCCATCCTCGACCCGCAACCGCGTGCCGCTGGCTTCATCACGCACCGCAAAGGCCGTACCGATGGCCTGCAACTGCGCATGCCGCGTGCTGACCCAGAAGCTGCGACGCCCGCCCGTCGTGGCGGCGTCCTTGCCGGTGTCGATAAAGATTTCGCCGCGCCGCAGCACGATCAACCGGCGCTGGGCGGTGAACTGCACGTCCACTGCACTGGCTGTGTTCAGTTGCAGGCGGGTGCCGTCGTCCAGCAAAAACTGACGGCGCTCGCCCACCTCGGTGGCGTAGTCCGCGCCCCAGGGCACCAGCGCGCTGTCACGCATCGACCAGCCGGTAACGCCGCTGGCCAGCAGCCCCACGCCCAGCAGCTTGAGCGCCTGGCGCCGGCTGTGACGACCGCCTTGAAGGCGTTGCAGGGTGTCCCGCGCCACCGAGCCGGGCAGTGCGGCCAGGCCCTGGAAGGTGGCATCGCTTTTTTGCAGCGCTTGCCAGGCCACCTCATGCAGCGCGTGCGCCTGACGCCAGCGTTGGCAGGCCTCCAGCAGTTGCGGGTTGGCGCCGTCGGACTCGATGCGCACCAGCCAGCCGATGGCCTGGTCCAGCACGTTGTCGGGCAGTTCGGGCAATGGCGGGCGGCTCATCGCTGGGCCAGGTAGCAATGGCGAATGGCGCTGGCCATGTACTTCTCCACCGAACTCAGGCTTACCGCCAGGCGCTCGGCGATCTCCTTGTAGCTCAGGCCCTCTAGGCGCGACAGCAGAAAGGCCATGCGCACCTTGGGCGGCAGGCCGTTGAGCAGGGCGTCCACACGGGTCAGGGTTTCCAGCAGTATCAGCTGCGACTCGGGCGACGGCACTTCGGCTTCGGGCAGGTGTGCGATGGCCTCCAGATACGCCCGCTCGACCCGCTGGCGGCGCACGCGATCCACCAGCAGCCCGTGGGCCACGGTGCTCAACCAGGCACGCGGCTGACGCAACTGCTGCAGATGCTCCGGCTTGCCGAGGATGTGCACGAAGATGTCGTGGGCCAGGTCCGCCGCGTGGTCGCCGTGGCGCATGCGCTTGCGCAACCAGCCCAGCAACCAGGCGTGATGGTTGATGTACAGCGCACGAACATCGGCGTGAGGGGTGGGGGAAGTGGATGGCGACGACACGGAAAACCTCAGCATGATAGCCAGGTGCATTTGAGAATTTGTCGCATCCTAGTGCCAGTGGGCCGTGGACAGCAAGGGGAGAGTGCGTGATGTGGGGGGGCAGGTGGGGTTTTGGTGGGCGGAGCGAGCTCGGTAGGCCGCGTGTGCGGCCCGTGTGTTGCGTCGTTACTCGGGTGCCGCGTTTGCTTCCATGCCGTCCAGCACGGTGTCGATCAGTACGGTGCTCATTTCCAGCGATTGCTGTGCGGCGATCAGCAGCGTCTTGAACTGCTCGTCGGCGCGTTCGCAGGCTTGGGCGGTGGTGTCCTTAGCGCATTGGATCTGGAGCGACAGGTGAACCAGGGCGTCTTCCAGCTCGATGCCTTCGCAGACTGAAAACAGGGGCGGGTGATTACCGTTGCAACAGCCGAAGGCGGTGTAGATGCGTTTGCGGGGTTGAGTAGTAAGCGGGGGATTGGAGACGGTTTTGACCATTGTGCAGCTCCCTTTTTGAGTGGAACCGCCATCTGATGTTCAGGTGGCGCAGTTGCGCCTTTTGCATTAGCGGGCCGCGACGCCCGGTCGCTGGATTGACAGCGACGTCGCAAGATTAGCGGGGTTGGGGTGGGGATTCAAGGCGTTCTACAGCGGTATGCGCACCCCCCATGAAGCGGGAGCCGGATGCTTGTGCATTATTGCTCAGGCAGCAAGGCTGGATCCGCTCGATGCAACTGGCAAAGTTGACAGTTGTGACAAGCAAAATGACGTAGCAAGCTATCCAGGAGCACATAGCCGAGTGCCTTTCCTGGGAGCATCGATCATGAGTGCAACATCCTTCAGCGTACAACTCCAAAACGAAATGGAAGGTAAGATCAATTATTTCCACTACCAAAAGTTCGGCGACCCCGCCTCGGGTACAAAATCCGCATTAACATCGCCCCAAACTACTTATGACTTCAATCTCTACCCCGGCGGAAAGTTTATAGCGACGACCGCCGAGTCCTACCAAACGCAGCTTGAAGATCCAAAACTTCTTCGATTCAAATTTACAAATAATTCAGGTTTTCCTGTCGGGTTGCTCCGCGTATACGGTGAGCCCCCTTATCCCGACTGGGTAATAGCCGCGCTGGAGGACATTCCGGGGGACGAAAGTGAGGAAGACGTTCAATCTCAGCACGAGTTAACAATCGATAGATACAACCAAATGGTTGGGGGGGTGAATACAGGACCGAAGCGGTTTCCAGGGGGGGTACTACGGCGCTGGATCGACTACGAACCTCGCCGTGGCGACCCCTCTAAATGGTACGCATGGCTGCTACCTCCAGGAAGTTCAACTAGTGTGGCGGTAATCGAAGGAAGCGTGTGGGCGGTGAGCGAAGTAAAATAGATGACTGACCTTTTCCCCTGACAGCGCAACGGGGAGGTTGGGTGCTGTACAGAACTCAAGTGACCCTAACTCAGCTCTCGCGTCGTCAGCATTTTTAAGTAGTGCATGCGTTGAACAGAGGAGGGTGATTGCCGTTGCAACACCCTCCCTTTTTGAGTGGAGCTGCCATCTGATGTTCGGGTGGCGCAGTAGCAGTGCTCGAGGACCGTTCGCTGGATTGCCTGCGGGCTTGCAAGGTTAGCGGGTTGGGCGCGGGGCTTCTACACGCTCTACACCTGTATGCGCACCCCCCATGAAGCGGGAGCCGGATGCTTGTGTATTATTGCTAAGGCAGCAAGGCTGGATCGGCTCGATGCAACTGGCAAAGTTGACAGTTGTGACAAGCAAAATGACGTAGCAAACTATCTAGGAACACAAAGCCGCGTGGCTATCCTGGGAGCATCGATCATGAGTGCAAAAATCTCCAGCGCAACATCCTACAGCGTACAACTCCAAAACGAAATGGAGGGTAAAATCAATTATTTTCACTACCAAAAATTCAACGACCCCACCACGGGTACAAAATCCCCATTGAGTTCGCCCCAAACCATTTATGACTTCGTTCTCTACCCCGGCGGAAGGTTTATAGCGACGACCGCCGATTCCTTAACTGCGCCACCTGAAGATCCAAAAAATCTTCTATTCAAATTGACAAATAATTCAGATTTTGACTTCTGTCTGATTGAGCTGAATTCTACCGACGCTTCCATTAAGAAATGGCTCAACTCAGACAATCCTACGGAGCAACCCGCCTACAAGACAAAGTATAGACAGAGGCCAGTGTTGTCCAAACAGTCTGTGACGTTGGACTTCCCCAATGGAGGCCACTGGTATGTGGGCGAGTTGGCAGATCGGAAACGCACATAGCCGCGCAATGGGGAGCTTGGCTTTGTAGAAAACTGAAGTGACGATAAATGCAGCGCTCGAGCTATCAACACTTGCCACATAAGTTCCAAACATTGGAGGTAGGCAACGCAAGTCAATGGGAAGTAGGTGACGTGCTGGATGGGGCGCTCTAGGCACTGTACGAAAAGTACTGTCTTAACTGTCGCCAGCACGTTCACCCGGGCCCCCGGCGTCAACCTGGGCTACATCGGCGGTCGCGCCGAGCAGGTGGTGTTCGTGCGCGGCTTCGACCGCCTGCCGGTGCCGGTGTATATCCGCGGCCTCTACATCGTTATGTGACACATCCCACACAACTCCAGGAAGTTTCTCCATATCTGAGAATTCCTTGCCCTCGTACCCTTTTGCCTTCATGGACCACCCAGGGCGCTTCGCCCCTGCCTAGGAAGGCTATTCCCGATGTCTGCTTCCCCCACAGCGTCCACGCCCAGCGAGCGTGAGATCCAGATTGCGATTGCGCCACTCGAAACCCTGCTCAGTGAAGACCTCGGCGCTGCCGCCGCCTCTGTCGACCACTGGCTGCGCGAGGTCACCTACGGCCTGGTGAACCTGCAACTGCTGCGCCAGGCCGGCGAAAATGTGCCGGTGGTCTGTAATGCCCTGGCCGGTGTGGATGTACTGATCGACATCCTCACGCTGCTGGAGAGCCCGTCCCCCGACCCGCTCGACTGGGTCAGCCTGGGCATCAACCTGATCGGCGTAGTGCCGTTTCCCCCAGGCCTGGCCAAGGCGCGCATGGTGCTGCGCCCGGTGCTGCAATTGACCCGCCAGACCCTGCGCCGTCGCCCGGGGGCGAACATCGGCGCGGTGATCCTGGAGATCATCGACGGCCACCTGCATGCCAACATCCGCGGCGCCTTGGAACACTACGTACGCGAGGCGCTGGCCCAGTTGCCGGCCATGCTCGGCGAGGCCGCCGACACCGCGCGCCTGTTGTTCACCACGCTGGCCAGGACCATAGAAGCCGCTGCCCGGGGCCAACTCGACGCCGCAGCCAGCCACCAGTTGTCACGCACCCAGATGACCCAGGCGGCGCTGTACGACTCGCTGCTGAGCACTGACGCCTGGCGCCTGGCGCTGTCGGCCTTGGCCAATGCCTCCGAGGGCAACCTCAAGGCGGCCTACAACCATGTCGCCAGCCACTTCGGCGAGGCGCTGGAAAGCCTGCTGCGCCCGCTGGTGCACACGCTCGACGGGTTGGCCGCGTCGGTGCCGGATCGCCTCGAAGCCCTGGGCGCCCCTGGCATGCAAAACAGCATTGCCTGGCTGCTGAGCCGCCTGCTGGAAACCGTGCTGGCACACCCCGCCAGGCGCGGCGTTGCCACCAGCATTCGCCCCGGGGTCACCCAGCAGGCGCGGCACATCCACAGTGAAGGCCCGACCGAGGTGGTCAGCCGCCAGGTCAGGGCCAAAAAGGCCCCCAATACCGACAAGAATGGTATCTGTCCCTGTACCGGCCACAGCATCGGCCATGTGCTCGGCGACGAGACCGTCGTTCATCAGGACTTCGCGTTGTCCGGCCCGTTCCCGGTGGATTGGGCCCGGGTCTACAACTCGCGGCTCGACGCGCTGGATAGCGGCACCATAGGCGCACGCTGGATCACCGAGTTCACCACCTGCATCGATGTGGTCGACAAGGGGCTGGTGCTGCATGACAGCGATGGACGCAGCCACGACTTCCCGTGGCTCGAGGTCGACACCTGGCACCACGACCCCATCGAATACCTGACCCTCAAGCGCACCAGTGCACATCAGCTGACCCTGGTGCGGGGCCAGGAGCGGTTCGAAACCTATGCCCAGGTCGGCGAGCGCTTTTACCTGACCCACATTCGCCTGCGCAGCGGCGCCGGTGCCATGCTGCATTACGAGCATCGCCACAACGGCCAGCCGGTGCTGTCCGATATCAACACCTACCAGGACGACGACCCGAGCAAGGTGCACCTGCAACTGGGCACCCTGCTGGATGAGCAGGGGCATATCCAGGGCGTGTGGCAGGTGGTCGATGGCAAGCCGCTGCGCCAACTGTGCGCCTATCACTACGACGGCGCGGGTGACCTGGTAGCGGCTCAGGATGAAAACGGTGCCGCCTGGCACTATGAGTACCAGCATCATCTGATCACCCGTTACACCGACCGCACCGACCGTGGCCTCAACCTCGAATGGGATGGCACAGGCCCGCACGCCAAGGCGATTCATGAATGGGCGGATGACGGCAGCTTCGAGACCCGTCTGGCGTGGGACCCGAACATCCGCCTGACCTACGTCACCGACGCCCACGGCCAGGAAACCTGGTACTACTACGACGCCCTTGGCTATACCTACCGCGTCGTACATCCCGATGGCCGCGAGCAATGGCTGTTCCGTGATGCACGCAAGAACATCATCCGCCACGTGCACCCCGACGGTAGCCAGGACCGCTACAGCTTTGATGAGCGCAGCAACCTGCTGCAGCACATCCGTCCCGA
>NZ_JAMYBY010000037.1:0-6781 GCF_024126555.1 Pseudomonas sp. VE 267-6A
ACTGCCGGACTACATGGTGCCCACGCACCTGTTGTTCCTGGAGCAATGGCCACTGACGGCCAACGGCAAGCTCGACCGCCGCGCCCTGCCGGCCCCGGATGCGAGCCTGTTGCAGCGTGAGTATCTGGCGCCGCAGACCGAGCTGCAGCAGCGCATCGCCGCCATCTGGCAGCAGGTGCTGGGCTGCGCGCAGGTCGGCCTGGCCGACAGCTTCTTCGAGCTCGGGGGGCACTCGCTGCTGGCCACCCAGGTGATCGTGCGCCTGCGCGAGCAGTTGGGACTGGAGGTACCGCTCAAGGACCTGTTCATTGCCGAGGATCTGCTGGCGTTCAGCGCCAGCGTGCAAGCCTTGCAGGTCGACACCCAGCCGGTGGAGGACGAATTGGCTAAATCTTTGGCTGCCCTCAAACGTTTATCAGCTGAAGAGCTCGAGAAGCTGATTTCATAACCAGGAGTAGTGGCGTGCAAGAATTGATCGGGGCGGTGGGCGAGCTGTCACCAAGGGAGCGCAAGGCCTTGGCGATAATGCTCAAACAGAAGGGCATCAACCTTTTTGGCATTGCCCCGGTATTCAAGCGAAAACCCGAAGAGCCGCTGTTGCTGTCGTACGCCCAGGAACGCCAGTGGTTCCTCTGGCAGCTGGACCCCGATAGCGCGGCCTATCACCTGTCCAGCGCGCTGTCGCTGGACGGCGATCTGAACGTCGAGGCCCTGGAGCGCAGCTTTGCAGCGCTGCTGGAGCGTCATGAAGCGCTGCGCACCACCTTTGTCCAGCACGCCGAGCAGACCCTGCAGCAGATTGCCGAGCACGTGCCGTTCAGCCTTGGCCGGGCGACCCTGGCCAATGCCGACGCGGCGGCGATCAAGGCCTTCGTCGAGGCGCAGACGCGCAGCCTGTTCGACCTGCAGCAGGGCCCGCTGGTGCGTGCCACGCTGCTGCAGGTGAGTGCGACGCAGCATGTGCTGGTGATCGTGCAGCACCATATCGTTTCCGACGGCTGGTCGATGCAGATCATGGTCGACGAACTGATGCGCCTGTATGCCGCCCATAGCCAGGGCCGGACCCTGGAGCTGCCCGCCCTGAAGATCCAGTATGCCGACTACGCCCTGTGGCAGCGCCAATGGATGGAGGCCGGCGAACGTGACCGCCAACTGGCCTACTGGACCACGCAACTGGGGGGGGAGCAGCCGGTCCTGGAGCTTCCCCTGGACCGCACACGCCCGGCCGAGCAGAGCTTCAGGGGCGCGCAACTGGGTATCGAGGTGCCCGTCGAACTGGGTGCAGGGCTCAAGCGCCTGGCCCAGGCCGAGGGCGTGACCCTGTTCATGCTGCTGCTGGCTTCGTTCCAGACCCTGCTGCACCGCTACAGCGGCCAGCCCGACATTCGCGTGGGCGTGCCGGTGGCCAACCGCAACCGGGTCGAGACCGAAGGCCTGATCGGGTTCTTCGTCAATACGCAGATCCTCAAGGCGCAGTTCGACGCGCCCCTGACGTTTCGCGCGCTGTTGCAGCAGGTACGCCAGTGCGTGCTGGCTGCGCAGGACCACCAGGACCTGCCCTTCGAGCAGCTGGTGGACGCGTTGCAGCCGCAGCGCAACCTGAGCCATAACGCGCTGTTCCAGGTGATGTACAACCACCAGGGCGAGGCCCAGGGCAACCCGGCGGCGCAACTGCCGGGCCTGACCCTGGCGCCGCTGCACTGGGACAACCCCACCGCGCAGTTCGACCTGACCCTCAACACCTACGACAACCCTGAAGGCCTGGCGGCAGCGCTGACCTACGCCACCGACCTGTTCGAGGCAAGCACCGCCGCGCGCATGGGCCGGCACTGGCTGAACCTGTTGCAGGCGATCCTCGCCAACCCGGCCGGGCGCATCGACGAGTTGCCCCTGCTGGACCCGGCCGAGCAGCAGGCAACCCTGCGCCAGTGGAATGGCCAGCCCCGCGCGTTCCCGGTCACACAGTGCCTGCACCAGATGATCGAGGCCCAGGTCGAGCGGACGCCGCAGGCGATTGCGCTGTGCTGCGGCGAGGCCCGGCTCAGCTATGGCGAACTCAACGAGCGTGCCAACCGTCTGGCCCACCGCCTGATCGAACAGGGCGTGGGCGCCGATGTGCGGGTCGGCCTGGCGGTCGAGCGCAGCCTGGAGATGCTGGTGGGGCTGCTGGCCATCCTCAAGGCCGGCGGTGCCTATGTGCCGCTGGACCCGGCCTACCCGAGCGAACGCCTGGCCTACATGATCGAGGACAGCGGCATCGGTCTGCTGCTGACCCAGCCATCGCTGCTGGCGCAGTTGCCGCTTGACGGCGGTGTGCAGTGCCTGTTGCTGAGCGACGATACAAGCGGCTACAGCCCGCACAATCCACAGGTGGTGCTGACCCCGGCCAACCTGGCCTACGTGATCTATACCTCGGGCTCCACCGGCAAGCCCAAGGGCACCTTGCTTGCCCATCACAACGTGCTGCGCCTGTTCGCCGCCACCGAGCACTGGTTCGCGTTCGGCCCGGACGATGTGTGGAGCCTGTTCCATTCCTACGCCTTCGACTTCTCGGTGTGGGAGATCTTCGGCGCGTTGCTGTATGGCGGGCGCCTGGTGGTGGTGCCACATGATGTCAGCCGCTCGCCGGAGGACTTTCATGCCTTGCTGCTCAAGGAGGGTGTCACGGTACTCAACCAGACCCCTTCGGCCTTCAGTCAGTTGATGCAGGTGGCCTGTGCGCCCGAGCATGCCGGCACACGCAACGCCTTGCGCCACGTGGTGTTCGGTGGCGAGGCGCTGGAGGTGAAGAGCCTGCGCCCGTGGTTCGAGCGCTTTGGCGACCGGCAGCCGCAATTGACCAACATGTACGGCATCACCGAAACCACGGTACATGTGAGCTACCGTCC
This sequence comes from Pseudomonas sp. VE 267-6A, assembly GCF_024126555.1. Classification (NCBI taxonomy): domain Bacteria; kingdom Pseudomonadati; phylum Pseudomonadota; class Gammaproteobacteria; order Pseudomonadales; family Pseudomonadaceae; genus Pseudomonas; species Pseudomonas sp. VE 267-6A. The sequence continues at coordinate 2,889 of NZ_JAMYBY010000037.1, forward strand.
GCTGCGCCTGGCAGACCTGGCGGGGGAGGCCGGCAGCCCGATCGGCGAGGCGATCCCGGACCTGTCCTGGTACCTGCTCGACCGCGCGCTCAACCCGGTGGCCAGGGGCTGCATCGGTGAGTTGTACATCGGCCAGGCGGGTCTGGCGCGTGGTTACCTCAATCGCGGCGACCTGACGGCCACGCGCTTTGTTCCCGACCCGTTCGGCGCTGCGGGCGAGCGCCTGTATCGCACCGGCGACCTGGCCCGCTATCGCGCCGACGGGGTGATCGAGTACATCGGGCGCATCGACCATCAGGTCAAGATCCGTGGCTTCCGTATCGAGCTGGGCGAGATCGAGGCCAGGCTGCAGGCACTGTCGCAGGTGCGCCAGGCCGTGGTGCTGGCCCAGGCGGGGGCCAGTGGCGCGCAACTGGTCGGCTACGTGGTGCCGCGCACGCCGGGCATCGACCCGGGCGAACTGCGCGAGGCGCTGAAGGCGCAGCTGCGCGAGGACCTGCCCGAGCACATGGTGCCGGCGCACCTGCTGTTCCTCGAGCAGTTGCCGTTGACCAGCAACGGCAAACTCGATCGCAAGGCCCTGCCGCAACCCGATGCCAGCTTGCTGCAGAGCGTCTACGTGGCCCCGCAGAGCGATCTGGAACAGCGCCTGGCGAGCATCTGGCAGGACGTGCTCAAGCTCGAGCAGGTAGGCCTGACCGATAACTTCTTCGAGCTTGGTGGGGATTCGATCATCTCGATCCAGGTGGTCAGCCGTGCACGTCAGGCGGGCATCCGTATCAGCCCCAAGGATCTGTTCCAGCACCAGACCGTGCAAAGCCTGGCCACGGTGGCGCAGGTCGGCACCGCCGGCACCGCGCCGGAACAGGTAGCACTGGTCGGCCCGACACCGCTGCTGCCGATGCAGCAGCTGTTCTTCGACAGTGTGCAGGTGCATCGTCACCACTGGAACCAATCGGTGCTGCTCAAGCCGTCGCAGGCACTCGACGCGTCGCTGCTCGAGCGTGCCTTGCAGGCGGTGGTCGCGCATCACGATGCGCTGCGCCTGCGCTTCGAGCAGCGGGCCGACGGCTGGCACGCCCACGCCGTCGCCGAGCCGGGCATGGCGCTGCTGTGGCATCGCGAGGCGGCGTCGCTGCACGAGCTCGACAGTTTGGGCGAGGCCGCGCAGGCCAGCCTGGACCTGCAGCATGGCCCGCTGTTGCGCGGCCTGCTGGTCGACCTGGCGCAGGGCGAGCAGCGCCTGCTGCTGGTGATCCATCACCTGGCGGTGGACGGCGTATCGTGGCGCATCCTGTTCGAGGACCTGCAACAGGCCTACGCCGCCTTGCGTGACGGGCAGGCCGTGCAGCTGCCGCCCAGGACCACATCGATCAGACGCTGGGCGCAGTGGCTCCAGCAGCATGCGCGCAGTGAAGCGGTGCAGGCCCAGCTGGATTACTGGCAGCACCAGTTGCAGGGGGTGGCGCTGGCGTTACCGTGCGAGCACCCGCAAGGCGACCTGAGCAACCGCCAGGCTGCCAGTGTCAGTACGCGCCTGGACCTGGCGCAGACCCGTCAGTTGCTGCAGCAAGCGCCCGCCGCCTACCGCACCCAGGTCAACGACCTGCTGCTGACCGCGCTGGCCCGGGTGCTGACCCGCTGGACGCAGGCCCCGGCAGTGGCGCTGCAACTGGAAGGGCATGGCCGCGAGGAGCTGTTCGAGGACCGGGACCTGACCCGCACCGTGGGCTGGTTCACCAGCGTGTTCCCGCTCAAGCTGACCCCGGCCGCAGGCCTGGGTGACTCGATCAAGGCAATCAAGCAGCAGCTGCGCGCCATCCCCGACAAGGGCATCGGCTTCGGCGCCCTGCGCTACCTGGGCGACGAGGCGGCGCGCCGTGCGCTGGGCGAGCTGCCGACGCCGCGCATCACCTTCAACTACCTGGGCCAGTTCGATGCCAGCTTCGCCGACGCCACCGCGTTGTTCACGCCCTGCGGCGATGCGGCCGGCAACCCGCAAAGCGCCGAGGCGCCGCTGGACAACTGGCTGAGCATCAATGGCCAGGTCTACAAGGGCGAGCTGGAACTGAACTGGACCTTCAGCCGCGCCATGTTCGATACCGCCAGCGTGCAGCGCCTGGCCGATGCTTATGGCCACGAACTGGGCCTGCTGATCACGCATTGCTGCAGCCCCGAGGCCGGTGGCGTGACGCCGTCGGACTTCCCGCTGGCGGGACTCGAGCAGGCCCAGCTGGATGCCTTGCCGATTGCCGCGCCTACCCTCAAGGACCTCTACCCGTTGTCGCCGATGCAGCAAGGCATGCTGTTCCACAGCCTGTACCAGCAGGACAGTGCCGACTACATCACGCAGATGAGCCTGGAGATCGACGGGCTCGACCCCGTGCGCTTTGCCCGCGCCTGGCAGGATGCGGTGGACGCGCACGACATCCTGCGTACCGCATTTCTCTGGCAGCCGCCGCTGCTGCAGCCGTTGCAGGCGGTGCTGCGCCAGGCCACGCTGAGTTTCGAGGTGCACGACTGGCGTGAGCGCGACGACCTGGCACAGGCGGTGGCCGCGCTGGCTGGCAACGAGCGTCGCCGCGGCTTCGAGCTGGGCCACGCGCCGCTGTTGCGCCTGCATCTGGTGCAGAGCGGGGCGCAGCGCTACCACCTGATCTATACCCACCACCACATCCTGATGGATGGCTGGAGCAATTCGCAGTTGCTGGGCGAGGTGCTGCAACGCTATTGCGGGCAGGCACCGCAGGTCGCCGTTGGCAACTACAGCGACTACATCGCCTGGTTGCAGCGCCAGGACCGTCAGCGCAGCGAAGCCTTCTGGGGCGAGCAGTTGCGCGACTTGCAGGAGCCGACACGCCTGGCCCGGGTATCGACGCCTGCCGGCGATGGCTATGCCAATCACTACCTGACCCTGCAGGCCGTCGACACCGGGCGCCTGCAACGCTTTGCCCGTGAACAGAAAGTCACCGTCAATACCCTGCTGCAGGCGGCCTGGCTGTTGCTGTTGCAACGCTATACCGGGCAAGCGTGCGTGGCCTTCGGCGCCACGGTGGCGGGGCGCCCGGCCGAGCTCAAGGGGGTCGAGCAGCATATCGGGCTGTTCATCAACACCTTGCCGGTGGTCGCCAGCCCGCGCCCGGAGCTGACGGTCGGCCAGTGGCTGCAGCAGGTCCAGGCACAGAACCTGAGCCTGCGCGAGCATGAGCACACACCGCTGTTCGAAGTGCAGCGCTGGGCCGGCAAGGGCGGTGAGGCGCTGTTCGACAATATCCTGGTGTTCGAGAACTACCCGGTGGCCGAGGTGCTGGAGCAGGCGGCGCCAGAGGGCCTGCGCTTCGGCGCGATGGAGCAGCACGAACAGACCAACTACCCGTTGACCCTGGCCGTGGGGCTTGGCGACGAACTGTCGTTGCACATGAGCTACGACCTGGCGCACTTCGCACCGGCCACGATCGAGCAGATCGCCGCGCAGCTGGGCCACCTGCTGCTGGCCATGCCCTCGGCGGCTGATCGGCCCCTGGGCACATTGGCGCTGATGGAGCAGGCCGAGCAGCGCGAGGTGCTGGCCGAATGGAACCCGGCGCCTGCGCAGTTCGCCAGCCAGCGCTGTCTCCATGAACTGATCGAAGCCCAGGCTGCGCGTGCGCCGGGCTCCATCGCGCTGACCCTGGGTGACACCCAGCTCAGCTACCGCGAACTCAACGAACGCGCCAACCAGATGGCCCATGCGTTGATTGCCCAGGGCATCGGGCCGGAGGTGCTGGTGGGCCTGGCCTGCAAGCGCAGCCTGGAGATGGTGGTCGGCCTGCTGGCGATCCTCAAGGCTGGCGGCGCCTATGTGCCACTGGACCCGGCGTACCCCGAGGACCGCCTGGCCTACATGATGGAGG
>NZ_JAMYBY010000038.1:0-5361 GCF_024126555.1 Pseudomonas sp. VE 267-6A
CTGAGTTCGGGATGGGATCAGGTGGTTCCAATGCTCTATGGTCGTCAAGAAATTCTGTTGCCAGAAGGTCTTGTTCAGACACTCCAGCGAATCGGGTATGTGATGTTCGTGAGTTACAAATCTTCGGCTTACTGTGTCTTCACAACACCGCAATCTGGTCGTTCGACGCAAATTGCTTGGGTGTTATATGGTCAAGCCTCACGGGCAATTAGTATTGGTTAGCTCAACGCCTCACAGCGCTTACACACCCAACCTATCAACGTCGTAGTCTTCGACGGCCCTTCAGGGAGCTCAAGGCTCCAGTGAGATCTCATCTTGAGGCAAGTTTCCCGCTTAGATGCTTTCAGCGGTTATCTCTTCCGAACATAGCTACCCGGCAATGCCACTGGCGTGACAACCGGAACACCAGAGGTTCGTCCACTCCGGTCCTCTCGTACTAGGAGCAGCCCCTCTCAAATCTCAAACGTCCACGGCAGATAGGGACCGAACTGTCTCACGACGTTCTAAACCCAGCTCGCGTACCACTTTAAATGGCGAACAGCCATACCCTTGGGACCGGCTTCAGCCCCAGGATGTGATGAGCCGACATCGAGGTGCCAAACACCGCCGTCGATATGAACTCTTGGGCGGTATCAGCCTGTTATCCCCGGAGTACCTTTTATCCGTTGAGCGATGGCCCTTCCATACAGAACCACCGGATCACTAAGACCTACTTTCGTACCTGCTCGACGTGTCTGTCTCGCAGTCAAGCGCGCTTTTGCCTTTATACTCTACGACCGATTTCCGACCGGTCTGAGCGCACCTTCGTACTCCTCCGTTACTCTTTAGGAGGAGACCGCCCCAGTCAAACTACCCACCATACACTGTCCTCGATCCGGATAACGGACCTGAGTTAGAACCTCAAAGTTGCCAGGGTGGTATTTCAAGGATGGCTCCACGCAGACTGGCGTCCACGCTTCAAAGCCTCCCACCTATCCTACACAAGCAAATTCAAAGTCCAGTGCAAAGCTATAGTAAAGGTTCACGGGGTCTTTCCGTCTAGCCGCGGATACACTGCATCTTCACAGCGATTTCAATTTCACTGAGTCTCGGGTGGAGACAGCGCCGCCATCGTTACGCCATTCGTGCAGGTCGGAACTTACCCGACAAGGAATTTCGCTACCTTAGGACCGTTATAGTTACGGCCGCCGTTTACCGGGGCTTCGATCAAGAGCTTCGCGTTAGCTAACCCCATCAATTAACCTTCCGGCACCGGGCAGGCGTCACACCCTATACGTCCACTTTCGTGTTTGCAGAGTGCTGTGTTTTTAATAAACAGTCGCAGCGGCCTGGTATCTTCGACCGGCATGAGCTTACGGAGCAAGTCCTTCACCCTCACCGGCGCACCTTCTCCCGAAGTTACGGTGCCATTTTGCCTAGTTCCTTCACCCGAGTTCTCTCAAGCGCCTTGGTATTCTCTACCCAACCACCTGTGTCGGTTTGGGGTACGGTTCCTGGTTACCTGAAGCTTAGAAGCTTTTCTTGGAAGCATGGCATCAACCACTTCGTCGCCTAATGGCAACTCGTCATCAGCTCTCGGCCTTAAGATCCCGGATTTACCTAAGATCTCAGCCTACCACCTTAAACTTGGACAACCAACGCCAAGCTGGCCTAGCCTTCTCCGTCCCTCCATCGCAATAACCAGAAGTACAGGAATATTAACCTGTTTTCCATCGACTACGCTTTTCAGCCTCGCCTTAGGGACCGACTAACCCTGCGTCGATTAACGTTGCGCAGGAAACCTTGGTCTTTCGGCGTGGGAGTTTTTCACTCCCATTGTCGTTACTCATGTCAGCATTCGCACTTCTGATACCTCCAGCAAGCTTCTCAACTCACCTTCACAGGCTTACAGAACGCTCCTCTACCGCATCACCTAAGTGATACCCGTAGCTTCGGTGTATGGTTTGAGCCCCGTTACATCTTCCGCGCAGGCCGACTCGACTAGTGAGCTATTACGCTTTCTTTAAAGGGTGGCTGCTTCTAAGCCAACCTCCTAGCTGTCTAAGCCTTCCCACATCGTTTCCCACTTAACCATAACTTTGGGACCTTAGCTGACGGTCTGGGTTGTTTCCCTTTTCACGACGGACGTTAGCACCCGCCGTGTGTCTCCCATGCTCGGCACTTGTAGGTATTCGGAGTTTGCATCGGTTTGGTAAGTCGGGATGACCCCCTAGCCGAAACAGTGCTCTACCCCCTACAGTGATACATGAGGCGCTACCTAAATAGCTTTCGAGGAGAACCAGCTATCTCCGAGCTTGATTAGCCTTTCACTCCGATCCACAGGTCATCCGCTAACTTTTCAACGGTAGTCGGTTCGGTCCTCCAGTCAGTGTTACCTAACCTTCAACCTGCCCATGGATAGATCGCCCGGTTTCGGGTCTATACCCAGCGACTAAACGCCCTATTAAGACTCGCTTTCGCTACGCCTCCCCTATTCGGTTAAGCTCGCCACTGAATATAAGTCGCTGACCCATTATACAAAAGGTACGCAGTCACCTAACAAAGTAGGCTCCCACTGCTTGTACGCATACGGTTTCAGGATCTATTTCACTCCCCTCTCCGGGGTTCTTTTCGCCTTTCCCTCACGGTACTGGTTCACTATCGGTCAGTCAGTAGTATTTAGCCTTGGAGGATGGTCCCCCCATATTCAGACAAAGTTTCTCGTGCTCCGTCCTACTCGATTTCATGACTAAGAGATTTTCGCGTACAGGGCTATCACCCACTATGGCCGCACTTTCCAGAGCGTTCCGCTAATCTCAAAGCCACTTAAGGGCTAGTCCCCGTTCGCTCGCCACTACTAAGGGAATCTCGGTTGATTTCTTTTCCTCAGGGTACTTAGATGTTTCAGTTCCCCTGGTTCGCCTCTTGCACCTATGTATTCAGTACAAGATACCTGACTTATGCCAGGTGGGTTCCCCCATTCAGAGATCTCCGGATCAAAGTCTGTTTGCCGACTCCCCGAAGCTTATCGCAGGCTACCACGTCTTTCATCGCCTCTGACTGCCAAGGCATCCACCGTATGCGCTTCTTCACTTGACCATATAACCCCAAGCAATCTGGTTATACTGTGAAGACAACATTCGCCGAAAACTTGTAATTACTCACAAATTTTACCTTAGCCTGAACACACACCAGTGAAAGTGCTGTCCAGTCTATCTTTCTATCACATACCCAAATTTTTAAAGAACGATTCTGATAAAGTTCAGAAATCAATATTCGACGCGAATATTCATTTCTAAGCTTTGACAAACTGGCAAGCGGGGTGGTGGAGCCAAGCGGGATCGAACCGCTGACCTCCTGCGTGCAAGGCAGGCGCTCTCCCAGCTGAGCTATGGCCCCAGCAAATTGGTGGGTCTGGGCAGATTCGAACTGCCGACCTCACCCTTATCAGGGGTGCGCTCTAACCAACTGAGCTACAGACCCAATCGAAGGTTGCTAACCTAATCGTCTTCTTCAATGAATCAAGCAATTCGTGTGGGAGCTTATGAGACAGCTGATGTCGTCGATTAAGGAGGTGATCCAGCCGCAGGTTCCCCTACGGCTACCTTGTTACGACTTCACCCCAGTCATGAATCACACCGTGGTAACCGTCCTCCCGAAGGTTAGACTAGCTACTTCTGGTGCAACCCACTCCCATGGTGTGACGGGCGGTGTGTACAAGGCCCGGGAACGTATTCACCGCGACATTCTGATTCGCGATTACTAGCGATTCCGACTTCACGCAGTCGAGTTGCAGACTGCGATCCGGACTACGATCGGTTTTGTGAGATTAGCTCCACCTCGCGGCTTGGCGACCCTCTGTACCGACCATTGTAGCACGTGTGTAGCCCAGGCCGTAAGGGCCATGATGACTTGACGTCATCCCCACCTTCCTCCGGTTTGTCACCGGCAGTCTCCTTAGAGTGCCCACCATAACGTGCTGGTAACTAAGGACAAGGGTTGCGCTCGTTACGGGACTTAACCCAACATCTCACGACACGAGCTGACGACAGCCATGCAGCACCTGTCTCAATGTTCCCGAAGGCACCAATCCATCTCTGGAAAGTTCATTGGATGTCAAGGCCTGGTAAGGTTCTTCGCGTTGCTTCGAATTAAACCACATGCTCCACCGCTTGTGCGGGCCCCCGTCAATTCATTTGAGTTTTAACCTTGCGGCCGTACTCCCCAGGCGGTCAACTTAATGCGTTAGCTGCGCCACTAAAATCTCAAGGATTCCAACGGCTAGTTGACATCGTTTACGGCGTGGACTACCAGGGTATCTAATCCTGTTTGCTCCCCACGCTTTCGCACCTCAGTGTCAGTATGAGCCCAGGTGGTCGCCTTCGCCACTGGTGTTCCTTCCTATATCTACGCATTTCACCGCTACACAGGAAATTCCACCACCCTCTGCCCTACTCTAGCTCGCCAGTTTTGGATGCAGTTCCCAGGTTGAGCCCGGGGATTTCACATCCAACTTAACGAACCACCTACGCGCGCTTTACGCCCAGTAATTCCGATTAACGCTTGCACCCTCTGTATTACCGCGGCTGCTGGCACAGAGTTAGCCGGTGCTTATTCTGTCGGTAACGTCAAAACAGCAAGGTATTCGCTTACTGCCCTTCCTCCCAACTTAAAGTGCTTTACAATCCGAAGACCTTCTTCACACACGCGGCATGGCTGGATCAGGCTTTCGCCCATTGTCCAATATTCCCCACTGCTGCCTCCCGTAGGAGTCTGGACCGTGTCTCAGTTCCAGTGTGACTGATCATCCTCTCAGACCAGTTACGGATCGTAGCCTTGGTGAGCCATTACCTCACCAACTAGCTAATCCGACCTAGGCTCATCTGATAGCGCAAGGCCCGAAGGTCCCCTGCTTTCTCCCGTAGGACGTATGCGGTATTAGCGTTCCTTTCGAAACGTTGTCCCCCACTACCAGGCAGATTCCTAGGTATTACTCACCCGTCCGCCGCTGAATCGAAGAGCAAGCTCTTCTCATCCGCTCGACTTGCATGTGTTAGGCCTGCCGCCAGCGTTCAATCTGAGCCATGATCAAACTCTTCAGTTCAATACTGCTTGGGTTTTGAGAAAACCCTAAACTTGGCTCAGCATTCTCAAATGACTTACTTTCAAATCTTTCGATTTTCGTGCAGTCACTTGTGATGCTGATAATCTTTCTGACTATCAGTCTGAGCTCACAAGCACCCACACGAATTGCTTGATTCAATTGTTAAAGAGCGGTTGGTCAAGAACTTTTCGTCTCAACCGAGGCGCGCATTCTACGCTTTCCTCAGAGTCTGTCAAGCGTTTATTTTGAAGTTTTTCGTTTCACTTCAAACACTTGAC
>NZ_JAMYBY010000039.1:0-4048 GCF_024126555.1 Pseudomonas sp. VE 267-6A
GGCACGTAGGCGCCACCGGCCTTGAGGGTCGCCAGCAGGGCGACGACCATCTCGATGCTGCGTTCCATGGCGATGCCGACCAGCATGTCGGGGCCGACACCGCGTGCAATCAGCGCATGGGCGAGCTGGTTGGCACGGCTGTTGAGTTCGGCATAGCTCAGGTGCTGTTCGCCGAACACCAGTGCCGGCGCGTTCGGTGTCTGTTCGACCTGCGCCTCGATCAATTGATGAACCGGTTGCTCGAGTGGGTAGTGGGTCGATGTCAGGTTCCAGTCGAGCAGTACGGTGTGCTGTTCCTGCGGTGCAAGCATCACCAGGTCGCCGATGGCCTGGTCTGGCGAGTCGAGCATCGCCCTCAGCAGCCTGAGCAGCGAGTGAGCGAGCTTCTCGACCGTGGCGGTATCGAAATGCGCCTGGTCGTAACTTGCCTGCAAGGTCAGCATCGCGCCGAAGCCGACCATCAAGGTCAAGGGATAGTTGGTCTGCTCATGGGTACGGATGCTGCCAAAGTGCAGTGTTGTGCTTGGCGTCTGTTCCAGGGCTTGCGAAATCGGATAGTTCTCGAACACCAGAAGGGTGTCGAACAGGCTTTCGGCGTTCTTGCCGGCCAAGCGTTGAATCTCGAACAACGGGGTGTGTTCATGTTCTCGCAAGCCCAGGTTCTGCGCCTGCACCTGCTGCAGCCATTGGCCGACGCTGAGCTCGGGCAGCGGCGTGGCGACCACTGGCAAGGTGTTGATGAACAGCCCCAGCTGCTGTTCCACGCCGCTGAGCTCCGCCGGGCGACCGGAGACGGTGGCACCGAAGCAGACCGTCGCCTGCGCGCAGTAACGCTGCAGCACGATCAGCCAGGCTGCCTGAACCAGTGTGTTGGGGGTCACCTTCTGCTGGCGGGCAAAGGTCTCGAGCCGGGCAGTGTCGGCCTGTTCGAGCGCGGCTTCGAGGTGTGCGTGGCCGGACCCCGGTGAGCGTTGCGCAGTGATGGCCGCTGCAAGCCGAGTGGGCGTATCGAGGGTCTGTACCTGGGCTTTCCAGAACGTCTCGCTCAGTGTCGGGTCCTGTTGTTGCAGCCAGGCGATGTAATCGCTGTAGCGACCGCTGGACTGGGGCACGCGCTGGCCATGGTAGCGCTGCATCACCTCACCCATCATCTGCGAGTTGCTCCAGCCATCCATCAGGATGTGATGGTGGGTGTAGATGAGGTGATGGCTGTCCTCGCCGGTGCGGACCATGAACAGGCGCAGCAATGGCGGTTGCTGCAGGTCGAACGGCTGCATCAGCTCTTCGCCAGCCAGGGTGTCCAGCGCTGCGCTGCAACCCTGGCGCTCGCGCCAGTCCAGTACGCTGAACGGCAGTTCGACTCGCTTGTGCACCACTTGCAGCGGCTCGTCGAGCTGGCCCTGCCAGAGGAAACCGCTGCGCAGGATGTCATGGGCATCCAGGGTGGCCTGCCAGGCGGCCCGGAAGCGTTCTGCATCCAGGCCGCGTACGTCCAGGCGCATCTGATTGATGTAGTCGCCTGCTTGTTGCTGGTAAAGGGTGTGAAACAGCATGCCCTGTTGCATCGGGGCCAGCGGGTACAGCGTTTCAACCTGCTGGGCCGAAAGGGGCAGTGCATCGAGCTGCGCCTGGCTCAAACGGGCCAGAGGCACGTCCGACGGCGTCAGGCCGTGGTGGTCGGCCTGCAGGCAGTGCTCGATCAGGCGGCTCAGCGAATGCAGGTAATCTTCGGCCAGCCCTTCAATGGTCGATGCATCGTACATTGCGCTGTTGTAGCCCCAGGTCAGGCTCAGTTCACCGGCAAACACCTGGCAGTTGAGGGTCAGCCAGTTGCTCTGCGGGGCGTCCAGGCTCTGCCCGATACCTGCGCTTTCTGCAGCGGGGGCAAACAGCGCACCCTCGTCACTGTCGAAGGTGCCATCGAGCTGGCCCAGGTAATTGAACGTCAGGCGCGGCACAGGCAGTTGCTGCATGGTCTGTTGCGTCTGTGCATCGCCCAGGTAGCGCAAGGCGCCGAAGCCGATGCCCTTGTTGGGGATGGCGCGCAGTTGCTCCTTGATCTGCTTGATCGTGCCACCCAGCGTACTGGCCGGGGTCAGGCGTACCGGGAACAGGCTGGTGAACCAGCCGACGGTACGGGTCAGGTCCATGTCTTCGAACAGCTCCTCGCGGCCATGCCCTTCGAGTTGCAGCAGCAGGTCGTCGTGACCGCTCCAGCGCGTGATGACCTGCGCCAGCGCGCTGAGCAGCAGGTCGTTGACCTGGGTGCGATACGCCGCCGGTGCCTGTTGCAGCAACTGGCGGGTGCGTTGCTTGTCCAGCACGACCTGCACACTGTTGCTGTTGCGGTTGATCAGGCGATCGGCTGCACGGTCGCAGGGCAGGTCATTGCTCGCTCCGTGCAACTGCTGCCAGTAGGCGAGTTCCTGGTTCTGCCCGGTGTGCCTGGCGAACGCCTGCAACTGTTCGGCCCAGGCACGCAGCGAGCGGGTCCTGGCGGGCAGTTCGACAGCGTGCCCGGCCACTGCACGGCGGTATGCTGCCTGCAGGTCTTCGAAGAGAATGCGCCACGACACGCCATCGACCGCCAGGTGGTGAATCACCAGCAACAGGCGCTGGCTGCCATCGGTGAGCTCGGCAAGCAGCGCACGGACCAGGCCGCCTTCCAGGTCCAGGCTACGCTGCGCCGATTCGGCCAGCGCTTGTAGCGCATGCGCATCACTGACTGTGTGTTGCCACAGCAGCGGTATGTGTGCCCAGGCTTCGCGCTGGGCCGCTTGCGAACGGTACTCGCCGGTCCAGCCGCTGGCGGTTTCGGTGAACTGCAGGCGCAAGGCGTCGTGGTGCAGCACCAGGCTTTGCAGGGCCTGATGCAGCGCCGCCGCATCAAGCCTGGCGTTGGCCTTGAGCAGTACGGCCTGGTTCCAGTGATGCCGCTCGGGCATCGGCAGTTCGAAGAACATCTGCTGGATCGGCAGCAATGCCGTTTCGCCCTGCAAGGGCGATTGGTCGACAACCGAGCGTGCATCGCTGGTCTGGGCAACCGTGGCCAGGCGCTGGATGGTCTGGTGTTCGAACAGCGCCTTGGGAGTGAAGCGGATACCGGCCTGACGGGCGCGACTGACGACCTGGATCGAGATGATCGAGTCGCCGCCCAGTTCGAAGAAGTTGTCGGTAACGCCCACGCGATCAAGCTTGAGTACCGCCTGCCAGATAGCGGCCAGTTGCTGTTCCAGTGGGTTGGAGGCAGCGACATGCTCGCTGCGCGTGGCTGCGTCGCCGATGCCGGGCAGAGCCTTGCGATCGAGCTTGCCGTTCGGGCTCAGCGGCAGTTGTTCCAGCAGTATCAGGTGGGTTGGCACCATGTAGTCGGGCAGACCGGTCAGCAACTGCTGGCGAACAGCATCGCGCCATTGCGCCTGCTGCGCACTGCTGGCCGACGCCAGGGTGGCGTCACTGGCCACCAGGTAGGCGGCCAGTTGCAGGCCGCTGCCTGCTTCAACGGCCAGCACGCTGGCCTCGCGAACGCAGTTCAGTTCGAGCAGGTGCGCTTCGATTTCACCGAGTTCGATACGCAGGCCGCGGATCTTCACCTGGTGGTCGACTCGCCCCATGTAGTCGATCACGCCGTCGGCGCGTTGGCGTGCCAGGTCACCGGTACGGTACAGGCGCTGGCCGGCGCCGAACGGGCTGGCGACGAAGCGCTCGGCGGTCAGCGCGGCACGGCGGTGGTAACCGCGCGCCAGGCCTGCACCGGTCAGGTACAACTCGCCGGTGGCACCCGCCGGCAACGGCAGCAGGTCGGCACTGAGCACGTACGCGCCCAGGTTGGCGATCGGCTGGCCGATCGGCACGCTGTTGCGACCTTCGTCGCGGCAGGTCCAGTGGGTCACGTCGATGGCGGCTTCGGTGGGGCCATACAGGTTGTACAGGCCGGCGTTCGGCAACTTGGCGAACACCTGTTGCTGCGCGTCCACCGGCAGGGCCTCGCCGCTGCAGACGATGCGGGTGAGGCTGGTGCAGCTCGGCACACCGGCATCCAGCAGGA
>NZ_JAMYBY010000040.1:0-2650 GCF_024126555.1 Pseudomonas sp. VE 267-6A
TCGGGACGGATGTGCTGCAGCAGGTTGCTGCGCTCATCAAAGCTGTAGCGGTCCTGGCTACCGTCGGGGTGCACGTGGCGGATGACGTTCTTGCGCTCATCCCGGAACAGCCACTCCGAATTGCCGTCCGGATGACGGATGCGGTAGGTGTAGCCCTGGATGTCGTAGTAGTGCCAGGTTTCCTGGCCATGGGCGTCGGTCACATAGGTGAGGCGGATACGCTCATCCCATTCCAGGCGCACTTCGAAGCTGCCGTCATCTGCCCACTCATGGATGGCCCTGGCATGCGGGCCGTTGCCGTCCCACTCCAGGTTGAAACCGCGCCCGGTGCGGTCGGTGTAACGGGTGATCAGATGATGCTGGTACTCATAGTGCCAGGCGGCACCGTTTTCATCCTGAGCCGCCACCAGGTCACCCGCGCCGTCATAGTGATAGGCGCACAGTTGGCGCAGCGGCTTGCCATCGACCACTTGCCAGAGACCCTGGATATGCCCGTGCGCGTCGAGCCGCGTTCCCAGTTGCAGGTGTACCTTGCTGGGGTCGTCGTCCTGGTAGGTGTTGATGTCGGACAACACCGGCTGGCCGTTGTGGCGATGCTCGTAGTGCAGCATGGCGCCCGCGCCGCTGCGTAGCTGAATGTGCGTCAGATAGAAGCGATCGCCATGGCGCGCATAGGTCTCCCGGCGATCCAGGCCACGCAGCAGTACCAGTTGCTGTTCGCCGGTGCGCACCAGGGTGAGGTACTCGACAGCGTCGTAGTGGGGCTTGCCCTTTTCGGGCATTGGAAAATCGTGACTGCGCCCATCGAAGTCAAGCAGCACCAAGCCCTGGCCGACCACGTCGATGCAGGTGGTGAACTCGGTGAGCCAACGGGCACCGAGGCTGGCGTTGTCGAGGCGCCCGAGGCGCGAATTGTAAGTACGGGTCCAGATGACGGGAAACGGGCCTGGCAGGCTGAAGTCGGTGTGGTCCAGCGACTCGCTGCCAAGGGCGAAGTTGATACGGTTGCAACTGCTGGCACAGGTGCCGTTCTTGCTGTCGTTGGCCGCCTGTTTGGCCGACGCCTGCCGGGTAATGGCCTCGGTCTCGCCCTTGGCATCCTGATGCCTGGCCTGGGTGGTCTTGTCGCCCTTGACCGTGCTGCCGAGTGCCTTGGGATTGCGCTTGTGCCAGAGCACACTGCTGTTGTGCAGGATAAGGCGCATGCTCTCGATGGATTGCGGGTTGGCTGCACTGGTCATGCTCATCAGTTGCGTACGCATCTGTGGCGCCAGGCTACGCAGGGCCCGGGTACGGGCCAGCACTTCATGCTGTACCCCCTCGGGCACGGCATTGCGCATGATCATGTTGGCGGCGCCCTTGCCCATCGCGGCGTAGGCATCGCTGAGGGCGGCGAAGGCGTTTTCGAAGACCACCGAGGGGTCGGAACGCAACGCGTTCTTTGCTGCAATGGCGCTGCGCCCGGCAGCCTCCAGATTCGCGGCGCTGTCGAGCTTGCCGGTAATCACGGCATCGATCGCGTTGGCCGTGTTGTTGACCAGCTTCTCACCGACGTCGGCGCACTCCTTGAGGATCGCCTCCAACTGCCCTTCTGCGTCAGCGAGAAAGGCATCGATTTCGCCAAGCAAGGTGGCATTGAGGTGGCCGACGATGATCTCGATCAACGAGGCGCCGAGCATCTGCTTGCCTTCCTGACGGGCCAGCACCAGCATCGGCCGCAGGCTCTTGCGCGCAGCCGCCATGGTCGGTGGCGTGGGAATCACGCCGATCAGGTTGATGCCCAGGCTGACCCAGTCAAGCGGGTCGGGCTTGTCGCTGGAGGCCAGGTTGACAACGTCGCCGACCGCATCGACCAGGGCGATGATGTTGCCGATGACCGGCAGCACCTCAGCCACCTCCTTGAGGCGCTCGAGGTTGACGTAGCCACCGCTGATATCCCGCAGCCAGGCGTCGAACACGGCGGCGCCGCTACTCACGTCCTCGATGCCGATCTGATCCAGGGGAACGACTGCGGCCTGTGGTGGCCGTTGTTTGGCGGGGGTGTTGTCGCTCATGAGATCAGTTCACCTGGCAGCAGATCGGTAACGGTATTCAGGCCTGGAGCCTTGAGGTCGGTCAGTGAGAGGGCCGGCAGCGTGGGCAGGCTGGCCCTGGCGCCCTTGAGTGCAGCGCCCGCCTGGTCGGCCACGCCCAGGGCGACCGAGGCAGCAGGCAGGGCAGAGCTGGCGGCACTGACCAGTTGCCTGGCACTGCCAAAAAGGCTGCCCTTGCCATCGTTGGGCAGCACCAGCTTGTCGACCAGCGTTGCCACTACCGTGGGCGAGTGGCTGGGGTCAGGTAGCTGCAACGGCCAGTTGACCAAACCGATGTAGCTGCTCGGTGTCCACGGCGGGGTCGGGTCGCGTCCGAACCTGACCGACGCCGGCCCCGGTGCAACCCCCGACACGGCATTGAACCCCTGGCCATCGAGGCTGCCCTTGAGCACCGTACCCAGCGCATCGGTCACTTCGTAATCGCCGGCCTGGATGCCCTTGGCATTGGCGTACAGGTTGAACAGCTCCAGGCTGCCCTTGCCCGGCTTGGGCGGCTCGGGGAAGGTCCCGGCCAGGCTCTTGGGCCCCACATGGGCGAAGTTCGCCGCGTGCGCGGT
>NZ_JAMYBY010000041.1:0-2504 GCF_024126555.1 Pseudomonas sp. VE 267-6A
TCCTGCTGGATGCCGGTGTGCCGAGCTGCACCAGCCTCACCCGCATCGTCTGCAGCGGCGAGGCCCTGCCGGTGGACGCGCAGCAGCAGGTGTTCGCCAAGTTGCCGAACGCGGGCCTGTACAACCTGTATGGCCCTACCGAAGCCGCCATCGACGTGACTCACTGGACCTGCCGCGAGGAAGGCAAGGATGGCGTACCGATCGGCCAGCCGATTGCCAACCTGCAGACCTACATCCTCGGCGACGACCTGGGGCTGTTGCCGGCGGGCGTCACCGGTGAGCTCTACCTGGCCGGCGAAGGACTGGCGCGGGGTTACCACCGCCGCGCCGCACTGACTGCCGAGCGCTTTGTCACCAGCCCGTTCGGCGAAGGCAAGCGCCTGTACCGCACCGGCGACCTTGCCTGCTACCGCGCCGACGGCGTGATCGAATACCGCGGGCGTATCGATCATCAGGTGAAGATCCGCGGCCTGCGCATCGAGCTGGGTGAAATCGAGGCACGCCTGATGGCGCTCGACGCCGTGCGCGAAGCGGTGGTGCTGGCGATCGAGGGTACCACCGGCCAGCAACTGGTGGGATATGTGGTGCCAAGCGCTGGTGCCGGGCAGGACGACCTGCGCGAGCACCTCAGGCACGCACTGAATGCACATCTGCCGGACTACATGATCCCGGCGCAATGGGTGTGGCTGAAGCAGATGCCGCTGAGCCCGAACGGCAAGCTGGAACGCAAGGCGCTGCCCAAGCCCGATGCCAGCCAGCTGCAACGTGAATATGTGGCCCCGCAAAGCGAGCTGGAGCAGCGCATTGCTGCCATCTGGCAGCACGTGCTCGGCTGCGAGCGCATCGGCCTGCACGACAACTTCTTCGAACTGGGTGGACATTCCTTGATGGTGATTCGCGTGATGTCACGCATGCAACTGGATGTGGGGATACAGGTGAGCCCGCACGAGCTGTTCCAATTCCCTGTCCTGGGTGATTTCACTGCACAGGTGGCGCAACTCGGTGCCCAGGTCGACACCACGAAACTCAGCAAACTCGAAGCACTGTTCGACGAATTGGAGGAAGTGTGATGGACAAGGACATGGCTGCACGGATCGCCAAGCGATTCATCACCCTCCCGCTGGACAAGCGCAAAGTGTTTCTAGAAAAAATGCTCGGCGAAGGCGTGTCGCCGGCCAACCTGCCGATCCCGCAGGTGCAGTCGGAGGTCGAGACGGTTCCGCTGTCCTTCGCACAGGAGCGTCAGTGGTTCCTCTGGCAGCTGGAGCCGCAGAGTGCGGCCTACCACATCTGCATTGCGCTGCGCATGAAGGGCCCGTTGAACGCGAACGCGCTGGAGCGCAGTTTCAACGCCCTGGTGGCACGCCACCAGGCCCTGCGCACCACCTTCACCCAGACCCACGACGGCCCGGTGCAGCGCATTGCCCCGCACTTGACGCTGGAAATTGCGCGTCATGTGCTGGACACCCAGACAGAGGCGGCGGTTCTGGCCTTTGTCCAGGCGCAGACACAGGCCCCGTTCGACCTGGAGCACGGCCCTCTGTTGCGCATCGCGTTAGCATCCTCGGCGCCGGACGAGCATGTGCTGGTGCTGGTTCAGCACCACATCGTGTCGGACGCCGCCTCGCTGGAGATCATGGTCAGCGACCTGGTGCAGTTGTATGCCGGCTACAGCCAGGGGCGCGAGGTGACGTTGCCCGAGCTGCCGATCCAGTACGCCGACTACGCCATCTGGCAGCGACGCTGGATGGAAGCCGGCGAACGTGAGCGGCAGTTGCAGTACTGGACTGAAAAGCTCGGTGGCGAGCAGTCGGTGCTGGAGTTGCCACTGGACCGCCCTCGCCCCTCCGAGCAAAGCCACCGCGGAGCGCGCCTGGATGTCGACCTCGATCACACCGTCGCCCAGCGTCTCAAACACCTGGCCCAATCGCACAACGTGACCCCTTTCATGCTGTTGCTGGCCTCATTCCAGACCCTTCTGCACCGCTACAGTCGTCAGGCGGACATCCGCGTCGGCGTGCCAGTGGCCAACCGCAACCGGGTCGAGACCGAGGGTCTGATCGGCTTCTTCGTCAACACCCAGGTCTACAAGGCCGACTTCAGCACCGCATCGAGCTTTGAGGCACTGTTGCAGCAGGTGAAGCAGACGTCGCTCGAAGCACAGCAGTATCAGGAGTTGCCTTTCGGCTACCTGGTCGAAGCGCTGCAACCCACCCGCAGCATGAGCGTCACACCGCTGTTCCAGGCCATGTACAACCATCGCGGGCTGGTCAATGAAACGCGGCAGGCATCAGACCACTCGGATGCGCTGCAGGTCGAAAACCTGCAGTGGGACACCCACAGCGCGCAGTTCGACCTGACGCTCAACACCGCCGAATCGCCGACTGGCTTCTCGGCAAGCTTCACGTATGCCACCGATCTGTTCGACGCCGCGACCATCGAGCGTCTGGCCCGGCACTGGCAGAACCTGCTGCAGGCGATTGTCGCTGACCCGCAACAGCGCG
>NZ_JAMYBY010000042.1:0-1796 GCF_024126555.1 Pseudomonas sp. VE 267-6A
GTTGTTCCTGGAGCAATGGCCACTGACGGCCAACGGCAAGCTCGACCGCCGCGCCTTGCCGGCGCCGGATGCGAGCCTGCTGCAGGCCGAATACGTGGCGCCGCAGGGCGAACTTGAACAACAGATCGCCGCCCTCTGGCAACAGATGCTCGGCTGCGAGCGTATCGGCCGTACCGACGATTTCTTCGAGCTGGGCGGGCATTCGCTGCTGGCCACCCAGGTGATCTCGCGGGTGCGTCAGGTGCTGGGCTTCGACGTGGCCTTGCGCACGCTGTTCGAACACAGTCGCCTGGCGGATTTCGTCGCCACGCTGGATGCATTGAAGCGCATTGACGAGCCTGCGCTGGTTGCGGTCGAACGCGGCGTGCCGCTGCCGCTGTCCTACGCCCAGGAGCGCCAGTGGTTCCTCTGGCAGCTGGACCCGCAGAGCAGTGCCTATCACCTGCCGGCGGCCCTGCGCCTGCGCGGGCCGCTGGATGTGCCGGCGTTGCAGCGCAGCTTCGATGCGCTGGTTGCGCGGCATGAGCCGTTGCGCACCCGGTTCGTCCAGGTGGACGCCCATGTCAGGCAGGTCATAGACCCAGCGGCGCCGCTGCCTATCGACTTCGAGGTGCTGGCACATGTGGCTGATCGCACGGCGCAGATCCAGGCTAGTGTCGCGGCTGAAAGCAGCCGCCTGTTTGCCCTGGACCAGGGGCCGCTGCTGCGGGTCAAGCTGCTGCGCCTGGCCGAGGACGACCATGTACTGGTGCTCACCCAGCACCATATCGTCTCGGACGGCTGGTCGATGCAGGTGATGATCGACGAACTGATCCGTCGCTACGGCGCTGGCATCAGCGCTGAGGAACTGGTGCTGCCGGAACTGCCGATCCAGTACGCCGATTTCGCCCAGTGGCAGCGTCAGTGGCTGGAGGCCGGCGAGCGCGAACGTCAGTTGCGCTACTGGCTGGAGCAACTGGGGGGCGAGCAGCCGACGCTGCAGTTGCCCACCGACCGTGCCCACCCCGCCCAGCGCAGTTTCCACGGCGCCAGGCGCGATGTGGCGTTGGACGCCGGTCTGACACGCGGGCTGCTGCAACTGGCCCGCGAGTGCGGGGTTACCCCGTTCATGCTGTTGCTGGCCTCGTTCCAGGCGCTGCTGCACCGCTATAGCGGCCAGGACGATATTCGTGTCGGAGTGCCGGTGGCCAACCGCAACCGCCTGGAAACCGAGGGCCTGATCGGCTTCTTCGTCAACACCCTGGTACTCAAGGCTCAGGTGAGCGGGCGACAGGCGTTCACTGCGCTGCTGGAGCAGGTGCGCCAGGCCACCCTGCAGGCCCATGCGCACCAGGACCTGCCGTTCGAGCAATTGGTGGAGGCGCTGCAGCCGGGCCGCAACCTGGGGCGCAGCTCGTTGTTCCAGGTGCTGTTCAACTACCAGGCGCAAACCCGGGACGGGCAGGGGCTGCAGCCGTTGCCGCACCTGCAGGTGGAGGCGTTGCAGTGGGATACCCATACCGCACAGTTCGACCTGTCGCTGGAGGTGTTCGAGCGTGAGGAGGGCATAGCGGCTTCGCTGACCTTTGCCACCGACGTGTTCGAGGCCCACACCATCGAACAGATGCTGGGGCACTGGCAGAACCTGCTGCGCGCCATCGTCGAGCGTCCGCAACAGCGCGTCGGCGAACTGCCGTTGCTCGACGCCCGCGAGCAACAGGCCAACCTCCAACAATGGAACCCGGCGCCTGCGCAGTTCGCCAGCCAGCGCTGCCTCCATGAACTGATCGAAGCCCAGGCTGCGCGTGCGCCGGGCT
>NZ_JAMYBY010000043.1:0-1323 GCF_024126555.1 Pseudomonas sp. VE 267-6A
TGTCCCGTCCTGAATAAGGTTTACACCTCCCATCCCGAATTTCCGGAGAGTCAGATGGAGCAAGGTGTAAAGCGCACACAGCGTGATTACTCACTGTCTTTTAAATTGGCGGTGGTTGATCAGATTGAAAAAGGCGAACTGACCTACAAGCAGGCCCAGGTGCGGTATGGCATCCAGGGACGGTCGACGGTTCTGGTATGGTTGCGTAAGCACGGTCGGCAGGATTGGAGCCAGGGGGCCTCGATCCGCGACGAGAGGAGCTGCGCGATGTCTGACCCCAAAATGCTCACTCCAGAGCAGCGAATCAAAGAGCTTGAGCAGCAGCTTGAGCTGATGAGCCAGAAGGCCCAGTTCTTTGAAACGGTCGTTGATGTTCTGAAAAATGACTATGGTGTCTCGGTCGTAAAAAAGCGATCCGGCAAGTCCTCTCGCAAGGTCAAGTCGCAGGACTGAGCATTGCCAGGGCTTGTCAGTTTCTAGGCATCAGTCGACAGGCTTACTACAAGCGCAACCGAGCTGCTGATGGCAAAGAGCGCCAGGCAGATCGGGTGGTTCAGTTTGTTCAGCAAGTCCGGCTGCGCCAGCCCCGTCTGGGTACCCGTAAGCTGCACTATTTGCTGCATTGCCAACCTGACAAACGATTCCAGGTCGGCCGAGATAGGCTGTTTCAGGTCTTGGGAGAGCGCCGTTTGCTGGTACTGCCCAAGCGGGCATACCACAAGACAACACAGAGCTTTCATCGCTTCTACCGCCATCCCAACTTAATCAAGCCCGGTCCAAGCCAAGTCGTTCCGACAAGGCCGGAGCACGTCTGGGTTGCCGACATTACTTATCTGCCCGCACGTAACGGCCCGCTGTACCTGAGCCTGGTAACGGACGCGTACTCCAGGAAAATTGTTGGTCACCACGTCCATGAAAGCCTGCATGCCGAGTCAGTAGCGCAAGCCTTCAAGCAGGCCTTACGAAAGCGACGTCGTCGCCAGCCATTAGTCCACCATTCGGATCGAGGCATCCAATATTGCTCGGCGCTATACCAGTCACTGCACCAACGGCACGGCGTTCAGTGCTCCATGACTGATGGGTATGACTGCTACCAGAATGCGCTGGCTGAGCGAATCAACGGAATCCTCAAGATGGAGCTGCTGTTGAGCAGCCCTGAAGATCTGGAGCAAGCGAGGCAGATGGTTGATGAGGCAGTGCAGATCTACAACACAGAACGGCCCCATATGGCCCTGAAAAACAAAACGCCCGATGCGGTGCATCGGGCGTTTTGAGGCCTATCGGCCTACCTGAACAGGTGTAAACCTATTTCAGGACTAGACA
>NZ_JAMYBY010000044.1:0-1303 GCF_024126555.1 Pseudomonas sp. VE 267-6A
AGTTGCCCGGCGCCATCGTACTGGTACTGACGCTTGAGCAACGTGGACTTGCCGTCGTGGCTGCCTAGCAGTTGCTCCTGCAGCCGTCCGGCCGGGTCCCAGGCCTGGGTCTGCATCAGCTTGTTGCCCTGATGGCGCGCCACTTCACGGTGCAGGTCATCGCGCTCGTAGCTGAGCATGTCGTGCTGGTCGAGCTTCATGCCCAGCAGGTGGCCGCTGCCGTAGGTCAGCCAACTGACCCTGTGGCCATCGGGGCGTACGGTCGCGATGCGCTGGTTGAGCACGTCGTACTCGTGCGTCCACACCGCCACCACCGGCTGCTGCAACCCCAGGTAATGCTGATGCTCGCGGGTCAGATTGCCCGCCTCGTCATGGAACCACTGCAGCTGGCTTGCCGCGTTGATCGCCTGGATCAGCCTGCCGTTGCCGTCATAGGCAAAGCGCTCGGTCTGGGACTGATCGCCCAGCCTGGCGGTACGCTCGGCCAGCCGACCCATGGGGTCGAAACGCAGGTCGATGCGGCGCTGGCCGACCTGGGTCGAGGCCAGGCGACCGCTGTACGGGTCGTATTGATAACGGGTGGTCAGGCCATCGAAGCCGGTCTCCTGCAACAGGCGACCGACCGGGTCGTACACGAAGTTCGCCTGGCTGGTGTTTTCGTTTTCCAGGCCGATCAGGCGGCCCAGTTTGTCCCAGCGGTAGCGCAGGGTGTGCTCGTTGGCGTCGACGCGCTCGGCCAGAAGCCCGGCGCCGGAATAGGTCCAGGTGGTGCAGCGGTCGAGCGCGTCGAGGTACGCCAGCAGACGGCCTTCGGCATCACGTTCGAAGCGCTCTTCGGTGTTGTCGGGGTGGGTGACCCTGGACAGTTGCCCGGCCTTGTACTCATAGGCGGTCTTGTTGCCCGCTGCGTCGGCGAACTGCACCAGCTGGCCGAAGTCGTTGTAGGCCCACTGGCTGGTCTTGCCTGAGCAGTCGACGTACTCGAGCAGTTGCCCGGCGTCGTTGTAGGCCAACGCCTTCTGGTTGCCGTTGGCGTCCTTGATCGCACTTACCAGGCCGCTTGGGGTGTAGGCAAATTCGGTCTTGTTGCCCAGCGGGTCGACCGTCTCTACCAGGTTGCCGCGCTCGTCGTAGTCGCGCAGCCAAAGGCCACCCTCGGCATCGCGGATCTTAATCAGCTGGTCATGGTCGTCGTAGGCGTAGTGCAGCGTGCTGTGGTCGGGACGGATGTGCTGCAGCAGGTTGCTGCGCTCATCAAAGCTGTAGCGGTCCTGGCTACCGTCGGGGTGCACGTGGCGGATGA
>NZ_JAMYBY010000045.1:0-1234 GCF_024126555.1 Pseudomonas sp. VE 267-6A
TGAATCGCCCCTGGTTTCGTAGACACCTCCAAGCCTCATAATGAGGCCCAAATAGGAGGTGCCATGAGTCGTCAGCGTTACCCCGAAGAGTTCAAGATCGAAGCGGTCAAGCAAGTGACCGAAAAAGGCAAACCTGTTGCCGATGTCGCCCAGCGTCTGGGCATGTCCGTGCACAGCCTTTACGCCTGGATCAAGGTCTACAGCAAGCCCCAAGAGCAGCGTCAGCAAGATGATGATCAGCAGGCCGAGTTGCGCAAGCTACGCGCTGAACTCAAGCGTGTGACGGAAGAGAGAGACATCTTAAAGAAGGCCGCCGCGTACTTTGCCAAGGAGTGCGGCTGAAGTACGCCTTTATCAAGCAGCACGCGGGCGAGTATTCAATTCGACGGCTTTGCCTGACGCTGAAAGTCCATCCCAGCGGTTATTACGCCTGGCTGGCTGAGCCGCAATCTCTACGAGCCAAAGACGACCAGCGACTGCTGGGTTTGATTAAGCATTCATGGTTGGAGAGCGGCGGCGTTTATGGCTATCGCAAAATCCATGACGATCTGCGCGAGGCCGGCGAGGATTGTGGTCGTCATCGTGTGGCAAGGCTGATGCGTCTTGAAGGTCTGCGTTCTCAGTCAGGTTATCGACGTCGCCCTGGAAAGTACGGCGGTAAGCCAGCAATCGCCTCACCCAACTTGCTGAAGCGCCAGTTTGATGTCGTAGAACCCAACAAGGTTTGGGTCACCGACATCACCTACATTCGTACGTACGAAGGCTGGCTGTATTTAGCAGTGGTGCTGGATCTGTTTTCTCGTCAGGTTGTTGGCTGGTCAATGAAGTCGCAGATGACCAGTGATTTGGCCATTGATGCGTTATTGATGGCGGTTTGGAGGCGAAAACCGAAACAGGAGGTGATGGTTCACTCCGATCAGGGCAGCCAATACAGCAGTTCCGATTGGCGCAGCTTTTTGAAGGCGAACAATTTGGTTGCCAGCATGAGTCGCCGAGGCAACTGTCATGACAATGCCGTGGCCGAGAGCTTTTTCCAACTTCTGAAACGGGAACGGATCAGGCGGAAAATCTACACCACGCGGGAAGATGCTCGTAGTGATGTGTTCGATTACATCGAGATGTTCTACAACGTAAAACGTCGGCATGGCTTCAACAATCAGCTGTCGCCGGTAGAGTATGAGAAACGCTATTTTCTGAGCTTGGAGAGTGTCTAGGAAACCAGGGGCGATTCAAA
>NZ_JAMYBY010000046.1:0-1147 GCF_024126555.1 Pseudomonas sp. VE 267-6A
CCGGTGCTGCTCAACGCCAGGTGTTCACCGGTCGCGACATGCGTCGAGCGCGGCGTGGTCAGGGCGATGCCCGCCGGGCTGGCCAGCACCAGGTGCGGTTCGCTGAACTCGGGAAATTCGTTGGCGCTCTGGTTGGTCGGGCCACTGCCGACAATGCCCTGGTGCTGCGCATGCAGGGCCTTGGCCACGTCGTCCTGATCGCCCGCTTCCTGCGCCTGTACCTCGCGTGCCTGCTGGCCGAAGCCGTCCTGCTGCTCGCTGGCGGTGGCCAGGCGTTCGGCGGTTTCGGGCAGGTCCTTGTGGTGCTTGGCTTCGTGATGCCGGGGCTCGGTGGTCAGCAGCAGGCCCGCCGCCGCGCGCACGGCGCCATGCCGGTCGGTGCGCAGCTCGAAACCCTCACCGCGCGGCTGGCCGCCCGAGGGGCGCGGGTGGGTCAGGTAGCCCAGGTTGATCGCACTGGCGCCATGGTCGCTGCGCAACGCGATGCTGATCTCGCTGGTGGTGTCGTCGATGCGCAGCTCGTTGCTGCGGCTGCCCTTGTATTCCTTGCTCTTGACCGTGGCCAGGGTCTTGAAGTCCGGCAACCGGTACGGCGGCAGGTTGGCGCCGTGGTACAGGCAACCAGTGATCAGCGGCTGGTCGGGGTCGCCTTCCAGAAAGGTGATCAGCACCTCCATGCCGATACGCGGCAGCGAGATGGCGCCGAAGCTGCTCTGGCTGGCCCAGTTGGAGGCCACGCGCATCCAGCAGGTGGTCTTGTCGTCCGATTGGCCTTCGCGGTCCCAGAAGAACTGCACCTTGACCCGGCCGTACTCGTCGCAATAGATCTCCTCGCCCTCGGGGCCGGTCACTACCGCACGTTGCGCACCCAGCACTTTGGGCTTGGGATGCCTCAGCGGCGGCCGATACGGCACATCCCACGGCGTGGCGCAGAAGCGGTTGCGATAGCCCTGGTGAAAGTCGTCCTTGAGGTCGGTGACGTCGCTGCTGATCACCTCCTCGAGCACTTGCGGCTGCTTGCCTTCATGCAGCACTTCGGTGAGCAGCCACAGGTCGTTCCACGCCGGGTTGGCATGCTCGGTCAGGCTCAGAAAATGCCCGCTGACCAGGCTCGGCTGGTCGCTGCGGCCCTCGGCCAGGCGGTAGT
>NZ_JAMYBY010000047.1:0-1089 GCF_024126555.1 Pseudomonas sp. VE 267-6A
ACTACCGCCTGGCCGAGGGCCGCAGCGACCAGCCGAGCCTGGTCAGCGGGCATTTTCTGAGCCTGACCGAGCATGCCAACCCGGCCTGGAACGACCTGTGGCTGCTCACCGAAGTGCTGCATGAAGGCAAGCAGCCGCAGGTGCTCGAGGAGGTGATCAGCAGTGACGTCACCGACCTCAAGGATGATTTCCACCAGGGCTATCGCAACCGCTTCTGCGCCACGCCGTGGGACGTGCCGTATCGGCCGCCGCTGGAGCATCCCAAGCCCAAAGTGCTGGGTGCGCAACGTGCTGTAGTGACCGGCCCGGAAGGCGAAGAGATCTATTGCGACGAGTACGGCCGGGTCAAGGTGCAGTTCTTCTGGGACCGCGAAGGCCAGTCGGACGACAAGACCACCTGCTGGATGCGCGTGGCCTCCAGCTGGGCCAGCCAGAGCAGCTTTGGCGCCATCTCGCTGCCGCGTGTGGGCATGGAGGTGCTGATCACCTTTCTGGAGGGCGACCCCGACCAGCCGCTGATCACCGGTTGCCTGTACCACGGCGCCAACCTGCCGCCGTACCGGTTGCCCGACTTCAAGACCCTGGCCACGGTCAAGAGCAAGGAATACAAGGGCAGCCGCAGCAACGAGCTGCGCATCGACGACACCACCAGCGAGATCAGCATCGCGTTGCGCAGCGACCATGGCGCCAGTGCGATCAACCTGGGCTACCTGACCCATCCGCGCCCCTCGGGCGGCCAGCCGCGTGGGGAGGGTTTCGAACTGCGCACCGACCGGCATGGCGCCGTGCGTGCGGCGGCGGGTTTGCTGCTGACCACCGAGCCGCGCCATCACGAAGCCAAGCACCACAAGGACCTGCCCGAGACCGCCGAACGCCTGGCTACTGCCAGCGAGCAGCAGGACGGCTTCGGCCAGCAGGCGCGCGAGGTGCAGGCGCAGGAAGCGGGCGATCAGGACGAGGTGGCCAAGGCCCTGCATGTGCAGCACCAGGGCATCGTCGGCAGCGGCCCGACCAACCAGAGCGCCAACGAATTTCCCGAGTTCAGCGAACCGCACCTGGTGCTGGCCAGCCCGGCGGGCATCGCCCTGA
>NZ_JAMYBY010000048.1:0-809 GCF_024126555.1 Pseudomonas sp. VE 267-6A
TGCAGGAAGGCGAGCGTGTGCAGGAGGGATTCGAGGTTCAGCGACGCCCGTTCACTGACCAGCTCCAGTTCGAATTCGAACGGCTGGCTGAGCGCTTCGCGCCCGCTGAACGACAGCACCTGAAAGTCGCTGTCGACCCCGTCCAGGGTCAGGGTGAAATGGGGCTGGTTGGCCGCTGAGAACATCCGATGTTCCTCCCGCTGCAAAAACTGGGGTGACAGGCTGCCCCGGCCGGCCATGCTGGCTGGCCGGGGCAGTGAACTAACGCAGGCTTAGCCGGCGACCGGGGTACGCCAGTCGTCCGAGCCGGAGGTACCGGACACTTCGTGGGTCCAGGTGATCTTGCGGTAGGTGAAGTGCACGTCTTCGAGGTGGGTGAAGTGCGCGTTGGCCGGGTCCTGGCAGTTGTGCATGTAGTCCTTGATGTCGACGATGATCGCGTCTTCGAGCTTGGTGGTGAAATAGTGCTCCTGGGTGCCGGCCGCCGAGGTGCGGTACCAGTGGATGACGATTTCGGTCAGGCGCTCGCCGGAGGTCAGCGCGGCCAGCAGCAGGGGCGACGCCTTGTCGAAGACCTTGGTGATGACCACCGGCTTGTGCACGCGCTGGCCGGTCGGCTGACCGGACTGCGGGTCGCGCGGGATGATCACTTCGTGGTTGAAGCCCTGGACCATGACCTGGTCTTCGTGGCCTTCCTGGTAGGTGTTGCCGACCGAATCGGCGGTGAAGGCACCGGCGGTGATCAGGCCTTGTTTGGTGCCGGTGACGGACATGTAGGCAGGTGTTGCCATGGGGGTTTGCTCCTTGCA
>NZ_JAMYBY010000049.1:0-691 GCF_024126555.1 Pseudomonas sp. VE 267-6A
GTCACCGACAGCAAGCTCGTCGCTTGCCCGGACGATGACATCAAGGTGTACGAGCGCGGGCTGGACCTGGTGCAGGACGCCTGGGACCTGGCGCCTGGCACGGTAGAAGGCAGCGCGCCGACCAGGGCCACGGAAACCTCGGTCGGCAACCTTCAAGGCCGGGTGGGCGGTGGCTCCGGTGCCCTGACCTACAGCCTGGAAGGCAGCGCCATCGGTAACTACGGGCAGATTCAGATCAACGCCGACGGCAGCTACAAGTACACCCTGACCTCGGCGCCGCACATCGGCAACGGCAACGACGGCGCCAACGTCGTGAGCACCGAGACCTTCACCTACAAGGCCACCGATGCGCTGGGCAACAGCGTTACCAGCACCATCGTGATCCATATCGTCGACGACATGCCCATTGCCGAATCGGACAGCGCCACAGTGATGGAAGGCGGAACGGTCACCGGCAACGTGCTGCTCAACGACATCCTGGGTGCAGACGGTGCAGCCCAGGGCGGTGCGGTGGTGGGTGTGCGGGCAGGCGCCGACACCTCTACCTCGGCCATCGGCTCGCTGGGCGTGAGCATTGCCGGTACCTACGGCACGTTGATCCTGAACGCCAATGGCGAGGCGATCTACAAGGCCGACCCCAACTCGGTAGCGCCAACCGGCGCCAAGGACGTGTTCACCTACACCATCCGCG
>NZ_JAMYBY010000050.1:0-674 GCF_024126555.1 Pseudomonas sp. VE 267-6A
CCTGTTGCGCCAGACGTGCCTCGATCTCACCCAGTTCGATGCGGAAGCCGCGGATCTTGACCTGATGGTCGATGCGGCCGACGTATTCGACGATGCCATCCTGGCGATAACGCGCCAGGTCGCCCGTGCGGTACAGGCGCTCGCCGCGGGCCGAGAACGGGTCGGGCACGAAACGCGTGGCGGTGAGATCGGCACGCTTGAGATAACCACGCGCCAGACCAGCCTGGCCCACATACAGCTCGCCGATGGCGCCTTTTGGCACCGGGTTCAGGTCGGCATCGAGCAGGTACCACGACAGGTCCGGGATCGGCTCGCCAATCGGACTTGCCGCATCGCCGGCCAGGTCTTCAAGGCTGACTGGACGGTAAGTGACGTGCACCGTGGTCTCGGTGATGCCGTACATGTTGATCAGTTGCGGCTGCTGATCGCCGAAGCGCTCGAACCAAGGGCGCAGGCTGTGCACGTCGAGAGCTTCGCCACCGAATACCACGTAGCGCAGGGCGGGCTTCATCTCGGCTTGCGCCGGAGCACAGGCCACCTGCATCAGCTGTTTGAACGCCGATGGCGTCTGGTTGAGTACGGTGACCCCCTGCTCGCACAGCAACTGGAAGAACTCTTCCGGTGCCCGGCTGGTGGCCTGCGGCACGATGACCAGCCTGCCGCCATACAGCAGC
>NZ_JAMYBY010000051.1:0-611 GCF_024126555.1 Pseudomonas sp. VE 267-6A
CAGGTGCGTGGGCACCATGTAGTCCGGCAGTTCGGCCTTGAGCCCGGCCTTGAGTTGATCACGCAATTGGGTGTGCTCGGCATTGGCGTCCTGCGGCACGACGTAGCCCACCAACTGCTGGCCGCTCGGCCCGTCCACCGCCAGCACCAGCGCCTCGCGCACCGCAGCCTGTTGCGCCAGACGTGCCTCGATCTCACCCAGTTCGATGCGGAAGCCGCGGATCTTGACCTGATGGTCGATGCGGCCGACGTACTCGACGATGCCATCCTGGCGATAACGCGCCAGGTCGCCCGTGCGGTACAGGCGCTCGCCGCGGGCCGAGAACGGATCGGGCACGAAACGTGTGGCGGTGAGATCGGCACGCTTGAGATAACCACGCGCCAGGCCGGCCTGGCCCACATACAGCTCGCCGATGGCGCCTTTTGGCACCGGATTCAGGTCGGCATCGAGCAGGTACCACGACAGGTCCGGGATCGGCTCGCCGATGGGGCTTGCCGCATCACCGGCCAGATCGGCCAGCGACACAGGACGGTAAGTGACGTGCACCGTGGTCTCGGTGATGCCGTACATGTTGATCAGTTGCGGCTGCTGATCGCCGAAGCGCTCGAACC
>NZ_JAMYBY010000052.1:0-577 GCF_024126555.1 Pseudomonas sp. VE 267-6A
TCCCAGCCAAACAGCGTGAAGCCACAGTCCAGCTCACGCTGGCGCTTGGCCCGTTCAAGCTGATTCCAGCCCGTGCCGGCCTGCGACTTGTTCGAATAATGCGCAACCGAGTGTTTGTGCAGTCGCCGGCCGAGGGCGTCATAGCTGTACTCGACCTTGAGCTTGTCGTCGCTGTAGCTCTGCAGCCGGTCGAACAGGTCCCAGGAGAACTGCGTACGCACGCCGTTGTGCAGCCGTTCGGCGAGGTTGCCACGCTCGTCATAGCTGTAGTGCGTACCGGCGTATTCGCGCAGCAGGTTGTCCATCAACCTGTTGCGTTTGGGGGCCTGGTCCAGCGGGCGGTTGAGCTGCTGCGTCTTCTCGTCCAGCAGGTTACCGGCCGGGTCAAAGGCGAATGTCTCCACCCCCAGGCGACTGCCGGCCTGCAACAGGCGACCGACAGGGTCGTACTGGTAGGCCAACTGACCACGTCGGCTGTCGTGAATGTCGGTAAGTTGCCCGGCGCCATCGTACTGGTACTGACGCTTGAGCAACGTGGACTTGCCGTCGTGGCTGCCTAGCAGTTGCTCCTGCAGCC
>NZ_JAMYBY010000053.1:0-577 GCF_024126555.1 Pseudomonas sp. VE 267-6A
TCCCAGCCAAACAGCGTGAAGCCACAGTCCAGCTCACGCTGGCGCTTGGCCCGTTCAAGCTGATTCCAGCCCGTGCCGGCCTGCGGCTTGTTCGAATAATGCGCAACCGAGTGTTTGTGCAGTCGCCGGCCGAGTGCGTCATAGCTGTATTCGACCTTGAGCTTGTCGTCGCTGTAGCTCTGCAGCCGATCGAACAGGTCCCAGTTGAACTGCGCACGCACGCCGTTGTGCAGCCGTTCGGCGAGGTTGCCGCGCGCGTCGTAGGTGTAATGGGTGCCGGCGTACTCGCGCAGCAGGTTGTCCATCAACCTGTTGCGTTTCGGGGCCTGGTCCAGCGGGCGGTTGAGCTGCTGCGTCTTCTCGTCCAGCAGGTTACCCGCCGGGTCGAAGGCGAATGTCTCCACCCCCAGGCGACTGGTGGCCTGCAACAGGCGACCGACAGGGTCGTACTGGTAGGCCAACTGACCACGTCGGCTGTCGTGAATGTCGGTGAGTTGCCCGGCGCCATCGTACTGGTACTGACGCTTGAGCAACGTGGACTTGCCGTCGTGGCTGCCTAGCAGTTGCTCCTGCAGCC
>NZ_JAMYBY010000054.1:0-485 GCF_024126555.1 Pseudomonas sp. VE 267-6A
TACTGCGTGCAGTACGACGAGTCCGACCTGCACTTCATCCAGCGCCTGTGCGAGGAGGAGGGCATCCACTACCACTTCCAGCACAGCCCGCAGGGCCATGCGCTGGTGTTCGGCGACGACCAGACCGTATTCCCCACCCTGGCCCCGGTGGCCTACCAGCAGGACACCGGGCTGGTGGCCGACGTGCCGGTGATCAAGCGCTTCGGCCTGCGCCTGGCCACGCGCACCAGCCGCACCACGCGGCGCGACTACGACTTCACCAAACCGCGCATCCAGCTCGAAAGCGACGCCGACAGCGGTGCTGCGCCGGACCTGGAAGACTACGACTACCCGGCGCGCTTCAGCGACCGCGCGCGCGGCAAGCACCTGGCCACCCGCGCCCTGGAGCGCCACCGCAGCGACTACCGCCTGGCCGAGGGCCGCAGCGACCAGCCGAGCCTGGTCAGCGGGCATTTTCTGAGCCTGACCGAGCATGCCAACCCGGC
>NZ_JAMYBY010000055.1:0-435 GCF_024126555.1 Pseudomonas sp. VE 267-6A
CGCAGGCCGGCACGGGCTGGAATCAGCTTGAACGGGCCAAGCGCCAGCGTGAGCTGGACTGTGGCTTCACGCTGTTTGGCTGGGACGGCGACACACTGGCGTGGGAAAGCGCCCCGCCGCGTGATGAAGGCGATACGGGCCGCACGGTGCATTACCTGTATGAGCCGGGCAGCTTTGTGCCGGTGGCCCAGGCCCTGCGCAGGGGGCCGGTGCGGCTGCACAAGCAGCCGGACTGGAGCCAGCGCAGTTACGACTTCGACCAGGACCCGCTGTGGCAAACGCACATGCCGCCGCAGGCGTTTGATGCGCTTGCGTGGTACCAGTGCGATCACCTGGGCACGCCAATGGAGCTGACCGACCACAATGGCGAGATGGCGTGGGCGGGGCAGTACAAGGCGTGGGGGGAGGTGCGTGAGGAGCGGTCGGTTTGGGCAA
>NZ_JAMYBY010000056.1:0-430 GCF_024126555.1 Pseudomonas sp. VE 267-6A
TGGCCAGCCCGGCGGGCATCGCCCTGACCACGCCGCGCTCGACGCATGTCGCGACCGGTGAACACCTGGCGTTGAGCAGCACCGGGCATACGAGCCTGTCGATCGGCAAGCGACTGCTGGCCAGTGCCAGCCAGGGCATGCGGCTGTTCGTGCAGAACATGGGCTGGCGGTTGGTGGCGGCGTCGGGCGACATCGATATCAAAGCGCTGAAAGACAACATCAACCTGCTGGCCAAGCTCGACATCACCGCCAATGCCGACCGCATCACCCTCACCGCCAAGACCGAACTGGTGGTGCAGGGCGGCGGCAGTGCCACCACCTACAACGCCAGCGGCATCACCCACGTGACCACCGGGCCGTACACCGCGCACGCGGCGAACTTCGCCCATGTGGGGCCCAAGAGCCTGGCCGGGACCTTCCCCGAGCCGCC
>NZ_JAMYBY010000057.1:0-417 GCF_024126555.1 Pseudomonas sp. VE 267-6A
TGTGCTGGAAGTGGTAGTGGATGCCCTCCTCCTCGCACAGGCGCTGGATGAAGTGCAGGTCGGACTCGTCGTACTGCACGCAGTACACCCGCTCGGGGTACACCGCGCCCAGCACGAAGCGGTGGTCGCTGGCGAGGATGCCGTGCTCCTCGAGCACCTGGGCGATGATCTGCGGCACCGTCTTGTGCTGGAAGATGCGCTGGTTGATGCGGTGCGCCAGGTACGCCAGCTGCGGGCGCAGCACCAGCCGGTAGCGCGACAGGCGCCGCCCGGCTTCGCCCTGCGCGGCGCTGTAGACCAGCCCGTGAATGCCGCTGCCGCTGGGCGACAGCTGCAGGAAGGCGAGCGTGTGCAGGAGGGATTCGAGGTTCAGCGACGCCCGTTCACTGACCAGCTCCAGTTCGAATTCGAACGGCT
>NZ_JAMYBY010000058.1:0-417 GCF_024126555.1 Pseudomonas sp. VE 267-6A
TGTGCTGGAAGTGGTAGTGGATGCCCTCCTCCTCGCACAGGCGCTGGATGAAGTGCAGGTCGGACTCGTCGTACTGCACGCAGTAAATGCGCTCGGGGTACACCGCGCCAAGCACGAAGCGGTGGTCGCTGGCGAGGATGCCGTGCTCTTCGAGCACCTGGGCGATGATCTGCGGCACCGTCTTGTGCTGGAAGATGCGCTGGTTGATGCGGTGCGCCAGGTACGCCAGCCGCGGGCGCAGCACCAGCCGGTAGCGCGACAGGCACCGCCCGGCTTCGCCCTGCGCGGCGCTGTAGACCAGCCCGTGAATGCCGCTGCCGCTGGGCGACAGTTGCAGGAAGGCGAGCGTGTGCAGGAGGGATTCGAGGTTCAGCGACGCCCGTTCACTGACCAGCTCCAGTTCGAATTCGAACGGCT
>NZ_JAMYBY010000059.1:0-410 GCF_024126555.1 Pseudomonas sp. VE 267-6A
TGGAGAACAACTGCCAGGGCATTCTCGGCTACGTGGTGCGCTGGGTGGAGCAAGGGGTCGGGTGCTCCAAGGTGCCGGACATCCACAACGTCGGCCTGATGGAAGACCGTGCGACCTTGCGTATATCCAGCCAGCACATTGCCAACTGGCTGCTGCATGGCACGGTGAGCGAGGCCAAGGTACGCGAGGTGCTCGAACGCATGGCGGTGGTGGTCGACCGGCAGAATGCCGGGGATGCGGCATACCGCCCGATGGCGCCGGACTTCGCCACCTCGATGGCGTTCCAGGCCGCCAGCGACCTGGTGTTCAAGGGGCGTGAGCAGCCGAGCGGGTATACCGAGCCGCTGCTGCATGCGTGGCGCTTGAGGTTCAAGGCGGCGAACTGACGGGCCTCTTCGCCCGCAAGGCTG
>NZ_JAMYBY010000060.1:0-409 GCF_024126555.1 Pseudomonas sp. VE 267-6A
CCGGTGCTGCTCAACGCCAGGTGTTCACCGGTCGCGACATGCGTCGAGCGCGGCGTGGTCAGGGCGATGCCCGCCGGGCTGGCCACCACCAGGTGCGGTTCGCTGAACTCGGGAAACTCGTTGGCGCTCTGGTTGGTCGGGCCGCTGCCGACGATGCCCTGGTGCTGCGCATGCAGGGCCTTGGCCACCTCGTCCTGGTCGCCCGAATCCTGCGCCTGCACCTCGCGCGCCTGCTGGCCGAAGCCGTCCTGCTGTTCGCTGGCGGTGGCCAGGCGTTCGGCGGTCTCGGGCAGGTCCTTGTGGTGCTTGGCTTCGTGATGCCGGGGCTCGGTGGTCAGCAGCAAACCCGCCGCCGCACGCACGGCGCCATGCCGGTCGGTGCGCAGTTCGAAACCCTCCCCACGCGGCT
>NZ_JAMYBY010000061.1:0-384 GCF_024126555.1 Pseudomonas sp. VE 267-6A
TCGGGCCAGAGGTGCTGGTGGGCCTGGCCTGCGAGCGCAGCCTGGAGATGGTGGTCGGCCTGCTGGCGATCCTCAAGGCCGGCGGTGCGTATGTGCCACTGGACCCGGCGTACCCCGAGGACCGCCTGGCCTACATGATGGAAGACAGCGGGCTGAGCGTGGTGCTGGCCCAGTCGCACCTGCAACTGCCAGTTCCGCAAGGCGTGCGCACGTTGCTTCTGGACGATGACTTCGGCGCCTTCGCCACGCACAACCCGGCACTCTCGCTTGACCCTGCCAACCTGGCCTACGTGATCTACACCTCCGGCTCCACCGGCAAGCCCAAGGGCGCGTTGCTCGCGCACCACAACGTACTGCGCCTGTTTGCCGCCACCGAACACTGGT
>NZ_JAMYBY010000062.1:0-368 GCF_024126555.1 Pseudomonas sp. VE 267-6A
TGCTGCGCGTCCACCGGCAGGGCCTCGCCGCTGCAGACGATGCGGGTGAGGCTGGTGCAGCTCGGCACACCGGCATCCAGCAGGAAGGCCTGCAGCATCGACGGTACGAAGTGCAGGGTGCTGACCTGGTGCTGGTTGATCAGCGCTACCAGCCTGGCCGGGTCGCGGTGGTCGCCAGGAGCAGCGACCACAAGGCGCGCACCGGTCATCAGCGGCCAGAAGAACTCCCACACCGACACGTCGAAGCTGAACGGGGTCTTCTGCAGTACCGTGTCGCTGGCGTCCAGGGCGTAGGCCTGCTGCATCCAGCACAGGCGGTTGGTGAGTGCGCTGTGGCGGTTGCCGGCGCCCTTGGGATTGCCGGTGGA
>NZ_JAMYBY010000063.1:0-357 GCF_024126555.1 Pseudomonas sp. VE 267-6A
CCAGGGCGTAGGCCTGCTGCATCCAGCACAGGCGGTTGGTGAGTGCGCTGTGGCGGTTGCCGGCGCCCTTGGGATTGCCGGTGGAACCGGAGGTGTAGATGACGTAGGCCAGGTTCTCCGGGTGCAGGGCAATGTCCGGGTTGCTCTGGGCGTGCTCGCTCAGGTCCAGCGTGTCCAGGGCGAGCAGCGGTAGGCCTTCGGGCACCGGCAACTGTGCCAGCAGGTGCTGCTGGGTCAGCAGCAGGGCGATGCCGCTGTCGTCGAACAGGTAGCCCAGGCGCTCGCGCGGGTATTCCGGGTCCAGCGGCACGTAGGCGCCACCGGCCTTGAGGGTCGCCAGCAGGGCGACGACCATCT
>NZ_JAMYBY010000064.1:0-284 GCF_024126555.1 Pseudomonas sp. VE 267-6A
TGATGCCGTACATGTTGATCAGTTGCGGCTGCTGATCGCCGAAGCGCTCGAACCAAGGGCGCAGGCTGTGCACGTCGAGAGCTTCACCACCGAATACCACGTAGCGCAGGGCGGGCTTCATCTCGGCTTGCGCCGGGGCACAGGCCACCTGCATCAGCTGTTTGAACGCCGATGGCGTCTGGTTGAGCACGGTGACCCGCTGCTCGCACAGCAACTGGAAGAACTCTTCCGGTG
Organism: Pseudomonas sp. VE 267-6A; assembly: GCF_024126555.1. NCBI lineage: Bacteria > Pseudomonadati > Pseudomonadota > Gammaproteobacteria > Pseudomonadales > Pseudomonadaceae > Pseudomonas > Pseudomonas sp. VE 267-6A. Next base: position 235 of record NZ_JAMYBY010000064.1, read on the forward strand.
CCCGGCTGGTGGCCTGCGGCACGATGACCAGCCTGCCGCCATACAGCAGC
>NZ_JAMYBY010000065.1:0-249 GCF_024126555.1 Pseudomonas sp. VE 267-6A
ACCTCCGGCTCCACCGGCAAGCCCAAGGGCGCGTTGCTCGCGCACCACAACGTACTGCGCCTGTTTGCCGCCACCGAACACTGGTTCGCCTTCGGGCCGAGTGACGTGTGGAGCCTGTTCCACTCCTATGCCTTCGACTTCTCGGTGTGGGAGATCTTTGGTGCGCTGCTGTATGGCGGCAGGCTGGTCATCGTGCCGCAGGCCACCAGCCGGGCACCGGAAGAGTTCTTCCAGTTGCTGTGCGAGCAG
>NZ_JAMYBY010000066.1:0-211 GCF_024126555.1 Pseudomonas sp. VE 267-6A
CCGCCGGCCTTGAGGATCGCCAGCAGGCCGACCACCATCTCCAGGCTGCGCTCGCAGGCCAGGCCCACCAGCACCTCTGGCCCGATGCCCTGGGCAATCAACGCATGGGCCATCTGGTTGGCGCGTTCGTTGAGTTCGCGGTAGCTGAGCTGGGCGTCACCCAGGGTCAGCGCGATGGAGCCCGGCGCACGCGCAGCCTGGGCTTCGATCA
>NZ_JAMYBY010000067.1:0-210 GCF_024126555.1 Pseudomonas sp. VE 267-6A
CCCAGGCGTCCTGCACCAGGTCCAGCCCGCGCTCGTACACCTTGATGTCATCGTCCGGGCAAGCGACGAGCTTGCTGTCGGTGACGTTGATGGTGATGGTCGTGGTGCTTTCGTCACCGTCCGCGTCGCGGATGGTGTAGGTGAACACGTCCTTGGCGCCGGTTGGCGCTACCGAGTTGGGGTCGGCCTTGTAGATCGCCTCGCCATTGG